>CANFSO010000026.1 GCA_947449895.1 Comamonadaceae bacterium
CGAAATACGCCAAGCCAAAGCGACCACCGCCGCCGCCCGAACCGACTTCGCGCCGGCTCACGCCAGCGATTTTTTGCTCGGCAATCACCGTCACGCTCAAGCGCACCAGCGGCCGCACGTCGGCCGCCAGCGTGCCGTCGGCGCGCGCCACCATGACCACGTCATATTCACTGGCCAAGCCGGCCATGACTTGCACCACGCGCGGGTCTTTGGCTTTGGCGAGTTTTTCAACACGCTCCAGCAATTTGACTTTGGCAGTGCTGTCGAGCGACGCAATCGGGTCGATGTCGCTGTACAACGAGCGACTGCCAGCCACCTTGCGGCTGTTGGTCTTGACCCGGCCCGCCTTGGTGGCGGCTGAAATGGTCCGCACAGTGCGGGCTGCGTCGAGCAGGGAGGCTTCAGAAATATCGTCTGAATAGGCAAAAGCGGTTTTTTCACCGCTGACAGCGCGCACGCCAACGCCTTGGTCAATGCTGAAGGAGCCGGTTTTGACAATGCCTTCTTCCAAGCTCCAGCCTTCGCTGCGGGTGTACTGAAAATACAGGTCAGCGTCGTCCACGCCGTAAGACGTGATCTCGCCCAAGGCGCGGCGCAAATGCGCTTCGGTCAGCCCAAAAGGGGCCAGCAGCAGCTTTTCAGCAATCGCCAGCCGCTCTGACGTCGCATCGGCGTGGGGCCGAGCACTGGGCGCAAAAAAGTCTGTTTTACGAGCCGAACCGGGGGAGGATTTGAGTGACAGCATAAAGTCATTGTAGGCAGTCTGCCCCAGCCGCGCGGCCGGCAGGGCTTCTCGCGCTCAGGACTGAATCAGCCGTTTCGACTTGGCGATCGACATCAAAATACCGACCGCCAGCCCCAGCGTGACCATCGCCGTGCCACCATAGCTGATGAAGGGCAAAGGCACGCCAACCACCGGCAAAATGCCGCTGACCATGCCCATGTTGACGAACGCGTAGGTGAAGAAAATCATGGTCACTGAGCCCGCCAGCAGCCGGGCGAACAGCGTAGGCGCGTCCAGCGCAATGGCCAAACCGCGCAAGATCAAGAAAATGAAAGCGCCGATCAAGAGCAGGTTGCCCAACAGCCCGAACTCTTCAGCAAAAGCGGCAAAAATAAAGTCGGTCGTGCGCTCTGGAATGAACTCCAGATGGGTTTGCGTTCCAGCCATGAACCCCTTACCGAAAATGCCGCCGGAGCCAATCGCGATCATCCCCTGAATGATGTGAAAGCCACGACCCAACGGGTCACGCGTCGGGTCGAGTAGCGTGCAAATGCGCTGTTGCTGGTAGTCGTGCAGAATCGGCCAACGCATACCGTCAGCGCAGAGTTGCGGCTCAAACCAAACCACCAAGGTGATGCATACCAAGCCCAGCAGCACCGGCGGCACTATCAGCCGCCAGCTCAAGCCAGCGAAAAAAATAACCGCCAACCCAGCCGCGAGCACCAGCAACGAGGTGCCCAGATCGGGCTGCTTCATGATGAGCCCCACTGGCACCACCAAGAGCAGGCCCGCCGCCAGAAAATCAAGCGGTCGTAACTGCCCTTCGCGCTTTTGGAACCACCAAGCCAACATCAACGGCATGGCGATTTTCAAAATTTCACTGGGTTGGATGACCAAACCCAGATTGATCCAGCGTTTGGCGCCCTTCTTGGTAATGCCGAAAACCGCAACGGCCACCAACAGCGCTACACCCAGAATGTAAAGCGGCACGGCAAACGCCATCAGCCGCTGCGGCGGAATTTGCGCGACCACAAACATGATGGCCCCGGCAATCAGCATGTTGCGGCCATGGTCGACAAAACGAGTGCCGTGGTCATAACCCGACGAATACATGATCAGTAGCCCGGCACACGCCAACAAAAAAACCGCAAAAGCCAAGGGCCCGTCAAACCCTTGAAACAGGGGCGCGATGCGACGCAGTAAAGAGGGTTTTTCAAAAATGACAGCCATGCACTAATTATCTGTCAGCGGCCGTTCGCGTGGGTCCCCGTCAGCCCAGCTAACATGGCCGAATGACCACGACCCACCTGCTTTACCTGCACGGTTTTCGCTCCTCGCCGCGCTCCATGAAGGCCATGAAAATGGCCGACGCCGTCCAGACCCGTCACCCACAAGTGCATTGGTGGTGCCCACAGTTGCCGCCGTCACCCAAGGAAGCCATGGCAATGCTGATGGCCGGCATCACGAACTGGCCAGCCAAAAACATGGCCGTGGTCGGCTCGTCACTGGGCGGCTTTTACGCGACCTGGATCGCCGCACAAACCGGTTGCAAAGCCGTCTTACTGAATCCGGCGATAGACCCGGCGCGGGACTTGAGCCGTTACATCGGTGAGCAAACCAGCTGGCACGACCCGCTGGAGACTTTTTTCTTCAAACCAGAGTTTGTGCAAGAGCTGCGAGATCTCCAAACCGGCCCCTTGACGCAGCCCGAGCGCCTGCTGGCCATCATCGCCAAAGGTGACGAAGTGCTGGACTGGCGCGAGATGAGCGCTCGCTTTGCTGCGGCCCGCCTGAAGCTGCTCGAAGGCGGCGACCACGCCCTCAGCGATTTCGACGACCACTTGGACGAAGTTATGGCCTTTTTAGACTTGGCCTGAAACTGCTGCGCCGGGCCGGGGCCCATGGGACAATTCGGCGCATGCATACATTGTTTGAAGAAGCCGGCAAATTTCTGGCCGGCCGCATCCTGTCGGAATCCGACGCCTCACTGCAGGTCGAACTGGACTCCGGCAAACGGGTCAAGGTCAAAGCCGCCCACGCCCTGCTGAAGTTCGAAAAACCCGCGCCCGCCGAATTGGTCGCCAAAGGCCAGTTGCTGAGTTTGGAGATTGACCTTGACTTGGCCTGGGAATTCGCCAGCGACGAAGAGTTCGGTTTTGCCGACATGGCGCGTGACTACTTCAGCGCCGACCCGAGCCAAGCGCCTAGTATTGAACAACAGGCCGCTGCCTTGTTCCGGTTGTTTGAGTCGCCGCACTACTTTCGCCGCGCTGGCAAAGGGCGCTTCAAAAAAGCCCCGGCCGATATCTTGCAGCTGGCGCTGGCCGGTATCGAGAAGAAAAAACTACTCGCCGCGCAAATCACCGGCTGGGCCGAAGAACTGGCGCAAGGCCAGTGTCCAGACCCGGTGCGCGAGCAGCTGTACAAGATTCTCTTCAAGCCCGACAAAAACAGCGCTGAATACAAAGCCGTGGTCGAAGCGGCGCGGGCCACGCATTTGCAACCGCTGGACTTGCTGCAGCGCGCCGGCGCGATTGCCTCGGCCTACCAGTTCCACTGGAAGCGCTTTTTATTCGAGAACTTCCCCAAAGGCACCGGCTTTCCGGCCTTGCAAGCGCCGGCTGCGCCTGACGAATTGCCTTTGGCTGATGTGCGGGCTTTTTCCATCGACGATTCCAGCACCACGGAAATTGACGACGCACTGTCGGTGCAAGGCTTCGGCAGCGGCAGCATCACGCTGGGCATTCACATCGCAGCGCCCGGACTCGCGGTGCAACCCGGCAGCGCCATCGACGCGCTCGGCCGGGCGCGCTTGTCGACGGTCTACATGCCCGGCTACAAGCTGACCATGCTGCCCGACGAAGTGGTGCAAAACTACACGCTGCAAGAGGGCCGCAACTGCCCGGCCTTGTCGCTCTACGTCACGCTGGACGAAGCCACGCTGGAGATTCGCGAGACCGTCACGCGGCTCGACCTCGTGCCGATCATCAGCAACCTGCGCCACGACAAACTCGACACCACCTTCACTGAAGCATTTTTTGAAACCGCCCTGGCCAGCGCGCCCCCGGCCGATGTCGCCTGGGGCGTGGAGCTGTGCTTTTTGCATAGACTTGCGCGGCACCTCAAGGCGCAGCGCGAAGTGGTGCGCGGCAAGCCCGAAAACTTCAATCGGCCCGACTACAACTTCAAACTCGACAACCCTTCAGGCGGCGAACCGCAGGGTGACGAAGCTGTCAGCATCAGCATTCGCCAGCGCGGAGCACCGCTGGATTTGATCGTCGCTGAGGCCATGATTTTGGCCAACAGCACTTGGGGCGAATGGCTGGCCGAGCATGGCGTGCCGGGCATTTACCGCAGCCAAGCCAGCATGGCGCCGGGCGTCAAAGTGCGCATGGGCACCAAGGCCTTGCCGCACGCTGGCATTGGCGTCAAAAGCTACGCTTGGAGCACCTCACCGCTACGCCGTTATGTCGACTTGGTGAACCAGTGGCAGATTATTTCTTGCGTGCGACATGGCCGCACCGCCGCACTGGCCGCACCGTTCAAGCAACGCGACACCGAGCTCTTCGCCATCATCTCTGGCTTCGATGCGGCCTACAGTGCCTACAACGGTTTTCAGTCCGGCATCGAGCGTTATTGGACGCTCAAGTACTTGCAGCAAAACGGCATCACCGAACTCACCGCGACCTTCTTCAAAGACAACTTGGTGCGCGCCGATGACTTGCCGCTGGTGCTGCCAGCAGCGGGCGCGCAAGGCCTGCCACGCGGCGCACGGGTGCGCGTCAAGCTGGGCGAGATTGACGAAATCACGCTGGACATTCACAGCACCGTGATCGAGCGGCTAGACACCGAGCCGGAAGACGCCGCAGCTGCTGGAGAGGAAGACTTGGACTCCGAGGAGTCAGAGTTCGCCGCCGGCCCCATCTCGATCGCCGTAGACCTGAACGAGCCAGACAATGATGCAACCAACCCCAACAGCGTGCCCGCAGCGTAAACGGCGGCGTTTTAGTGCTTCTGCAAGCCCTGCTGCGGGGTCGCGCCCAGTGATCTCGACACGGATCATGAGGCGAGCCCAAAAAATGAACCTTTGTGTCGCCATCGGCAACCGAATCTCCCATGGCACATCAGCGCGCGTTAGGCCTGGCATGCGGGCAGCGCAGCCATGAGCCTGGCTTTGAGAAGCGTGCTACGGCCGCTGTTCAAGCTGCTCATGCTGCTGCTCGTGGCCGTGCTGTCATTGCAGCTTTATTTTGTCGGCCGCATTGCATTGATGGCCGTGCTTACACCGGAATCCACCGCTTTTCAGCGCTCTGAAATCTTCCGCGTGGTGGAGGCCACCGGCTCACTCAAATGGCGACAGAGCTGGGTCCCGTATGCACAAATTTCCGTGAACTTGAAGCGGGCTGTTATAGCGTCGGAAGACGCCAGCTTCACCGAGCATGACGGGCTGGATCTGGAGGCACTGGAAAAGGCCTGGGGGAAAAATACTGCTGCTGAGCAGCGTGCACAAAAACAAGCGGATCGGATCGCAGCTGAGGACGCCAAGCGACAAAAAGGGAAAAAAACCAGCGCCGCTCAAGCGCCCCAGAAACTTGTCGCCAAAACACCCAAAATCATTGGCGGCTCGACCATCACCCAGCAGCTCGCCAAAAATCTTTTTTTGTCGGGTGAACGCACGCTGCTGCGCAAAGGTGAAGAACTGGTGCTCACGCTGCTGCTTGAAGCGCTGTTGGACAAGCAGCAAATTTTGGAAATTTACCTCAACAACGTCGAATGGGGTGAAGGCATTTTTGGCGCCGAGGCTGCGGCTCAACACTACTTTCGCAAACCAGCCGCCCGGCTCAGCCCCTACGAAGCGGCTCGGCTCGCGGTGATGCTGCCTCGTCCGCGTTATTTTGAGACTCGGCCTAGTTCGGAGTACCTCGCCTCGCGGGCCAACACCATCGTCGCGCGCATGGGCGCGGTCTCTTTGCCTTGATGACAAACCAACACAACAGCCATGCGCATTTTAGGCATTGACCCCGGGCTGCAAATCACCGGTTTCGGCGTCATCGATGTCGATGGCGAGACGCTGACTTATGTTGCCAGCGGCACTATCAAAACCACGCACATGGTGGGTGGGCCGCTGCCGGGGCGGCTCAAGGTTTTGTATGACGGCGTGCGCGAAGTGGTCGCCCGCTACCAACCCGATCAAGCGTCGGTCGAAATCATTTTTGTCAACGTCAACCCACAAGCCACTTTGCTGCTGGGCCAAGCCCGCGGTGCCTGCATCACAGCCCTAGTGTCGAGTGACTTGCCTGTCAGCGAATACACCGCCTTACAGATGAAAAAGGCCGTCGCGGGCTACGGCAAAGCGGGCAAAGCGGAGGTACAAGAAATGGTCATGCGACTTCTCAAACTGCCGTCATTGCCCGGCAAGGACGCCGCCGACGCCTTGGGCTTGGCCATCACACATGCGCACGTAGGGCCGGCCATGGCCAGACTGGCCCAAGCCAGTGGCTTGGGTGGCAATATGGATGGGGCATATCGGGATGGGCGCAGCCGGTAACGATCTGCCCCGCCTTGCAGCTCAGTTTCGTCCTTCGGCGCTTACACGGCGCCCATCCTTAACAGTAGCAGACGTTAGCGAATGACCTTTATCGGGGGTTTTAAAGTGTTAACCCTTGAGATTAAGTCGAGCTGACGTAAAAAAGAACTGGGCGTTGGGGAAATGTCGTACTTAGATATCCATGAAACGCCTGAGGCAGCACTGCAAATCATCGATTGTTGACCGATTGCTCCCCGTCAGTGCAGAATTATCAAAAGTACGGCAAACTTTATCGATAAATTACAAAAGGAGACAAGTTATGAAAATCAACGTCAATGGAACCGTGCGCAATGTCGACGCCGAACCGGAAATGCCTCTCCTCTGGGCGCTGCGGGAAGTGCTGGGGCTGACAGGCACCAAATATGGCTGTGGTGTGGCGCAATGTGGTGCTTGTACGGTGTACCTCAATGGCAAGCCCGCGCGGTCGTGCTCTATTCCCGTTTCGGCCGTCGGCGAGATGAAGGTCACCACGATTGAAGGGCTGTCAAAAAATGCCACCCATGCCGTCCAAAAGGCTTGGACCGAATTGGATGTACCGCAATGCGGTTATTGCCAATCCGGTCAGGTGATGGCTGCTGCGGCTTTGCTGGCGCAAAACCCTAGGCCCACAGACGCTGACATTGACGCAGCGATGAGTAATATTTGTCGTTGCGGTACCTACCAGCGCATTCGTGATGCCATCCATGTGGCTGCAGGTCAAATGAAGTTGGGCGACGTTTTGGCGTCTTATGAGTCTGTTGACATCAACGCACAAGCCTGAGGAAACACATCATGACAGACACCTCCACACTCAACACGTCGCGCCGCCACTTCTTGCTAAGCACTGCTGCTGTTGGCAGTGGTTTGGCCTTGGGTCTGAGCTTTGCGCCAGACGCCATTGCACAAGCCGCGTACACCACACTGACTCCTAACGAAATCAACCTCTGGGTGGTGGTTAAACCCGATGACACGGTGGTGATTCGCATTGCCCGTTCTGAAATGGGTCAAGGCACGCGCACGGGTCTGGCTCAATTGGTCGCGGAAGAGCTGGATTGCGATTGGTCCAAAGTCACCACAGAAATGCCAACCCCCGGTCAAAGCTTGGCGCGCAAGCGTGCCTGGGGCGACATGTCTACCGGCGGCAGTCGTGGCATTCGGACCTCGCACGATTACGTGCGCCGAGGGGGTGCTACGGCACGCCAGATGCTCATGCAAGCTGCGGCCAACCGCTGGAATGTGCCAGTGGCCGAAGTGATGACCAAAGAAGGGATGATCACGCACGCTATCTCGGGTCGAACGCTCAGTTACGGCAAAGTCGCTGACGACGCGGCCAAACTCACCCTGCCCGATTCTGCCAAGATCGTCTTAAAGAAACCTAGTCAATGGCGCATTGCCGGTAAGTCGATGCGTCGCTTGGACACGGCCGACAAGGTGGACGGGCGCAAAACCTTCAGCATCGACTTACAGTTGCCCGGCATGCTTAACGCGGCTGTGATGCAAAGCCCCGTCTTTGGGGGCAAGTTGGTGAGTTACAACGAAAGCAAGATCGCCAAGATGCGTGGCGTCAAAGGTGTCGTCAAAATCAACGACAGCACCTTGGCCGTGGTGGCAGACACCTTCTGGCGCGCTAAGACCGCCTTGGCTGAACTGCCGGTGGTGTGGGACGACGGCGTGAATGGCAACGCATCCAGCGCCACCATCGACGCCATGTTGCGCGAAGGTTTGACGGCCGAAGGCGATTTCTGGCAACGCAAAGAAGGCGATGCACCCGCCGCCATCGCGCAAGCCGTGAAGAGAGTGGAGGCCACTTACACCAGTCCCTTCTTGGCTCACGCCACGATGGAGCCGATGAACTGCACGGTGCGCATCACAGGTAACCGCGCTGAGGCATGGGTGCCCACGCAAAGTGCCGAAGGCTCACTGGCAGCGTTGGCTGAAGCCACTGGTTTCCCGTTGGCGCAGTGCGATGTCTACAAGATGGACTTGGGGGGTGGCCTAGGCCGTCGTGGGGGACACCAAGAGTATGTGAATCAGGCTGCACAGGTGGCCAAAAAGTTTCCGGGCAAGCCGATCAAGCTGGTCTGGAGCCGTGAAGAGGACATGACCCACGACTTTTACCGGCCCATCTCAATGGCCAAGATGTCTGCCGGCATTGACGACAAAGGCAATATGACCGGGCTTCATGTGCGCGTGTCCGGTCAGTCGTTGAATGCTTTGTTAGCACCCTTGGCCATCAAGAACAACAAAGACGTCCGCCAATTGCAGGGTTTTTGGGAGGAAGCTGGCGACGCCCAACTGGGGTACACCTTCCCTCATTTGCTGACCGAATACGTGATGCGCAACACCCATGTGCCTGTGGGTCCTTGGCGTGGTGTGAACACCAACCAAAACGGCATTTACATGGAGTGCTTCATTGAAGAGTGCGCACGCGCTGCGGGCAAGGACTCCCTGGAGTTTCGTCGCGCCATGATGAAGAACCACCCCAAGCATTTGGGTGTACTCAACGCAGCGGCTGAAGCGGGTGATTGGGGCAAGCCACTGCCTCCGGGTGTTTTCCGCGGCATTGCGCAATTCATGGGTTATGCCAGTTACTCTGCTGCGACGGCCGAGGTGTCGGTGTCGCCCAAGGGTGAAGTCAAGATTCACCGCATGGTGTTTGCTCTGAACTCGGGCCATGTGGTCAACCCCGCTCAAGTGAGGGCTCAGATTGAGGGCTCGGTGGTGATGGGCTTGTCAGGCGTCTTCTTGGGTGAAAACACGGTGGAGAAAGGCCGCATGAAAGAGCGCAACTTTGACACCTACCCTCTGATGCGCCTGAAAGAAACCCCTAAGGTGGAAACCGTTTTGGTGCCCACTGGCGACTTCTGGGGTGGCGTGGGTGAACCCACCATTTGCGTCGTGGGCCCTGCAGTTCTCAATGCGATTTATGCAGCCACTGGTAAACCGCAGCGTGACTTACCACTGCGCAAACATGGCTTGACCTTGGTGTAAGTGCGGTGTGCAGCAAGGTCTCAGGCAGGCCTTGCTGCTGCTCGCTGGCGTCAGCGTCGAATCGACGGGCCGTCTAACGGCATGCCGTTTGCACGTACCTTCAGGAACAGCTCCAACTGTCTCAGGTTCGCGCTACCTGGCGCCGGCAACATGGCCTGTACGCCAGAGTAGCAGGCACGCAAACGGCGGTCGATCGACCCCATGTTTTGCCAATTCAAACGGTAAATGGGAAAGCCAGAGGGATGTCCCGGACTGACTATCTCGGCACGAAGGTTGGCGCCTACCTTGCCATCGTGGCAATGCATACAAGCCAAGTTAAGACGTCCTATGCGTGTGGAGTAGAGTTGTGCGCCTTGAGCTAACTCGTCCCGCCACCGTAGCTGGCCTGCAGCATCCGCTGGCGCTTGTGCGTGAATTTTTTGTCCCTTGGCAACGCTGTGAAGCAGGGCACTGAGTGACAGTGTGTCGTCGTCTTCCAAGCCCTTGGGGTGTTGACCCACACGCTGGCGACACACATTGATTTGATCTTCTAGATTGATCAAACGCATGTTGTTGTTGCGACTGATCAAGCGCGGGTATTCAGCGGCCGATGTGCGCAAAGTCGCGGGTGAGTGATGGCAACTTTGACAGTCGTTGCGCCACAACATTTGGCCTTTTTCAACCCACAGTGAGATCGGGTTGACATCAGCGTCTTGCTGCATGGCTTGCAGCTGTGGCGTTAAAAACTGGTTGCCGCTGAGCCGTGTTTGTGCACTCGTTGGCTGTCCGAGTCCTATGGCCAAACCCAGCATGCATGGCCAGAAGCTGCGTCGGTGCATGGCGTTTAGCTGTAGCGCACGGGCTGGCGCATTTGGCCTGTTCGACCTTGGTGGTCTGCCCAGCTCACCACCATGTCGGCCGCTTGCGGTGGCAAGGTGAACGAAAAAAATAACATGGGGTTGGCGGCCATGCCAGTGCCTAACTCGGCTTCAAAGATCAGCGCATCACCCATGTGCACTTTGACGAATTGCAAAATGTCTTTTGCCACATGTACGCCTGAACCGTCGTATCGAAATCCTGTTTCCATCATGTGCCCTATTAATAAACGCACTTCCACGTCAGCGTTAGGACGCAAAGGCCCAGAAAGCGACAGGCGAACACGAAGATCGAGCGATTGCGACATGTTATTCAGGTCTCGTCAAAACAAGCTGTCGCGGTGACCACCGTGTGGGTGGGGCGTCCTAGACTTGCTCCATCGTTGAGTTGTGCCAATACCCAGACCTCCTGTGTCATGGCGAGGCGAATACGGGTGCTGAATGTCAACCGTGCTTTGGGTTGCCCTAGTTTGAGCCGCAAGATGACACGGTTTGGGTTTTCGGGGGCGATAATTTCAAAGCCAACCAACTGTTGACCTGCAGGCGCTTGCAGCGTGAACTGCAAAGGAATGGCATTGTTGTTGTCAGCAAGGGCTGGCATTGTGACTTCAATGCCGACGGTTTGTAACCCGCGGGAAAGTAGGTCAGCTTGTGAGTTGGGGTCTGTTGCGGACGATGCATGTGACTTGCCGCACAACGCCACCGCAGCTATGCCTAAGCGCGCGAGGCAGGAACGACGAGCCAGTGGTGTTTGCGAATTCAACATGATTTCGCACTTTAGCGCAAAGTCGCTAAGGCTGCTGTCACATTGTCTATTTCTTCCAAGCTAAGAATCGGGTGTGATGGACTGGCTTGTGCTGTGCCTTCTAGCGTGCCAAAGGGAGGCATGAGGGTGTTGGGGTTCATGCGGCGCGCATCCAGCACCCATTGGCGCAGCTGCGCCAAGCTATAGCGGTTGCCCACGCCATCGAGAGAGGGGCCAAAATTGCCTTGCTTACCAGCTGCGCCGTCAATTCCATTGACATCGCGCAACACGCTGATCTGATGGCAGGTGACGCAGTTGCCTTGCTGGCGGTGGGCCATGATGCGCAAGCCCAATTCGGGGTCACTCAGTGTTTGCGTCGTCCCCATGCTTGACCACAGACTGAGGCACAGTGCTATACCGTTTCGGCTGTGAATGAGTTTCATAGGCTGCAATTCAAGCCAATACTTTTCAGCCTAGTTTGCGCTGAAGCCGTGTTTGAGCAGGACTGACTCCGTACTAGATTTGACATGATGCCACCAGTTCAATATGGTCATTTATTCTAACTTTTTTACACTTTTTTCCTCGCGAATTTTGCCCAGCTGTATTGGTGGTCGGTGGCTTGTCGATCGACAGCATTAAGGTCAATTGTTGTCATTGCCAATTGACCACCACAGCAAGGCCGTTTGCGTGAAATTGCAGTGCTGTTCCTCATGCATTCAAAGCACAGCCCTCAATGGTCAGTGCACTGATTGAACGATCAATGCAAGCAATTCGAGTGACACTACCTGATGACTTCATGTCCACCGGAGTCTCCATCTAGGTCATCAACACCAATAACGGTAGGCGGCTGAAACTTGCTGGTCGTAGCGATAAAGTAATTCAAAATTAAAAACAGAGCCTTAGAGGTTCAAAATGCAAGTCTGGTCCATGCCCGCCAACCATCACCCACATGTTGATCTGGCTCGTCTTTACGTGTACCCCATACACTGGCGTTAAATGGCGGCCGATCTGCCGCTTTACATTGGCAAGAGCATCAACCGGCGAAGCCGTGTACTTTCTCATTTGCGCAACCCTGACGAAGTCAACTTGCAACGTCAGACGCGCCGTATCACCCATATCCGTACGGCAGGTGAAATTGGCGTAAGGACTGCCTGAGGTCGTCTATTCGAAGTGACGAAAGCCCAGAAGCCTATGGCCAATGCTTCTTCACCAGCTTGGAGGCTTTGCGCGTGGCCTGCTGGCCTTACCCTGGTGCATTCGGATTGACTGAGCACGATGAAAATATAGGTTGCGAGGATGAGCACACAGAAAATAAACAGCCAGCTTCACGTCATCCGCAACTGGTGCTAACTCGGCACCGTGAGCGACCTCTCTGAGGCGCGTGAGTTGGATGTGATGGTCGTAGGCTTCGACGCTGATGGGTACAAAATTTGTGTCGGCCGATTCTGAGCGAAAGCGCCCGGAACACGCGGCTTTGAAGGGTCCCCCAGAATATTCACGCTCAGGGACAAAGCCAATGCGTTAAGGCATCACGTTCGGTTTAATCGGGCTCCAGATTGAACAGCTGAATGCTCTGCCGCACTGGCCTTAAAGGAGACCCTGCAGATTTTCTGGGGCATTCACCATGATGGGTAACGAAAAAATACAGCCCCTGTAAAGTGGAATTCTGCACAAGGTTTTATGCTCAAAATCCTGCAGAAAATAGAAAGGCGAAAACCATGAAAAAACTTTTTTCCAACACAAAATTTTCCTCAAGGACTCTAGCAATTGCCCTCAGTGGGCTCGGTCTTTTTGGTGCCATTCTTTCACTTTCGGCCGTCGCACAACCTGTGAATATTCAGTTAACTGGGGCGCAAGAAGTACCCGCAGTCATGACAACTGCATCTGGCAGCGGCATTGTCACAGTTGGCGCCGACAAGTCTGTCAGCGGCAGCATCACCGTTTCAGGTTTGGAGCCGACCATGGCACACATTCATGAGGCCGCAACGCCAAATGCCAATGGTCCGGTCATTGTCCCGATGGCCAAAACGGCAGACAACGTTTGGTCTGTCCCAGTCGGTGCCAAACTTACAGACGCTCAGTTTGAGAGTTTTCAGAAGGGCCATTTGTACGTCAATGTGCACAGTGCAATCAACAAAGGTGGTGAGATTCGCGGGCAGTTAAAGCCTTAACCGGCTTGTAAAGTGCAGACGCTTTTGAAACGACTCGTCACACCTGTTGTTCTGTTTTTTTGCTGGACCGGCTTAGCCCAAGCCGCTCCACTCAGTTTGATCTTGGATCAAAGTCAGATCGAGTTCACCGTCAAGGAGATGGGGGTCCCTGTGAAGGGAAAGTTCAAGAGATTTGAAGCTGCGCTGGATATCGATCCGACTAAACCTGAAAAGTCCAGCGCTGCCATTCGTATCGATATTGGATCGCTGACAACGGACAACGATGAGGCCGACGTCATTGCAGTGGGCGCTGACTGGTTGGATAAAGTGCATGCGCCACTGGCCACTTTTCAAAGCTCGTCGATGAGTGCACTTGGTGCTGGGCGCTTTGAAGCCAAGGGGAGCCTAAGCATCAAAAACGTGGCGCGACCGATCACGCTGCAGTTTTCCAGTTCAGAGCTGGCAGACGGGAAAACCATGATCACCAGCGAATTCAAAATCAACCGCAGCGATTTCGGCATCGGCGGCGGCATCTGGAACCAAGTTGGCGTGGTGGCAGAAGTCATCTTGTTCAAAGTAAAGTTGCTTCTGACTCCTGCCGTGGCGAGCCTGCGCACGGGGGTCAAGCGCTGAACGCTTGAGCGGTGCCATGACGTTTGATTGATCGCCATGCTTTACCTGTCTCTTTACCCATCCATTCATGAGTTAACTGAATACCGTATGAAATTCACCCGCTGCCTGATGTCAATTGCTGTCTTGATCTCTGCAGTTTTTCTGGTGAGTTGTACCAGTTCGCCCATCGCTCCTATCAGCGAACGCACAAGTCCAGCACCGTTGGGGAGTGCCAATGACTTAACCGCTCATTACGCCGAACTTTCAAAAGCACAGGGCAAGTTGTTCAACCTTGACCCTAAGCGGTCCTCAGTCCGAATTTATGCATTCAGAGCCGGTCAGGCAGCTAAGGTCGGACACAACCATGTACTGTCAGCACCTGATTTCAAAGGCTATTTTTTTCTTGCCACTTCAGGCGCTCCCACATCTAGCTTTGATCTTGAATTCCGACTGGACCAGCTTGAAATTGACAATCCCAATGAGCGCTCAAATCTCGGGAAAGCTTTCGCGTCCAAGCTCTCGCCAGAAGTTATTGCCAGCACGCGCGAACACATGTTGGGTGAAGACAACCTGCAGGCGCTGCGCTTTCCGTTTGTGCGCATTCGTTCAGTTCAAATATCCGGCGAAACGCCGAAGTTTGCTGCGAAGATTGCAGTGGATCTGCATGGCCAAACCCGTGAGATTTGGGTACCGCTGACTGTCACTGGCTTGCCAGAGCATTTGAGCGTGGAAGGCTCGCTTGTACTGCGTCAATCCGACTTTGGCGCCAAGCCCTATTCAGTGCTTGGCGGTTTGCTCGCCGTTCAAGATGAGGTGATCGTCGAGTTCAAATTGTCGGGGTCATGATGAACACGCAGTTGCTCCAAGACAGAGAAACTGCTGGGCCAAATACGCATTACAACAGGGCGGCAATTCTCTTTCACTGGCTGGTGTTTGTACTGATTCTTGTAGCGTTCCCGCTAGGTCTGTACATGCACGGGCTGGCTCTGAGCCCAGACAAGCTCAGGCTTTACAGTTATCACAAATGGATCGGGGTCACGGTGTTTGCCATCACGCTGGCGCGACTTGCGTTTCGCGCCTGGCATCCGCCTCCAAGCTTACTCCCCAGCAGGTCGGCTTGGGAACGAAGCGCTGCTTTAGCGGCACACGGATTGCTGTACGCATTCATGTTGATAGTTCCCATTAGTGGTTGGCTGATGAGTTCAGCAATGGGGTTTCAAACTGTCTGGTTTGGCCTGATTCCTTTGCCCGATCTGATCGCGAAAAGTAAAGAAGCCGCTGGGATGCTCTGGCTGCTGCACCAGGCCCTGAACTTCCTAATGGTGTGCCTGATTTTGCTGCATGCAGCGGCCGCATTAAAGCACCACTTCCTTCAGCGAGATGAGACCCTCAAGCGCATGCTTTCATGGGTACAGCGTTGATTGCTCACAAGGACAAATCAGCCTGAGTCCAGCCGCCAATCAGCGCAACCGCTCAAGGGTCAAGATGGCAAAAAATCCAAAGGCCGAGACCAGCGTCCACTTCAAAATCAGCAACCCGTAACGCTTGAAGCGTGCCTGCCCGGTGATGGCGAACAAGGCGAAGCAAGCGCCGGCAGCGAGCATGAGCAAGATGAGAAGCCAACGAAAGAGCAGCATGGTTTCGATTGTTTATAAAGTGTGGACTACCAAGCTGGCGCAAGTTGCGCCAAGCCTTTGGGGGCGGTTTTGTCGTCAGTGAAGCTGACGATTTCATAAGCCTCAGGGTGTGCCAGCAGCTCGCGTAAAAGCTTGTTGTTCAGCGCGTGGCCAGAGCGGAAAGCGTTGTAGGCCGCCAGCAAAGGTTTGCCCAGCAGATACAGGTCGCCCATGGCGTCCAGAATCTTGTGTTTGACGAACTCGTCGTTGTAGCGCAGGCCTTCGGTGTTGAGCACCTTGTAGTCGTCCATGACGATGGCGTTGTCCAGACCGCCACCCATCGCCAAGCCGTTGGCGCGCATCATCTCGACGTCTTTGGTGAAGCCGAAGGTGCGGGCCCGTGCGATGTCGCGGGTGTAGGAGCCCGCGCCCATGTCGAACTCGACACGCTGACCGGTAGAGTCCACCGCCGGGTGGTCAAAATCAATCTCAAAACTGAGCTTATAGCCTTCATAAGGGCTCAAACGTGCCCACTTGAGTTTGTCGCCCTCACCCTCGCGGACTTCGACTGTTTTGATCACGCGCACAAACTTTTTGGGTGTCTGCTGCAAGGCGATGCCAGCGGACTGCAACAAGAACACGAACGAGGCCGCCGAGCCATCCAAAATAGGCACTTCTTCAGCAGTGATGTCGATGAACAGGTTGTCAATCCCGAGGCCGGCGCAGGCCGACATCAGGTGCTCAACCGTGAACACTTTGGCGTTGCCGCTTGAAATAGTGGAGGCCATGCGGGTGTCGGTCACCGCCACGGCGGACACAACGATCTCCACTGGCTGCGGCAAATCAACACGCCGAAAAACAATGCCGGTGTCGGGCGGCGCGGGCCGTAGAGTCAACTCAACGCGCTGACCGCTGTGCAGGCCAACGCCCACCGCTTTGGTCAGGGATTTGAGTGTTCTTTGAGCAAGCATGAGCTTATTTTAATAAGCACCGACGATCTGCGGGGAAATAAGGACTATGCCGCTCCGCTGCCCCACTCCCACCCCTGAACGGAGCGAGCGCAAGGGCCGCGAGAAGTGACAAGTTCAATCCGCTTGCTTGCGCAAAAAGGCCGGGATTTCGAAGTCATCCATGCCGCCCGATGCCAAGGCGTCGACCTTTGCTGCAGCTTGCGTGCGGTTGGTGCGCCAAACGCTTGGCACGGCCATGTTGCCGTAGTCATGCTGTGTCGAGCTGGCCGGTTGAACGTTAGCGCTGGCATTGTAGGTTTGACCTGCATTGCCGACGGCCATGTTCAGCACAGGCAAATTGTCAGTGCCGGTACGCAACACTTGGAGTGGAGGCGCTGTGCGGCGAATCGACTGGCGACTCAAGCCGGTAGCAACGACTGTGACTCGAATTTCGTCACCTAAGTTGTCGTCGTAGGCGGTACCGTAAATCACATGCGCATCAGGTGATGCGTAAGCCCGGATGGTGTTCATCGCCAGTTTAGATTCGCTCAATTTGAGCGAGCCTTTAGCGGCCGTTATCAGCACCAAAACGCCCTTCGCTCCCGACAGATCAATGCCTTCCAGCAGCGGGCATGCGACAGCCTGCTCAGCCGCAATGCGCGCACGATCCGGACCGCTGGCCACGGCCGTGCCCATCATGGCTTTGCCAGGTTCACCCATGACAGTACGCACGTCCTCAAAGTCGACGTTGACATGGCCGGGCACGTTGATGATCTCAGCAATACCGCCGACCGCATTTTTCAACACATCATTGGCATGTGCGAAGGCTTCGTCTTGGGTGATGTCATCGCCCAACACGTCGAGCAGCTTTTCGTTCAGCACGACGATCAGCGAATCCACATTCGCTTCAAGTTCTGCCAGACCGCTGTCGGCATTTGTCATGCGGCGCCCGCCCTCCCAGTCGAACGGTTTGGTGACCACGCCGACGGTGAGAATGCCCA
The DNA here is from genome assembly GCA_947449895.1 of Comamonadaceae bacterium. Lineage (GTDB taxonomy): Bacteria > Pseudomonadota > Gammaproteobacteria > Burkholderiales > Burkholderiaceae_C > Polaromonas. Next base: position 17,210 of record CANFSO010000026.1, read on the forward strand.
TTTCTTTGGCAATGCGCGCGATCACTGGCGCAGCGCCCGTGCCGGTACCGCCGCCCATGCCGGCGGTGATGAACAACATGTGCGCACCGGCGATGGCTTCACGAATATCGTCGACCGCGAGTTCAGCCGCGTCGCGACCTTTTTCGGGTTTGCTGCCAGCGCCCAAACCACTGCCACCCAACTGGATGGTCTTGTGCGCGGTGCCGCGGCCAAGCGCTTGCGCGTCCGTGTTGGCGCAGATGAATTCGACGCCTTGTACGCCGCTTTCAATCATGTGCTCAACGGCATTTCCGCCGCCGCCACCGACGCCGATCACTTTGATCAAGGTACCTTGGTTGAACTCTTCAATCTCGATCATTTCGATGCTCATGGGAGCCTCCTGTTTGTTTTGCAATTACTTGGATTCGGATAAATGTTTGGTTTCAGCATGATTTTTATGACGGCGGGTCTGCCCCTCCTGAGTGAGTTGGACAAGATGAGGCCGGACGTTGCATTGAAAAATGGATCATCAGAAGTTCCCCACTAGCCAGTCTTTGACCTTACCGAAAGCGTTGTGCATGCTGCCTGCCTTTTGTGAGACCTTATAGCCGCGCATACGGGCCAGACGGGCTTCTTCCAGAAGGCCCATCACAGTGGCGGCGCGGGCTTGGGCGACCATGTCGGACAGTGCGCTGGAATAGCGCGGCATGCCGCGACGCACTGGCTTCAAAAAGATGTCTTCACCGAGTTCGACCATGCCTGGCATGACGGCGCTGCCGCCAGTGATGACGATGCCTGAAGACAGTACTTCCTCGTAGCCTGATTCGCGAATGACTTGCTGGACCAGCGAGTAGATTTCTTCGATGCGCGGCTCGATCACGCCGGCCAGCGCTTGGCGGCTGAGCATCCGGGGGCCACGATCACCCAGCCCGGGCACTTCAACTTGCCGCTCCGGGTCGGCCAGCAGTTGCTTGGCGCAGCCGTTTTCAACTTTGATGTCTTCAGCATCTTTGGTCGGGGTGCGCAGCGCCATGGCGATGTCGCTGGTGATCAAGTCGCCGGCAATCGGGATCACTGCAGTGTGCCGAATCGCACCCCCTGTGAAAATCGCCACGTCCGTGGTGCCGGCGCCGATGTCGACCATCGCCACGCCCAGTTCGCGTTCGTCTTGCGTCAACACCGCCAAGCTGGAAGCCAGCGGATTCAACATCAACTGGTCAACTTCGAGGCCGCAGCGACGCACGCACTTGATGATGTTTTCAGCGGCGCTTTGCGCACCGGTGACGATGTGAATTTTGGCTTCCAGACGAATGCCACTCATACCGATCGGTTCGCGCACATCTTGCCCGTCGATCACAAACTCTTGCGGTTCGACCAGCAACAAGCGCTGGTCGGTCGAGATGTTGATGGCCTTGGCGGTTTCAATCACACGAGCGACGTCGGCCTGACTGACCTCCTTGTCTTTGACCGCGACCATACCGCTTGAATTGATGCCCCTAATATGGCTACCCGTGATGCCGGTGTAGACGCGACCAATCTTGCAGTCCGCCATCAGCTCGGCTTCTTTGAGCGCTTGCTGAATGCTTTGTACGGTAGCGTCGATGTTGACGACCACGCCGCGCTTGAGTCCGCTGCTGGCCGCGATGCCAAGGCCCGCCAGTTTGAGCTCTCCATTGAGCAATATTTCTGCGACCACCACCATCACTTTGCTGGTGCCGATGTCGAGCCCGACAACCAGATCTTTGTATTCTTTGGCCATAGTCCTTAAACCTTATTTCTTGTTCTGTTTGTCACCGACGGCAACCGTCGTGACGCCGCGCAACTTGATCGCATATCCATTGCTGTAGCGTAAATCCGCTGACTGCAAATTGCGCCCGAATTTGGATGAGGTTTGTGCCACAGTGGCGACGAAACGCTCCACCCGGGCTTGAATATCAGCTGGACTGCCCAAGCCCATTTCAATCACGCCCCCGCCGTCTAGGAAGACACGCCAGCTGCCGCGATTGGTCAACTCCAACTCGGTCAATGTGATGTCAAGCTTCTCGAGCAAAGGAGCTACCGCCCGATACCCTTGCAACACCAATGCAGACTGCCCTTTGGGACCATTCAGCAATGGCAAGTCTTCTGCCTCCACATCACCTTGGTTGACTTCAAAGACTTCGCCAAAACTATTCACCAACTGCGAATCGGCCTCGTTTCCCCAAAAAGCCACGGCCTGATGCTCTTGCAGTTCGACACGTAGACCGTCAGGAAACTCGCGTCGCACCACCGCATAACGAACCCAGGGAACGTTCTCGAAAGCATTGCGGGTGCGCGCCAGATCCAGCGTGAAAAAATTACCCGTCAACTTTGGGGCGACATTAGCCCGCAAGGTTGCAGCGTTGTTATGCGTCAATTCGTTGTCAACACGTATGGCCTTCAAACTGAAGACTGGCTGTTTCGCCAACCACCCGACCACAGAGGTCAGTGTCAATACTGCAAACACCAGCAAAAAAGCGACAGCGGCATTGTTCATCAGCCTGACGTCAAGCGGCAGGGCTTTCATGAAAGGTGCGCTTTTGACCCGGCTCATGCACTGCACCCCGCGCTCAATAGTGCCGGCTGATGATCCAGGCTGGCTCCTTGCAGAACGGCTAAGCAAAGCGCTTCATACGACATGCCCGCTGCCCGCGCCGACATCGGCACCAGCGAATGACTGGTCATGCCGGGAGAGGTGTTCAGTTCCAACAAGTAAGGCTGGCGTGTTGCAGCGTCAATCATCACGTCGGCGCGCGCCCAGCCACGGCAATTCAAGGTCTGGTAGGCCGCCAACACCAACTGCTGAATCGTGGCTTCTTCTCCGGCTGGTAAACCGCAGGGCACGATGTACTGTGTGGTGTCGGTGAAGTATTTGTTTTGGTAGTCGTAGTTGCCTTCTGGGGCAACGATGCGGATGACAGGCAGCGCTTGTGCGTCAGCGCCGGTACCCAGTACCGGGCAAGTGACTTCATCACCGCTGATGAACTGCTCGCACAGAATGTCGGCATCGAGTTGCGCGGCTTGGGCCACGGCGTCAGCCATTTGATGGGCGCTGGTGACTTTGGTCAAGCCGATGGACGAGCCTTCACGCGCCGGTTTCACAATCAACGGCAATCCCAAGGCTTCGGGCACGCTGGCCACATCGGCTGGACTGTAAGCACCCCGGCGCAATAAAACGTAGCGCGGTGTGCTCAGGCCATCGGCCAGCCAGATCCGCTTGGTCATGACCTTGTCGATGCACACACTCGACGCCATCACGCCGGAGCCGGTGTACGGAATACCCAACAATTCAAGCGCGCCCTGCACCGTGCCGTCTTCGCCGAAGCGGCCGTGCAAGGCGATGAAGCAGCGCGTGAAGCCTTCTGTCTTGAGCTCATGCAAAGGACGCTCAGCGGGATCGAATGCGTGTGCGTCAACGCCTTGCGACAGCAAAGCGGCCAGCACACCGCGGCCAGACATGAGTGAAATTTCACGCTCAGCCGAGTGGCCACCCATGAGCACGGCGACTTTGCCCAAGCTTGTCATGTCAGTGGTGTCAGTGCGCATGAACACCTCCCATGGCAATCACCTTGCCGGGCACCAGACCGATGGAACCAGCGCCCATGCAGACGACCACATCGCCGGCTTGCGCAAGGTCCAAAATCGCTTGCGGCATGGCTTCAATCGCGTCGACAAACACCGGCTCTAACTTGCCAGCGATACGCAAAGCGCGGGTCAGCGCACGGCCGTCCGCCGCGACGATGGGCGCTTCACCGGCGGCATAAACCTCGGCCAACAGCACGGCATCGGCTTGACCAATGACCTTGACGAAGTCTTCAAAACAATCACGGGTGCGGCTGAAACGATGCGGCTGAAAAGCCAGCACCAAACGTCGGCCCGGAAACGCACCACGCGCTGCAGCCAGCGTGGCGGCCATCTCGACCGGGTGGTGACCATAGTCATCAATCAGCGTGAAGTGACCGCCCGTAGCGGCAGGTACCTCACCATAACGCTGGAAGCGCCGGCCCACACCGTTGAACTCAGCCAGCGCTTTTTGCACCGCTGCATCCGGAATATCAAGCTCCACCGCCACCGCAATGGCCGACAGCGCATTCAGCACGTTGTGCTCGCCGGGCAGGTTCAGCACCACCGGCAGGTCCGGCAAGGTGACACCGTTGCGGCGCTGCACCGTGAAGTGCATTTGGCCGTTGACGTGACGCACATCGAGGGCGCGCACTTGGGCGCCTTCGTTGAATCCGTAGCTGGTAACTGGACAGGAGACTTGCGAAACAATGTCGCGGACAGCGGCATCGTCCGTGCACAAAATCGCCGTGCCGTAAAAGGGCATGCGGTGCAGAAAGTCGACAAAGGCAGCTTTGAGCTTGCCGAAGTCATGACCATAGGTTTCCATGTGGTCGGCGTCGATGTTGGTGACCACCGCCATCACCGGCAGCAGGTTCAAAAACGAGGCGTCAGACTCATCGGCTTCGACCACGATGTAATCGCCAGAACCTAATTTTGCATTGGTGCCGGCACTGTTGAGACGACCGCCAATCACATACGTGGGGTCCAGTCCGGCCTCCGCTAAGACGCTGGCGACCAAGCTGGTGGTGGTGGTTTTGCCATGCGTGCCCGCGATCGCGATACCGCGCTTGAGGCGCATCAACTCGGCCAGCATGAGGGCGCGTGGTACCACCGGAATGCGTTTCTCGCGTGCGGCCACGACTTCAGGGTTGTCAGCTTTGACAGCCGTCGAGGTCACCACGGCGTCGACAGTGGCCAGGTTGTCGGCCGCATGGCCAACATAGGTTTTGATGCCCAGACCCGCGAGTCGGCGCAGCGTCGCGCTGTCAGCCAAGTCGGAGCCGGAAATCACATACCCAAGGTTGTGCAGCACTTCAGCAATACCGGACATGCCCGAGCCACCGATGCCGATGAAGTGAATGTTGTTGACAGCGTGCTTCATCGAGCCAATTCCTCACAGGCCGCGACGACACTCGCCGTGGCATTGATCTTTTTCATTTGATACGCAGCTTCGGCCCGCTCTAAGAGATTGGCCCGCGTCATGGTTTGCAACAAGCCCGCCAAGCCTTCTGGCGTCAGGTCAGACTGCTGAATCAACCAGCCGCCGCCGGCCTCGACCAGAAAGCGGGCATTGCGTGTTTGATGGTCATCCACCGCGGCCGGGAACGGCACAAACAAAGCCGCTGCGCCCACTGCGGCAATTTCAGTCACGGTGCTGGCGCCTGCACGGCCAATAATGAGGTCTGCATCGGCAAAGGCTTGCGCCGTGTCGTCAATGAAGGGGGTCAACTCGGCCACCACGCCCGCTTGTGCGTAATGGCTGCGCAGCGCTTCAATTTGTTGAGCGCCACTTTGGTGAATGACCTGCGGACGGCTGGCTTCGCTCATCAGCGCCAGCGCTTTGGGCACCAGCTCATTGAGTGCACGAGCACCCAAACTACCGCCTACCACCAACAACTTGCGTGGGCCGCTACGTCCAGCAAAACGCAGAGCCGGTTCAGCCTGTTGCGTGAAGGCTGTGCGCAGAGGATTTCCCACCCACTCGGCTTTTTTGAAGACATTCGGAAAGGCCGTGAAGATGCGGTCAGCCACTCCTACAAGCACCCGGTTGGCCATGCCCGCCACTGAATTTTGCTCATGCAAGATGAGCGGCTTGCCGAGCAGCACAGCCATCATGCCGCCCGGAAAACTCACGTAACCACCCAAACCGATGACCACATCGGGCTTGACCCGACGCAGCACTTGAATGCTTTGCCAAAAGGCTTTCAGCAAATGCAGCGGCAGCAAAGCCAGCGTCAGCGGGCCTTTGCCGCGTACGCCTGAAAAATCAATCGATTCAAAGGCGAAGCCACTGGCCGGCACCAATTTGCTTTCCATGCTCGGCATGCCAACGCGGCCCTTGCCGCCCAGCCAATACACCTGCCAGCCGCGCTCACGCAAGGCTTCAGCCACGGCCAAACCGGGGAAGATGTGCCCGCCGGTGCCGCCGGCCATGACGAGGGCTGTGCGAGGGCGAGTCATAGCCTGCCTCCCCGCATCAGCACGCGATTTTCGTAGTCAATACGCAGCACCACAGCCAAGGCCACCAAGTTCATGAGAATGGCCGATCCGCCGTAACTCATCAAAGGCAAGGTCAGTCCCTTGGTCGGCAAAGCGCCCAGGTTCACACCCATGTTGATGAAAGCCTGAAAGCCGATCCAAATACCAACCCCTTGCGCCACCAGCCCGGCAAACAAACGGTCGAGGGCAATCGACTGACGACCGATGTGGATGATGCGGCGCGTCAGCCACAAGAACAGTCCGAGCAACACCACCACGCCGACAAAACCAAATTCTTCGCCAATCACGGCCAGCAAAAAATCGGTATGTGCTTCTGGCAACCAGTGCAGTTTCTCGACGCTGCCACCCAGCCCGACACCAAAAAATTCGCCACGCCCAAAAGCAATCAGCGAGTGCGTCAACTGGTAACCCTTGCCGAGCGCATGCTTGGCATCCCACGGATCGAGATAGGCAAAAATCCGGTCACGCCGCCATTCGCTCATGGCCACCATCAGACCAAAGGCGATCACGACCACGGTGGCAATGGCAAAGAACATGCGTGCATTGACACCACCTAAAAACAGAATGCCCATGGCAATGACCGAGATCACCATGAAAGCGCCCATGTCAGGCTCAGCCAACAAAAGCACACCCACCACACCCACAGCGGCGGCCATCGGCAGCACGGCGCGAAAGAATCGCTCTTTCACATCCATCTTGCGGACCATGTAGTCGGAGGCATAAATCAAGACCGCAAACTTGGCCAATTCAGACGGCTGAAAGTTCATGAAACCCAGCGAGATCCAGCGGCGCGCGCCGTTCACGCCCTTGCCAATGAAAGGCAGCAAGACAAGACACAGCAGCACCAAAGAGCCGATGAACAACCACGGTGCAAATTTCTCCCACACCGTCAGAGGCACTTGAAATGTGGCGAAGGCCACGACCAAGGCCAAACACATCGACAGAATGTGACGAATTAAAAAGTGGTTATGTGCATAGCGTGAAAACCGGGGGTTATCAGGCATTGCGATGGAGGCCGAATAGACCATGATCAAGCCCCACAGCACGAGCGCCAACGTCACGCCGACCAGCGCTTGGTCAAAGCCCAGCAAGCGTACTGGCGCGGAATTGCTGATGCGGTCTAGGCTGGTGCGAACCGGCAACTTCTCATTGCTGTCCTGGGGCGAGCCGATCCAGCCCACTAGGCGTGCGCTGATGCTCATACAGAAACTCCCGCGTCCAGTGCCAGCGCTTGCACTGCATCACAGAACACTTGAGCCCGGTGGCCATAGTTGTCGAACATGTCGAAACTGGCGCAGGCGGGTGACATCAGCACGGCGTCGCCAGCCCGTGCCAGGCTGGCTGCAAGCTCTACAGCTGCCACCATTGAATCGGCTGCCAGCATGTCAACACCTGAGTCCTCGATCGCAGCTTGAATCAAAGTCGCGTCGCGCCCGATCAGCACCACGGCGCGCACATAGCGCGCCACCGGCTCGGCCAGCGGCGCAAAGTTTTGGCCCTTGCCTTCACCGCCCAAGATCAACACCAGGCGGCGGTCTGGGCCGAGTCCATTCAGGGCCGCGACGGTGGCGCCGACATTGGTGCCTTTGCTGTCGTCAAAGTACTCAACGTCATTCACCAC
>CANFSO010000027.1 GCA_947449895.1 Comamonadaceae bacterium
CGACACGAGGTTGTTGTAGCCAAAGCTGGCGCCACGCTCACAGGCCATGAAGCGGTCTTCGTCGAGGCCTGCTTCGCGCGCAGCGGCACGGGCTTTGTCGATGACATTTTTCATGTCGCCCGGGGCCAAAAACTGGCCCTTCTTGATGTTCACCGGCTTGCCGGATTGCGCCACGGCGGTGATGAAGTCGGTCTGGCGGCACAAAAACGCCGGCGTTTGCAGCACGTCGACGACAGCGGCAACCGCCGCGATGTCGGTTTCTGAATGCACGTCGGTCAAGATGGGAACGCCCAACTCACGCTTGACCTTGGCCAGAATCTCGAGACCCTTGAGCATGCCCGGGCCGCGAAAAGTGGTGCCGCTGGAGCGGTTGGCTTTGTCGTAGCTGGATTTGAAGATGAAAGGAATACCCAGCGATGCGGTAATTTCTTTCAGCGTGCCGGCCGTGTCCATCTGCAACTGCTCAGACTCGATCACGCAAGGGCCGGCGATCAAGAAAAACGGCTGGTCAAGACCGATGTCGAAGCCACAGAGTTTCATGCTGCTACCTTGAGTGATTTGTCGATTGTTTGATGATCGAGCGCTGCCTTGATGTAAGCGTTGAACAGCGGGTGACCATCCCACGGGGTTGACTTGAATTCGGGGTGAAATTGCACGCCAATGTACCAAGGGTGAACCGACTGCGGAAGCTCGACCATTTCGGTCAAGTGCTCGCGTTGGGTCAGGGCTGAAATGACCAAGCCTGCGGCGCGCAGTTTGTCCAGGTAATTGACGTTGGCTTCGTAGCGGTGCCGATGCCGTTCGGTCACGACGCTGCCGTAAATTTGATGGGCCAAGGTGCCTTCAGCGACGTCGGAGCTTTGAGCGCCCAAGCGCATGGTGCCGCCGAGGTCAGACTTTTCGCTGCGGGTCTTGATGGTGCCGTCGGCGTCTTTCCATTCAGTGATCAGCGCGATCACTGGGTACGGGCTGGTGGGCTCGAATTCGGTGCTGTTGGCGTCGGTCATGCCAGCCACATGGCGGGCGAATTCGATGGTCGCCACTTGCATGCCGAGGCAGATGCCAAGGTAGGGAACCTTGTTTTCGCGGGCAAAGCGGGCGGCGCAAATTTTGCCTTCAACGCCGCGCTTGCCGAAGCCGCCGGGCACCAAAATACCGTCGAATTTGGCCAGCCGCGAGACGTTGTCAGGCGTGATGGTTTCGGAGTCGATGTACTCGATCACCACCTTGGCGTGGTTCTTCATGCCGGCGTGGCGAACGGCTTCATTGAGCGACTTGTAGCTGTCGCTCAAATCAACATATTTGCCGACCATGGCGATGTGCACTTCGTGCTGCGGATGCTCGGTTTCGTAGACCAAGTCGTCCCAGCGCTTGAGGTTGGCTGGCGGCGTGTTCAGGCGCAGCTTGTCGCAGATCAGGCCGTCGAGGCCTTGTTCGTGCAGCATGCGCGGCACTTTGTAAATGGTGTCGACGTCCCACATGGAGATCACGCCCCACTCGGGCACGTTGGAAAACAGCGAAATCTTGTCGCGTTCTTCGGTCGGGATCGGGCGGTCAGCGCGGCACAGCAAGACGTCGGCTTGGATGCCGATTTCGCGCAGTTGTTTGGCGGTGTGCTGTGTGGGTTTGGTTTTGAGCTCGCCAGCAGCGGCAATCCAAGGCACGTAGCTCAGGTGCACAAAAGCCGTGTTGTTCGGGCCCATGCGCAAACTCATTTGCCGCACCGCTTCAAGGAAAGGCAGGGACTCGATGTCGCCCACCGTGCCGCCAATTTCAACGATCGCCACATCGACAGCTTCCGGCGTGTCAAAACGCGCACCGCGTTTGATGAAGTCCTGAATTTCGTTGGTGATGTGTGGGATGACCTGCACCGTTTTGCCGAGGTAATCGCCACGGCGTTCTTTTTCAAGCACGCTTTTGTAGATCTGGCCGGTGGTGAAGTTGTTGGACTTGCGCATCCGCGTTTCAACGAAACGCTCGTAATGGCCCAAATCAAGATCGGTCTCGGCGCCGTCTTCGGTGACAAACACCTCGCCGTGCTGGAAGGGCGACATCGTGCCCGGATCCACATTGATGTAGGGATCCAGCTTGATCAGAGTGACTTTGAGGCCTCGTGATTCGAGGAGCGCGGCCAGTGAGGCGGAGGCGATTCCCTTGCCGAGGGAAGACACCACACCGCCGGTGACGAAGACAAATTTGGTCATGTCAAGACGAACTGTACGTTCGCTGAGGTGGTAAACGAGGATTATAGGCGGCGGCAAGCTGTTTCTGGCCTTAGGGAGGTCGAAACTGGCGCAGAAAACACCGGCTTTACCAACACCTTGGCTGCATCTAGTACATTGCGCAACATGAGTATTCAAGCAATCGAAAGCCCCGCCCTTGGCGATCTGGCGGGCAAACACATCGTCTTGGGCCTGTCTGGCGGCATCGCCTGTTACAAAGCGGCCGAACTGTGTCGCGCGCTGATCAAGGCGGGCGCGACGGTGCAAGTGGTGATGACTGAGGCCGCAGCCCAGTTCATCACCCCCGTCACCATGCAAGCCCTGAGTGGTCGGCCGGTTGTTTCCAGCCAATGGGACCCGCGCGAGACCAACAACATGGCGCACATCAACGTGTCGCGTGAAGCGGATGCGATCTTGATCGCACCGTGCAGCGCCGATTTCATGGCCAAGTTGCTGCACGGGCGTGCAGATGATTTGCTCAGCCTGATGTGTTTGGCTCGGCCCATCGGCAGCGTGCCCTTGCTGCTGGCGCCGGCCATGAACCGTGAGATGTATGCGCACCCGGCGACGCAGCGCAACTTGGCTCAGTTGCAGGCCGATGGCGCCACAGTGCTGGGCGTTGGCAGTGGTTTTCAGGCCTGCGGCGAAACCGGTGACGGTCGCATGCTGGAGCCAGACCAGTTGTTGGATGATGTGATCGCTTTTTTTGCACCCAAGCCGCTGGCCGGGCAACGTGTGTTGATCACCGCCGGACCAACTTACGAAGCGATTGACCCGGTGCGCGGCATCACCAATTTGTCCAGCGGCAAGATGGGTTTTGCACTCGCTCGTGCCGCGCGTGAAGCAGGCGCTGAGGTCACGCTGGTGGCTGGTCCGGTGAGTTTGCCAACGCCGCGCGGTGTGACGCGGGTGGATGTGAAATCAGCGCAGCAAATGTTCGAAGCCGTCAGCGCCCGCGCCGATGCCGCAACGGTTTTCATCGCTACGGCGGCGGTGGCTGATTGGCGTCCGGCTACTGCGTCCGTGCAAAAAATAAAGAAAGACGGCAGCGGTGATGTACCTCAGCTGGACTTTGTTGAAAATACCGATATTCTCGCGGCGGTGGCTGGCTCGGCTCGGGCTCAAAGTGGTGCGCTGTTTTGTGTTGGCTTTGCCGCAGAAAGCCATGACTTGCTGGCCCACGCCCAAGCCAAACGCTTGAAAAAAGGCGTGCCGCTGTTGGTGGGTAACATCGGGCCGGCGACTTTTGGCCAAGACGACAATGCGTTGCTACTGATCGATGCCGATGGCAGCCAAGAGTTGCCGCGTGCCTCCAAGCTGCATCTGGCGCGTCAGTTGGTCGCCATCGTGGCAGGCCGACTCCACATACTTTGAAAAAAAAACATGAAAATTGACGTCAAGATCATCGACCCCCGCCTCACCGACAACTTGCCGGCCTACGCCACGCCGGGTAGCGCCGGCCTAGACCTGCGCGCCTGCCTGAGCGAGCCCTTGACGCTCGCCCCGAACGCATGGCAACTCATCCCCACGGGCATCGCTATTTATTTGGAAGACCCGGGTTTTGCCGCCTTGATCTTGCCGCGCTCCGGGTTGGGTCACAAACACGGCATCGTGTTGGGCAATCTGGTGGGTTTGATTGACAGCGATTACCAGGGCCAATTGATGGTCAGCGGCTGGAATCGCAGTGCGGTAGCTTTCACCATCGAGCCGATGGAGCGCATTGCGCAGCTGATGATCGTGCCGGTGGTGCAGGCCGAGTTCAATGTGGTCAGCGAGTTCCCGCCCAGCGACCGTGGTGACGGCGGCTACGGCTCCACCGGGAAACGCTAACCCTCGCTAGGCTCAGTGCAGCGTGTCGCTGTCTGGCTGGGGTGAGTCGTCTGCCTCAAGTTTGAAAAAGCTGGTGCCTAGTGAGCCTTGGCCGATCTCTTCGACGGTGGCTTCCCGCACAGCTTCGACCACCAGCGACAGCCGAATGGCGATGCCTGCCAGCGGGTGATTGCCGTCGAGCACCACGTGTTCAGGGTAGATGTCGGTGACGGTGTAAATCAGGTGCTGTGGTGTCTCGGGGTTGCTGCCCGGTGGCAGGGCTTGACCGTCGAAGGTCATGCCTTCTTCTAGCTCAGCTGGGAACAATTTGCGCGGCTCTAAGAAGACAAAATTTTCGTCATAGTCGCCGAAAGTTTGTTCGGGTTCCAAATGCAGGTCGACTTTGTCGCCAGCTTCATGGCCTTGCAAGCTTTCTTCTATTTTTGCCAGCAGGTCATTGCCTCCCAGCAAGAATTCAACCGGTTCATCCAGCTCGTCAAGGACCTCGCCCAAGGTGTCTTTCAGGACCCAGCTCAGGGCAACAACGCAGTGTGGGGTGATTTTCATCCGACAATTGTCCCATGGATATAACTCAATCATCAGCCCTGCTGGGCGGTCTGACGCCCCAGCAATTCATGCGCCGCCACTGGCAAAAAAAGCCTTTGCTGGTGCGTCAGGCCTTGTCTGGTTTCAAGCCGATCCTGAGTCGACCTGAACTGTTTGAACTGGCCGGCCAAGAGTCCGTCGAGTCGCGTCTGGTGGTGCAGGGCGCTTCGGGCTGGCGCATGAAGTCTGGGCCGTTTGCGCCGCGTAGCCTGCCGGCTTTGAACAAACCCGGCTGGTCGCTGTTGGTGCAGGGCGTTGACATGCACGATGCCAAAGCGCATGCGCTGCTGCAGCAATTTCGCTTTGTACCTGACGCCCGCATGGATGATTTGATGATCTCCTACGCCAGCGCAGGCGGCGGTGTCGGGCCTCACTTTGACAGCTACGACGTGTTCCTGTTGCAGGCCAGCGGTCGGCGCCGCTGGCGCATAGGCAAACAGACGGATTTCACCTTGCAGGAAGGCGTACCGCTGAAAATATTGCAGAATTTTGTGCCGACCGAGGAATTTGTCCTTGAGGCCGGCGACATGCTTTATTTACCGCCGCGCTATGCCCACGACGGGGTAGCTGAAGAGGCTTTCTCTGCCGATGGCAAACCCGAAGCTTGTATGACCTACTCGATTGGCTTCAGAGCGCCGAGTCAGACTGAGCTGGCGGGTGTGCTGTTGCAGCGCTTGGCCGAGTTTGGCGCCGACGATGAAGATGCTGCGGCCGCGCCAAAGCTCTACCGTGACCCGCAGCAGCCCGCCACAGCCAACCCGGCTGCGTTGCCGACTGAGCTGACCGAGTTCGCTCGGCAAGCCGTGGCATCGGCCTTGAAAGACCCGTTGGCGCTGGCTTGCGCCTTGGGTGAGTACCTGACCGAGCCGAAAGCGTCGGTCTGGTTCGATGAGCCCAGTGATGATTTAACTGGTGCGCCTATTTTTGGTGCAACATCCAATTTGGTGCTCGATGCGCGCACTCGGATGATGTATGACGCGCACCACATCTTCATCAATGGTGAAAGTTACCGGGCCAAAGGCGCTGACGCGGCGCTGATGCAGCGGCTGGCGGATCAGCGGCAGTTGGGTGCTGCCGAGCTGCGTAAGGCCAGTGCTTCGGCACAAAACTTACTTGCCGATTGGCGCGATGCCGGTTGGTTGAGTTTTGTATAAAAATCGAAAAACTGCTTAATTGTCTGAATAGTTGTATTTTCACTCTTCACAAATGGGGGTAAATCCGCATATACTTCCGCGTTGGGCTGGTAGCGCTCGAATTCTCCTGCCTGAACTGGGAGGCTAACTTTTTGAGTTGGCCTTTTCAAAAATTGTTTTTCTTATATATATCAAGGTATCAAAAAATGAACAAATCACTCGTTTTGGCAGCTATCGTTGCAGCTTTCGCCCTGGCAGCTTGCGGTAAAAAAGAAGCACCAGTTGAAGCACCAGCTCCAGTCGTCGCTCCTGCTCCTGCTGCTGACGCATCGGCTCCAGCCGCTGCTCCTGCTGCTGACGCAGCTGCTCCAGCCGCACCTGCTGCTCCAGCCAAGTAATACTTCGCTGTTTCAAAAAAAGCCGCTCTCTCGAGCGGCTTTTTTTCGTCTGGACTTTTCTTACCTCTAACGTTTGACACGCAGTGGCTGTTTGGTAGTCGCATCATGGCGTCAGGAGCTGACCTGGATCCATGGGCTTCCTTCTATCGGGTGGGCGACTGAAAATTCTGGACAACCCCAAAGCGGTGCGGCACTGCTGAATAGAGCGGCCAAGGCTAGGCTGGGGTTGTTGTTTTGCGCACTCAAATGGGCCGCCACGACATGCTTGAGTCCCGCGTGCGCGAGTTCCTCTGAAATGGCTGCCGCAGCGGCATTCGACAAATGGCCATAGGGTCCGCCCACTCGCTTTTTAAGGAAAGCGGGGTAACTTGACTGGGCCAGCAAGTCACTGTCGTGGTTGCACTCCAACAGCAGGGCATGGCATCCTGCAAGATGCTTCAGCACATGCGCGGTGGCGTGGCCCAAGTCGGTCAGTACGCCTACTTTTGCATTCCCGTCGGTACATGTCAACTGAAGTGGTTCCCTGGCATCGTGCGGCACGGTGAAGGGTGTTATTTGCAATTCCCCGAGGTCAATGGCTTGCCCGTCTGCGGCGATGTGCAGTAGGCCGTCAAAGTCGGGGCTGCCCAAGGCTTCATAGGTTCCACGGCTCATCCAAACCGGGATTCGGTGGCGTTGGGCGAACTGTCGTGCACAGCCAATGTGGTCACTGTGTTCGTGGGTGATGAATATGGCATCCACCATCGCGGCCTGTGTAGAGTCCGCTTCAGCTAAGCGAAGGGCAAGTTGTTTGAGCCCCAAACCGCAATCGACCAGCAAGCGGGCAGAACGGATGCCGCTGGCTTGGACCAGCGTTGCATTACCCGTGCTGCCACTGCCCAGATTTTTGAAGCGCAGCACTCTGCGGTTAACGTGACCTGCTTACCGCAGGTCGTCCGCCAGCACTTTGAGGATGCGTTCGGAATTCACGGATGCTTCGGGCTGACCATCTGCGTTGAGCACCGAGACCGAGGTAGATTCGTCTTTGCTACGCAATGCAATGCGGTATTTCAGGGGTGCGGATCCGGTGCTTGAGCTGCTGAATAACTTGCTGAAGAAACCGGGTTCTTTTGCATCGGTGTTCAGTGCCACGTAGCGCACGAAATACAGACCTTGGGCACGGTCGCGGTCTTCGACGGTGAAGCCCGTGCGGTCAAGTGCCAGCCCGACGCGGCGCCAAGCGCGCTCGAAACCTTCATCGACTTGCAACACGGGAATGCCCCCGACCGAGGCGATGCGCGAGGTTTGTCGCGTTACGCCACTGGCTACCAGCGCTTTGGATTGCTCTTGTGAAACCCCCAGTTTGACCATCAAACGACGCAGGAATTCAGCTTCAAGTTCAGGATCTGCCGGGCGTGGCTGCCAAACCGTGGAGCCGGTACCACCGGTGCTGGAGGTGCTATTGACAACCTCGACCATACCGCGATGGCTGATGAAAATTTCGGTGCCGCCGTTGGCAGTGCGCTCTAAACGGGTGCGAAACTTGTCGCGCTCGCCTGTCGAGTAAAGGCCATCGAAGACCTTGCCAATGGTGTTACGGATAAAGTCTTGCGGCAGTTTGGCGCGGTTTTCAGCGAAGTCCGTTTCCAGGATGCCGAGCTCAGCTTGCTCAATGGGCAGCTGAAAACCGCTCTCTTTCCAGAATTCACGCACCGGATCCCACAGTTTGTCTGCAGGTCGGTTGACGACCAGCCAGCGCTGGCTGCCTGCACGCTCGATGCGAACGTCGCCAATGGCACTGGCCGCAGTCGGTGTGGCGGCGCTGGTATTGGGCTGGGCGACTTGGTAAGCATTGGCTGACACGGCCATGCCCGGGACTACGTAGCGGCTGTCGCGCGTGAGTTGGCTGAGATCTGGCGGAACTTCGAGGCCTGGCCCTGCTTTCGCCGTGGAGGATGCTGATTTGTAATCTACTTTGTCGCCGCTGAGGGAGTTGCTTACCGTTGTGCAACCACCGAGCGCCAGACTGGCGAGCAATGCGGCGACAGCCAGACCAAGAGACGAGCGTTGGGCGGAAATAGTCATTTGAGTCTTCAATTCAGGTTCTTGGGATCAGATCAAGCCGCAAACGCGCAATGCGTTTTCGACTGTGGCTTCGTTGGATGCTTCCAGCGGCGTCATGGGCAGGCGCAGTGTGGGGCCGCAGAGTTTCATGCGGGCCATGGCCCATTTCACGGGAATCGGGTTGGCTTCAACAAATAGATGTTTGTGCAGGGGCAGCAGTTGCAGCTGGATCTGCATGGCGCGCCGGGCGTCGCCCGCCACCGCCGCCATGCACAGCTCGTGCATCAGGCGTGGTGCCACATTGGCTGTCACGCTGACATTGCCCTGGCCACCGCACAGCATCAGTGCCACAGCGGTCGCGTCGTCACCCGAGTACACCGCGAAACCAGTCGGGGTTTCCTTGATCAGCCATTGGGCGCGTTCGATGTTGCCGGTGGCTTCCTTGATGCCGACAATGCCGGGCACTTGCGTCAGCCGCATGACGGTTGGGTGCAGCATGTCTGCCACGCTGCGGCCGGGAACGTTGTACAACACCATGGGCAGATCAACCGCTTCTGCAATCGCCTTGAAGTGCAGGTACTGGCCTTCTTGCGTTGGCTTGTTGTAGTAGGGCACGACCTGCAGCTGGCAGTCAGCCCCGACTTTTTTGGCGAATTTGGTCAGCTCAATGGCTTCAGCCGTCGAATTGGCACCGCAACCGGCCATGATCGGCACGGCTTTGGCGCCATGGCTGAGCGCTTGCTCTACCGCGACACGGATGATTTCGCAGTGCTCTTCTACGTTGACCGTCGGCGATTCACCTGTGGTGCCGACCACGCCAATGCAGTCCGTGCCTTCAGTGATATGCCAGTCCACCAGTTTGCGCAAGGTGGGGTAATCGACGCTACCGTCTTCGTGCAATGGGGTCGCAAGCGCAACGATACTGCCAGTGATTTGTTTCATGTTTTGGGTAACCTAGACCTTGGAGGCATGCAGGCGGAAAGGGGCGCTATAAAGGGGGTTTAAAGCCTATTGCGCATTCTACTCAGACCGCAGAGCTCAGGCTGGCGGCGCGGGCGATTCTGCAAAGGGTTTAGCCGAGTTGGAAGCGGGTTGGTGAGCTTGCCGATGGGTCTTTGTCCAGCGGTAACTCACGGACTGCGACGATGCGCTGTATAAAGCGCTGGCTGGGTCTGTCTTCAAAGCCGTCTTCAAACGCGACGACGCGCAGTGCTTGGCAAACCTGCAGCAGCTCCCCTGGCTGGAGCAAGAAATCAGGCCTCGAAGGTTTGCCCACCGTTTCATTCCCAGCGGTGAAGGTTTCGTAAATCAGCACGCCGCCCGGCGCCAGACTGGCCAGCAGCGTCGGCAGCAAAGGTCGCCACAAGTAGTTGGTGACGACGATTGCGTCAAACTGGCGTCCAGAAAAAGGCCAAGGGCCGTCTTCGATGTCGGCGACGCAGGTTTCGCAGCATTCTGTCGGCAGGCCTATTGCTGTGATGGCTTCTGCGGAGCGGTCTACCGCTACCACCCGCAGTCGGCGTTGGTGCAACCAGCGCGCATGGCGACCGCGGCCACAGGCGACGTCGAGCACGTTGCCGCCTTCAGGCAGCAGATGACTCCAGCGTTGCAGCCAAGCTGAGGGGGCTTCATCGCCGTGGCCGATCGGGTTTGTGGTCAGCGCCACTTAAAAGCAGGCCCACAGCTGGTCCGCCAGCATGACCAGCATGTTGGGCCGGGTATACAAGGCAAACACCGCCAACGGTATGCTGATGAATAGCAGCCAAAGCAATATTTTTTGCAGCATCCTTGGCATCTTAGACCCCTTGTGGCAGCTTGGCCGGGCTTCGGACAATGGGTGCCTCGCGCACCGGTAAATTCACCAGTCCTGCAAATATGCCGAGGACGATCGCGATGTACCAAACGATGTCATAACTGCCCGTGCGGTCGTACATGTAGCCGCCTAGCCAGACACCCATGAATGAGCCAATCTGGTGGCTGAAAAAGATAAAACCGCTGAGCATCGACAAATGCTGGATGCCAAAAATTTGGGCTACAGCCGCATTGGTGGGGGGCACAGTGGACAGCCAAAGAACGCCCATGACGGCGGCAAACAAATAAACACTCATGGGGCTGAGGGGGGCCGCAATAAAAATTGAAATCACGACGGCGCGAGAAAAATAAATACCGGCCAAGATGTTCTTCTTCGGTATTCTTTGACCCAGAGCGCCTGCTGCGTAGGTGCCAAAGACATTGAACAGCCCGATCAAGGCCAAGGCGTAACTGGCGACTTCCGGCGGTAGGCTCTTGTCTTTGAGGTAGCTGGGCATGTGCACGCCGATGAAGACGACTTGAAAACCACAGACAAAATAGCCCGCCATCAGGAGTTGAAAGCTAGGGTACTTGAACGCCTCTTTCAGGGCTTGGAGAATGGTTTGTTCGCGCTTGACTGGGGCCCCGCCCTTGGTTTTATTTTCACGCAGACCGATGGCCAGTGGAATCATCAGCAAGGCAGCAGCGCCCAATATCAGCAGGGCTTCCTGCCAGCCGAATTTGGTGATTAAAAAGCCTTCAATCGGCACCATCAAAAACTGACCGAAAGAGCCCGCCGCAGCGGCCACACCCATGGCCCAAGAGCGCTTTTCTGCAGAAATATTGCGGCCAATCACGCCGTAAATCACGGCGTAAGTGGTGCCCGCCTGCGCCGCACCAATCAGCACCCCAGCCGTGAGCGTGAACAAAAAACCGGTGGGAGACAGCGCCATCCCCACCAAGCCCAGTCCGTACAACACAGCGCCGGCCATGATGACCCTAAAAGCGCCAAAACGGTCGGCGATCATGCCTGCAAAAATACCGAAAACACCCCAAGACAGATTCTGAATCGCAATGGCGAAGGCAAAGGTCTCACGCGTCCAGCCCTGCGCTTGGGTGATCGGTTGTAGCCACAGGCCAAAGCCGTGGCGGATGCCCATCGACAGGGTGACGATGGCGGCGCCACAGGCTAAAACTTGCAGCATTGAGAGCTTGCGTAGTTCTGGCGAGGCGGTTGTAGAAGGGGCAGATGTTGCAGATGACATGGCATAAATGTAACGAATCACCGTTGATCGTGCTTGCCGCCGAGCTGGCGTGCGCAGCATATGTTTGGCATTGATGGGCTGTTTTTTTATCCAGTGGTTATAGTGTGTCGCGACTACAATCGCCGCAAATCACAGCACTGCCATGGCCTCCAAACTACCCACCGACTATTCCGAAAGTTCCATCCGCGTGCTCAAGGGCCTTGAGCCTGTCAAGCAGCGGCCGGGCATGTACACCCGCACCGACAACCCTCTGCATATCTTGCAAGAGGTACTCGACAACTCGGCCGACGAAGCCTTGGCCGGGCACGGCAAAAAGATCAAGGTGACCTTGCACGCAGACGGCTCGGTGACGATCGAAGACGATGGCCGCGGCATTCCGTTTGGGATGCACCCGGAAGAAAACGCGCCGGTGATCGAGCTGGTTTTCACGCGGCTGCATGCTGGCGGCAAGTTCGACAAGGGCTCGGGCGGCGCCTACAGCTTTTCGGGCGGTTTGCACGGCGTCGGTGTCAGCGTCACCAATGCCCTGTCGACGCGCATGGAAGTGTCTTCTTGGCGCGAAGGCAAGGCGGCGCGGCTGGTCTTTTCTGCGGGTGATGTCATCGAGGAATTGAAGATCCGGCCAGCTGGCGAAGGTGACCGCAAGAGCGGTACCTCCGTGCGCGCTTGGCCCGACCCAAAATACTTTGAAACCGCGGCGCTGCCCATGAGTGAGCTGACGCATTTGCTGCGCAGCAAAGCCGTGCTGATGCCTGGCGTCACCGTCACGCTGATCAATGAAAAGACCAAGGAAACCCAGGCCTGGGTTTACAAGGGCGGCCTGCATGACTATCTGATGCAGACGCTCAACGCCGACTTGGTGATTCCGATGTTTGAAGGCGAAGGCTTTGCCGATGCCGCGCACGACAGCTTTGCCGAAGGCGAGGGCGCGCAGTGGTGCGTGGCCTTCACCGAAGACGGCCACCCGGTGCGTGAAAGCTATGTCAATTTGATTCCGACCAGCGCCGGCGGCACGCATGAAAGCGGCTTGCGCGACGGCCTTTTCAACGCCGTCAAGAGCTTTGTAGACCTGCATTCATTGCTGCCCAAGGGCGTGAAACTGCTGCCTGAAGACGTTTTTGCGCGCGCCAGCTACGTGCTGTCTGCCAAAGTGTTGGACCCGCAGTTTCAAGGGCAGATCAAAGAACGTCTGAATTCGCGTGACGCCGTCCGGCTGGTTTCCAGCTTTGTCCGGCCTAGGCTGGAACTCTGGCTGAACCAGCATGTCGAGTACGGCAAAAAACTCGCCGAGCTGGCGATTCGCGCTGCCCAATCGCGCCAAAAAGCCGGCCAAAAAGTCGAAAAACGCAAGGGCTCCGGCGTGGCGGTGCTGCCTGGCAAGCTGACCGATTGCGAGAGCAAAGACCTAGCCTACAACGAAGTGTTTTTGGTCGAGGGCGACTCCGCCGGCGGCAGTGCCAAGATGGGCCGCAACAAAGAAAGTCAGGCGATTTTGCCCTTGCGCGGCAAGGTGCTCAACACCTGGGAAGTCGAGCGCGACCGGCTGTTTGCCAACAATGAAATTCACGACATCGCCGTGGCACTGGGGATTGACCCGCACGGCCCCGACGACACGCCCGACATGAGTGGCCTGCGCTACGGCAAGGTCTGTATTTTGAGCGACGCTGACGTCGACGGCTCGCACATCCAGGTGCTGCTGTTGACGCTGTTTTTCAGGCATTTCCCCAAGCTCATCGAAACCGGCCATCTGTACGTGGCGCGGCCACCGCTGTTCCGGGTTGACGCGCCGGCCCGCGGCAAGAAGCCCGCGTCTAAAGCCTATGCGCTAGACGACGGCGAACTCAACGCGATTCTTGACAAGCTGCGCAAAGAAGGCGTGAAAGAAGGTGCCTGGGGTATCAGCCGTTTCAAGGGCTTGGGTGAGATGAACGCCGAGCAGTTGTGGGAAACCACGCTCAACCCCGACACCCGCCGTCTGTTGCCTGTGCAACTTGGCAATGTGGATTTTGAGCAGACCGTCAACCTCATCACCAAACTCATGGGCAAAGGCGAAGCCGCTGCCCGGCGCGAGTTGATGGAACTGCACGGTGACGCCGTGGACATCGACGTTTGAACGCGATCGCGCCTGCCAACTGCCTCCCAACTGAACCCCGATTGATCTGACAACGCCATGGATTTATTCACCCCCGACGCCTCTGCTGTGAACCCCGAACCCGCCGATCAGGATTCGCTGGCGGCTTACGCTCAACGCGCCTACCTCGAATACGCGCTCAGCGTCGTCAAGGGCCGCGCCTTGCCCGACGTCTGCGACGGCCAGAAGCCGGTGCAACGGCGCATTTTGTACAGCATGTCGCGCATGGGTTTGGGCTTCGGCGGTGCCAATGGCGCAACCGGTGCCAAACCCGTCAAATGCGCGCGCGTGGTCGGCGACGTGCTGGGCCGCTTTCACCCGCACGGCGACCAGGCGGCGTATGACGCTTTGGTGCGCATGGCGCAAGACTTCAGCCAGCGGTACCCGCTGATTGATGGCCAAGGCAACTTTGGATCGCGTGACGGCGACGGCGCTGCGGCCATGCGATACACCGAGGCAAGGCTCTCGCGCATCACCAGTTTGTTGATGGAAGAAGTCGACGAAGGCACGGTCGACTTTGTGCCCAACTACGACGGCTCGACCGAAGAACCGGGGCGTCTGCCAGCGCGTCTGCCGTTCACCTTGTTGAATGGCGCCAGCGGCATTGCGGTGGGTTTGGCGACTGAGATTCCGAGCCACAACTTGCGTGAAGTGGCCGACGCCTGCATCGCCCTGATCAAGACGCCGAGCATCACTGACGAGGCGATTTCGGCCATCATTGCCGGCCCCGATTACCCGGGTGGCGCGCAGATCATTTCGAGCCCGGCCGAGATCGCTGCGGCCTACCGCACCGGACGCGGTTCGCTCAAAGTGCGGGCCCGCTGGAAAATCGAAGAGTTGGCGCGTGGCCAGTGGCAACTGGTGGTCAACGAACTGCCACCGGGTGTGAGCACCCAACGCGTGCTCGAAGAAATTGAAGAGATCACCAACCCCAAGGTGCGGCTGGGCAAAAAAGCGCTGTCGCAAGAACAAGTTCAGCTCAAGCAAACCGTGCTGTCGGTGCTGGACGTGGTGCGCGACGAATCCAGCAAAGATGCGGCTGTGCGTTTGGTCTTTGAACCCAAGACCAGCCGCATTGAGCAGAGCGAGCTCATCAACACGCTGCTGACGCACACCAGTCTGGAAAGCTCTTCGCCGATCAACATGACCATGATCGGTCTGGATGGCCGGCCGACGCAAAAATCGTTGCGGAAAATCCTCACCGAGTGGATTGAGTTTCGCCACACAACCATTCAGCGGCGCTCACAGCACCGGCTCGACAAAGTGCTGGCGCGCATCCATATTCTGGAAGGCCGGCAGCTGGTGCTGCTGAACATTGACGAAGTCATCGCCATCATTCGCCAAGCCGATGAGCCTAAGCCTGCGTTGATGGAGCGCTTCAAACTCAGCGACCGTCAGGCCGAAGACATTCTTGAAATTCGCCTGCGGCAGTTGGCTAGGCTTGAAGCCATCAAGATCGAACAAGAGCTCAGCGGCCTGCGCGAAGACCAAGCCAAGCTCGAAGACATTCTGGGTAACCCGGCCACCCTGCGCCGCCTCATGGTCAAAGAAATTGAGGCTGACGCCAAGATTTTTGCCGACCCGCGCCGGACGCTGATTCAGGCCGACAAAAGAGCCGCTTTAGACGTCAAGGTGATCGACGAGCCCGTGACCGTGGTGGTCAGCGCCAAGGGCTGGGTGCGATCCCGCGGCGGCCAAGGCCATGACCCGGCGAGCTTCGCCTTCAAAGCCGGGGACGGCCTCTACGCGACCTTTGAATGCCGCACGGTTGACATGCTGTTGGTGTTTGGCAGCAACGGCCGTGTTTACTCGGTGCCGGTAGCGGTCTTGCCCGGTGCACGCGGTGACGGCCAACCCGTGACCACGCTGATCGAGCTGGAAGCCGGCACGCAAGTTGCCCATTACTTCGCCGGCCCGGTCTCTGCGCAACTCTTGCTGGCCAGCTCAGGTGGCTACGGCTTTTTGGCTGCGGTCGAGAACATGATCTCGCGCAACAAGAGCGGCAAAGCTTTCATCAGCTTGGGCGAGGGCGAAACCCTGTGCAAACCTTCGCATGCAGCGGGCACTTCAGGCGCCCAGCCGCTGCCAGACGCCACGCATGTGGCCTGCGCATCGACCGGTGGACGCATCCTGACCTTTGAAATCGACGAACTCAAGTTGATGGAAAAAGGCGGGCGCGGCCTGATGCTGATCGACCTCGAAGCCAAAGACCAGCTGGCCGGTGCCGCGGCATACACGCGCAGCATCAAGATCGCCGGCATTGGCCGCGGTGCCAAAGAGCGTGAAGAAACGCTTGAAATTCGAAGCCTGAACAACGCGCGCGCCGCCCGTGCCCGCAAAGGCAAGGCGGCAGACCTCGGTTTCAAGCCGAACAGCGTGACGCGGGTGGAGTGATTTCAGCTGATCTCGGCGATCATCTCGATTTCAACGCAAGCACCCATCGGAATTTGCGCCACGCCAAAGGCGCTGCGGGCGTGTGCACCAGCGGCTCCAAAAACGTCACCGATGAGTTCACTGGCGCCATTGGTCACCATGTGCTGCTCAGTGAAGTCGCCGGTCGAATTGACCAGGCTCATCAGTTTGACGATGCGTTTGACATGGCTCAAGTCTTTGCCAGTGGCGACCAGCGCGGCGTGCAGTGTGCCCATCAGGTCAATCGCGATGGCGCGTGCGGCTTGTTGGCCTTCGGCGGTGAGCATGGTTTTGCCCAGCTGGCCGACCCATGCTTTGCCGTCTTTTTTAGCGATGTGACCGCTCAAGAAGATCAAGTTGCCGCTTTGCACAAAGGGGACATACGCCGCAGCGGGTGTGGCCACAGGCGGCAGCTCAATGCCGAGGGTTTTGAGCTTGTCGTAAATAGCGTCAGAAGGGGCGGCGGGGTTAGACATGAGTTTCCTAGTTGAGGCTGCGGTAAACCGTCAATTCTAGTGATCGCTTTGAACGAGGTCGCTGGCCTCCATCGGCGAGACAGTCACGGCCACGTTCAGCGCATGTCGGGCACCGCCGCGAATCACGCCGCGCATTGGGGACACGTCGAGGAAGTCGCGACCTGTGGCCAGGGTCACGTAATCCTCGCCAGGACTGCGGTCGTTGGTCGGGTCGAAGTCCAGCCAGCAGCCGGGCATCACACGGTCGACTTCACCGCTGGCGTTGACCGCAGGGCAATACACCGAGGCCCAAGCGTGCGAGGCGTCGCTGCCAATCAGCCGCGGCTGGCCGGGCGCTGGATGCGTCAACAGGTAGCCGCTGACGTAGCGCGCCGGCAGGCCCATGGCACGGCAACAGGCGACCATGATGTGGGCGAAATCTTGGCAAACACCTTTGCGCTGTTCCAGTGCTTTGAGCGCCGGCGTGTTGACTTCTGTGCTAAGACTCTCGTAAGTCATGCTGCGATGAATGAGCCGCATCAGGGCTTTGGCGGCTTCAGCCAGAGGCCGATCGGCGGCAAAACTGGGGCGGGCGAATTCTGCAAAAGCGTCGTCGCGCGGTACATAGGGTGAGGCAAAGAGAAACTCGGCTGCAGGATCCCATGCGGCGGCGGAATGGTAGCGAAAGTGCTCGCGCACGCGTTCCCAGCTGGGGCTGGCAGGCCGTTCGTCGGCGCTCCAATAAGGCGTGATAGGCGTTGTGGAGACCACGCTTTCAGCCACCACACGCAAGCGGTCATGGGCACTTTGAAACGAAAAGAAGGTGCTCAGGTTGCCATAAACGTCGACCACTTCGCGTTGCTGTGCGGGTGCCGGGTCGATGTGCAAATGGTGGCTGATCAGCTCTTGCCGCACGTTGCTGGCGGGTTTGAGATGCACCACGTGGTGGGCATTCTCTACCGCTGGCGTGTAGTCATAGCGGGTCTCGTGGACGACGTGAAGCAACATAAAAAACCGTTAAAGCAATAAGAGAGTGGCTGCGCCCTCAGGCGCCCAAGCTGTGGCTGCCACTGGCCGCATGGCTGAAGTAGCGACGGCTGATGAGCTCAGACAGCTCCAGCGCCGAAACGGCGCAGCGTTCCAATTGCCTTTGCAAACGCTCATGCGTCTGCGGGGCCGCGCTGTCGTTATAGGTGGCGCCGTACAAATCGGCCAGCGTCCAGCGGCCTGGGTCGGGTAGGTTCATGGCCAGAGCGGCCATTTGGCCTAGATCTGTGCCTTCCAGCTTGGCCAAACGCGCACGCAAGGTTTGTGTCACCCAAGCGATAGAGCGCGGATTGTCGCGGTCTAGCACCAGCAAGTCGAGCAGCGCCACGATGTCCCTGCGTTGCTGGTATTGCGCATGAAAGGTGATGGTGCTGTCAAACAGCGCGACGATCGCGCCAAAGCCACTGTCGTCTTGCGCCGCGCCAGTTTCGAAACCAAGCATCAGCGCTGAAGAGAGTGTGTTCAGTCGCTCGATGTGTCTTCCAATGCTGAGCAGGCGCCAGCCATCGTCACGCATCATGCGGTCGGTCTGTGCGCCGGTCATGGCCGCCAGAAAGGCGCTGGCACCGTCGAGCGCACGCAGGGCTTCTTGGGTCGAATAGGCCGCACCTTGTGTCCCTTTTTGTGGGCTGCTGCTGATCTTTTTGCAACGGACGAAAAACTCGGCTTCAGCGTGCACGATGGTTTTCCACTGCTCTTGCGACAGACGCTCTCGCACGGCTGAAGCTGCATTTTTCAAGGCGTGCAAGCTGTAGCCGACGCTGGCGGCTTGGGTCATGTCGGCCAGGTTGGCGATGAGCGAGCGCTCAAAGACGCGCTTAGCCTGTGTGGCCGGCGGCACCGTGGACACCACCAAGGCGTTGTTGACGGCCATGGCACTGAGCCAGGCCAGCAATGGTTGCGAGGATTGATCGTCGCCCGACAGACTTTGCAGCGTGATTTGGGCCAGGCGGACAGAGTTTTCGGCACGCTCGGTGTAGCGACCCAGCCAAAAAAGATGTTCTGCTGCGCGGCTGGTGACAGCGCGCTTTTGGCGCATCGGCGGCAGTGGAGTGGCAGAAGCGGCGCTTGAATGGGGTGTCGCGTTGAAAGGCGTAAAAGGTGAAAAGGGGGCGAAAGGCGCTAGAGGCGAAAGTGTCTTGGTAGGCGTTGACTCTGAGCTTGCCGTGTCTGTCGTTTCAAGCCCGCTGGCGGACTGCGTCGTGGCTAGGGCCCAAACATCGGCACTGCTGCCGCCGTGCTGCATCGACGCGATGTTTTCGTTTTTACCCGCTAGCCGAGCCAGCCCACCCGGCAAGACTTGCCAGGAGTTTTGGCCGTCGGAGACCGCAAAGACGCGCAGCATAGCGGAGCGGGGGGCTATCTTTTCACCTTGCCAAGTGGGTGTTTGCGACAGCGGCAAATATGCTTGAACGGTGTAGTCTTCAGCGTGGCGCATGATCCGGCCGGCCCACTCGTCAAGCTTGGCACGACTCAAGGTCTGGCCGATCACCGTGGGCAAGCCCGAGGCCGGGTAGGTCGGTTTGATGACGCAGTCTTTCAACTGCGGCAGCACAGATTGCAAAGCCGCTTGCTCCCCACACCACCAAGTGGCGAGTGAAGGCAGCGCGAGTTTTTCGCCCAGCAGGTGCTCAGACAAGGCCGGCAAAAAGCCCAGCAAGGCGGGCGACTCCAGAAACGCCGAACCCGGTGAGTTGGCCACCAACACGTTGCCGGCACGAATGACTTGCAGCAGACCGGGCACGCCGAGGGAGGAGTCGGATCGCAGTTCCAGAGGGTCCAGAAACTCGTCGTCGAGACGCTTCAAAATGCCGTGCACGGGCTCCAGCCCTTGCAGCGTTTTCAGGAACAGGCGGTCGTCTCGAACCATCAGGTCGCTGCCTTCTACCAGAGTCAGGCCGAGGTAGCGCGCCAGATAAGCGTGCTCAAAATAAGTTTCGTTGTAAGGGCCAGGTGTCAGCAGGACGATGCGGGGTTCGATGCTGTTGTTATGGCCTTGCAGGGGACAGGCGGCTTTCATGCCGTCGACCAGCGCCTTGTATGACGCAGCAAGTCGCTGCACATTCATCTCGCGAAAAGCCTCGGGGAACTGCATTGAAATACTCAAGCGGTTTTCAAGCAAGTAACCCAACCCCGAGGGCGCTTGCGTGCGCTGCGAGACCACCCACCAGTTGCCGTCAGGGCCACGCGCGAGGTCAAAAGCGGCGATGTGCAAGAACTGGCCACCCGCCGGCTGACTGCCATGCATGGGGCGCAAATAGCCTGGATGACCTTGTACCAAAGCGGTAGGCAAGAGGCCGAGCTTCGGCAACTCTTGCGCGCCATAGACGTCGGCCATGATGCTGTCAAGCAAACGCGCCCGTTGCGCCACGCCGGCTTCAATGCTGGCCCAATCTTGCGGCGTCAACAGCATGGGGAACAGGTCGAGTGCCCAAGGACGCTGCGGTCCATCGCCATCGGCGTAGACGTTGTAGGTGACACCGTTGTCGCGGATCAGTCGCTGTAAATTGGCGTAGCGGAGGTTCAGGTCGGGAAAACCGTTGGTTCCGAGCTGGGTGAAAAACGCATGCCAAGCGGGGGCTAGTTCGGTTTGTGGGTCTGGCGCTGTGGTCGATGCGGGCTCTATTGACTCGGTTTGGCTTGGGATCTGTGATTGGCTTTGACCAGCAATACGCAAGGGGCCTAGCCGTGGATTTTGCAAGGGTGTCGGCGGAGTGTCCGTCGATATTTTGGGTGCCGCTGGGGCTCGCTTTGAGCTTGCCCCGCGAAGCTCGTCAAAATGACCGCTACCCGCCGTCGGCGCGAGGGCCAGCGCCAGATCGGCAGCTGACTCCGGCGCGGCGGCGTCGAACAGTGACGGGTTGTTGTTTTCCACGGGGCCCTAAGTATGCCTTCAATGCAGCCTGTGCTTTTAGCGCAGGTCCAAAGTGAAAGGGAACTCGCGACTGACTTCTTCTTTTTGCACGCGCATTTTTCCGGGCGTGTGACCGAGCTGGAAAAACCGCATCAGGCGCCGGCTTTCGGCCTCGAAGGAATTGACCGGCAGCGTGTCGTAACTGAGACCGCCTGGGTGAGACACGTGGTACTGGCAGCCGCCCAAAGAGCGCTCGTTCCAGGTGTCGACGATGTCAAACGTCAGCGGTGCATGCACGCCAATCGATGGGTGCAAGGCCGATGGCGGGTTCCAAGCTTTGTAGCGCACACCGCCGACATACTCGCCCACGGTGCCGGTGTTTTGCAGCGGCAGCGGACGGCCATTGACGGTGATGACGTAGCGCTCGTTGTTGAGGCCGGTCACGCGCATCTCGACGCGCTCCAGTGACGAGTCGACATAACGCACGGTGCCGCCAGAAGAGCCTTCTTCGCCCATCACATGCCAAGGCTCCAGCGCGCCGCGCAGCGTGAGTTCAATGCCGCGTGTCTGCACCTGACCGATGAGCGGGAAGCGGAACTCAAAGTGCGGCTCAAACCAGGCCATCTCAAAGGCGTAACCTTCTTCGCGCAGTTCGGCCAGCACGTCCTCAAAGTCCATGCGGATGAAGCTGGGCAGCAAAAATCGGTCGTGCAGCTCGGTGCCCCAACGCGTGAGTTTGTGCTGACCTGGGTTCTTCCAGAATCGCGCCACCAGTGCGCGCAGCAGCAGTTGCTGCGCAATGCTCATGCGCGCATGCGGCGGCATTTCAAAGGCGCGCAGTTCCAGCAAGCCAAGCCGGCCGGTGGACGAATCGGGCGAGTACATCTTGTCGATGCAAAACTCGCTGCGGTGCGTGTTGCCGGTGACGTCGACCAGAATGTTCCGCAGCGTCCGGTCAACGATCCATGGCGGCATCTCGGCACCGTATTTGGCGCGGTTGTTTTGAATCTCGCGCAGGGCGATTTCAAGCTCATACAGTTGGTCGTTGCGGGCTTCGTCGACGCGGGGGGCTTGGCTGGTCGGGCCAATGAACATGCCTGAGAAAAGATAGCTCAGTGACGGGTGGTTGTGCCAGTAGGCGATCAAGCTGGCGAGCAGCTCGGGCTTGCGTAAAAACGGGCTGTCAGACGGCGTGGCGCCACCCATCACAAAGTGGTTGCCGCCGCCGGTGCCGGTGTGGCGTCCGTCGTTCATGAACTTTTCGGCTGACAGATGCGTTTCGTGTGCCACTTCGTACAAAAACTCGGTGTGCTCGACCAACTCACCCCAGTTGTAGGCGGGGTGAATATTGACTTCGATGACGCCAGGGTCGGGCGTGACTTGCAGCATTTTCAGGCGCGGATCGCGTGGTGGCGGGTAGCCTTCCAAGACGATTTTCACGGCCAGTGATTCAGCCGTGGCTTCAATCGCGGCGAGCAGGTCTAGGTAGTCTTCTAGGCGCTCCAGTGGCGGCATGAAGATGTAGAGCGCGCCGGTTTCACCTTTACCTTTGACCTTGTCCGGATCGGCCTTGGCTTTGTTGCCGGCCTTAGGGCCGTTGGCGCGCTCGGGGTCGCGGATTTCGATGCAGAGCGCGGTGCGGCTCAGCCAAGCGGCTGACTCTTGTGGCTCCGGACGGCGGGCCGACGGGTCGGTGTCTGCCGGTGCCGATGCTGGTTCAGCGGGCTTCGGCTTGGCTGCAACGGCCGCTGCCGGGTTGAACTGTGCAATGCGAGCGGCAACCGTGGGCGCTGCGATGCGCGTCAAGCGGGCCATGTACTGGGCCAGCACCGTGGCGCTGTTGTGCCGCGTAGGTGGCGCGATCGGCTCGGCGGAGACTGCCGGTGCTGCGGCCATCCGGCCGTGGTCTTCGCTGTAGCGCGTGGCGATCTCGGCCGTTGTCGGCAGCGCTTGGCGCGGTGCAAACGGGTCGGTTTCAATCAAGTACGGGTAGTCTGTTTCGGATACCCAAGGCACTGAATCGAGCGGCAAGCGGTAACCCATGGGCGAGTCGCCCGGCATCAGGTACATGCGTTCATCGCGGAAAAACCAAGGCCCGGTGGACCAGCGCGGTGTGCTGGCTGCCGCGGCTTCTTCGCGCGCTTTGAGTGGCAGCACATAACCCACCACGGCATCGAGCCCCTGCATGAAAACACGGCGCAAGCGCTCGCGTTCCATCGGCTCTTCAAGCCGCGCATTGAACGGGTCCACGTTGACTGGCAAGCGGCGTTCGCGCCACAGGTAATACCAAGTGTCTTCGTAGCCGGGGGTGATGTGGCGTGGGCTCAAACCGAGCTTGGCGGCCAGTGTTTTGGTGAAGCGGTCGGCGTCAGCGCTGGTGTAGTGGCAGGCGCTGTCGGCCTTTTTGCCGGTCTGACGTTCGTCGGCAAACAAGGCTGGATTTTGCCAAACCGGCTGGCCGTCTTTGCGCCAGAAAATGCTCAGCGCCCAGCGTGGCAACTGCTCGCCTGGGTACCACTTGCCCTGGCCAAAATGCAGGAAGCCGCCTTCGCCATATTCAGCGCGGAGTTTTTGCACCAGCTCGGTGGCGTAGCCGCGCTTGGTTGGGCCGAGCGCGTCGATGTTCCATTCCGCGCCGTCGCGGTCTTTGGTGGCGACAAAAGTCGGCTCACCGCCCATCGTCAGACGCACGTCGCCGGCGATCAGATCACGGTCGACCACTTCGCCGAGCGCCAACACGGCAGCCCATTGTTCTTCGGTGTACGGTTTGGTGACGCGCGGGGACTCATGAATGCGCTGCACGCTCATGTGGTGTTCAAACGTTACCTCGCATTCGTCGACGCCGCCTTCAATCGGCGCAGCGCTGGAAGGCTCGGGTGTGCAGGCGAGGGGGATGTGGCCTTCGCTGGCCATCAGGCCCGAGGTGGGGTCGAGGCCGACCCAGCCGGCACCGGGCAAAAACACCTCGCACCAAGCGTGCAGGTCGGTGAAGTCTTTCTCAGCGCCGCTTGGGCCGTCAACCGATTTGACGTCGGCTTTGAGTTGAATCAAATAGCCCGAGACGAAACGCGCTGCCAAGCCCAAATGGCGAAAGACTTGCACCATCAGCCAGCCGGTGTCTCGGCAGGAACCGCAGGCCAGCGCCAGCGTTTCTTCAGGCGTTTGCACGCCCGGCTCCATGCGAATCGCGTATTGGATGTCGGCCTGCAATTTTTGGTTCAGGCTGACCAAAAAGTTGTTCGTCTCGCGCGGCGTCAGGTCGATGCTGTCGACGTACTTTTGCAGCAGCGGTGTGGCCGGCTCAGTCACCAAATAAGGGGCGAGTTCAAGGGCTTGTGCTTCGCTGTACTTGAACGGAAAAACTTCAGCCTGCGGTTCGAGGAAAAAGTCGAACGGATTGAACACCGCCATTTCGACCACCAGATCGACCGTGACTTTGAATGCCTGCGCAGCTTCGGGGAATACTAACCGCGCCTGGTAATTGGCAAAAGGATCTTGCTGCCAGTTCATGAAATGGCCGGCGGGCTCGATGGTCAGCGAATACGACAGCACCTTGGTGCGGCTGTGCGGTGCGGGTCGCAAGCGAACCACTTGGGGCCCTAGTTTGACCAGTCGGTCATATTTGTAATGCGTGATGTGACTCAGGGCGACATGAATGGACACAGAAGTTCTCGCTTTTCAGGTACAAGGTGGATGCCGCCAAATGGGCGTGCAGATCGTTCGGTCAATACTCAATAAATAGGTAAGCAAGACCCGCGCCAAATCTGGGAAAAATCCGCGTTCAAACACCCATTTCCAACCCAGCTAGTGTCGCCGCAATCACTGCCATAACGGCAAAGGATTTTATTGAACAAGGATTTTTTGCCGAGACCACGCAACAACTTTAGCGTGCCGCCCACGCCTACTGGGCTGTTGCTTGGAGTCGTTCTGGGCACGGCGATTCAGTTGCAGCAAGACAGTCTGGCGACTGACTTTTTCTACGCGGCTTGGCTGGCGGCAGGGTTGGGTGGGTTAGCACTCGGCCTTTTTTTTCAGCGACAGTCCATTCAATTGGTCGCGGTGCTGATGATGGTCTGTGCTGGCTTGTCTGTGGGTTTTAGCCTCACGGGTTTACGCGCTTCTGCTTTTGAGGCGCAGGGATTGGCCGCTGCTCTGGAGGGGCGTGACATACAAGTCACAGGTGTTGTGCAAACCATGCCGCAGCAGGGGGAGGATGCTGTGCGTTTTCGCCTGAAGGTCGAGTCTGCCAAGCTGGATGGTGAGTCAGTGGTGCTGCCGCCGCAGTTGTATTTAGGCTGGTATTCCGGATTTTTCATGGCCCCGCGACCGGTTGCTGCACCTGTTGGCGAGCGGAGAATCATACATAGCCAAGAGTCGCCGGAGGAACAGGTCGAGCGTGTCGAGGCTCTGTTGCAGCGTCAACCACAACCCATGCGCGCCGGCGAGCGCTGGCAAATGACGGTCCGGCTGAAAGCGCCACACGGCAACAGCAACCCTCATGGGTTTGACTACGAGTTGTGGTTGTGGGAGCAGGGATTGCAGGCGACGGGATCGGTGCGTGCCGGCGTGCGCGAC
>CANFSO010000028.1 GCA_947449895.1 Comamonadaceae bacterium
TGCGTGATGGCCGACTGGCCGCGTAGCGCGGGGTTCTCCATGATCAGCACTCGCCGGACGGCTTCTTCGGCGGTGATCAGCTCGCCGGATTGCATCAAAAAAGGTCGCACATCTTGGTAGCGCCATAGCGCTGGCCGACACGGGGTGTTTGGTTTTGCCGGCACCAGTGCATGCAAGACTTCCCACAGCGGCGTCATGCTGTGTTGGCTGATCGCTTTGTAAAAATCTTGCCGTGCTTGCTGTTTTTTTTGAGCTGAGGCGCTGGCCAAAATCTGCGTAGTCATGCTGCTTACCTTAAAAGACCATTAACTTGAGCTTAGGATTACTCCGATTTCAGCAGCAATTTAAAGTGTTCAACCACCGGCGGCGCTGCGAAGAAGGGGCCCACGATAGCCCGCCAGTTGGCAAAAGCTGGCGACTCCCGAAAACCCACGGTGTGGTCTTCCAGCGTCGCCCAGAAAATCTGTAGCACGTAGCGCTCGGGGTTTTCGATCCCTTGGTTGACCTTGAAGCCATGAAAACCGTGGGCACCCGAAATCACGGTGCGTAGTCCACGTTCAATGGCTTCATTGAACGTTGTTTGTTGGCCAGGGTGAATGCGAATGTCGGCGTGTTCGAGGATCATGGAGTTTCCTTTTTGTGTTGAATGCGTGAGGGCAGAGGAGGTTCTATTTTGCATCGGTATGATCCCCTAGCGTTGCTGGCGGCGCTAATCTACAGCCTCTGAGACAATACCCGTATGAGCGAAATCCTTTCCGGCAACCCGTCCACATCTGTGGCCCCCCCTTTGTCAATCACCCCAAAATCTGCGCCCCGCGTCGGATTCGTCAGCCTCGGCTGTCCCAAGGCCTTGACCGATTCCGAATTGATCCTGACCCAGCTGAGCGCTGAAGGTTACGAAACCTCCAAGACCTTTGAAGGCGCCGATCTGGTGATTGTCAACACCTGCGGTTTCATCGACGACGCTGTGCGCGAGAGTCTGGACACCATCGGCGAAGCACTGGCCGCCAATGGCAAGGTCATCGTCACCGGTTGTTTGGGCGCCAAGGCCGGTGAGGCGGGTGGCAACCTTGTCAAGCAAATGCACCCAAGCGTGCTGGCCGTGACCGGTCCGCACGCCACGCAAGAGGTGATGGACGCGGTGCATCTGAACTTGCCCAAGCCGCACGACCCGTTCGTCGACTTGGTGCCCAATTCATTCGGCGTCGCTGGCATCAAGCTGACGCCGCGCCATTACGCCTACCTGAAGATCAGCGAAGGCTGCAACCATCGCTGCACTTTTTGCATCATCCCGTCGATGCGCGGCGACCTTGTGTCACGGCCGATTGGCGACGTGCTGGTCGAGGCGCGGGCCTTGTTTGCAGGCGGCGTCAAAGAGCTGCTGGTGATCAGCCAAGACACCTCGGCATACGGTGTTGATGTGAAATACCGCACAGGGTTTTTTGACGGCAAACCGGTCAAAACCCGCATGCTGGAACTGGTAAAAACACTGGGCGAGTTGGCCGAACCCTACGGTGCTTGGGTTCGCCTGCACTACGTGTATCCGTACCCCAGCGTCGACGAAGTGATTCCGCTCATGGCGACGGGCTTGGTCTTGCCTTACCTTGATGTGCCTTTGCAGCACAGCCACCCGGACGTGCTCAAACGCATGAAGCGGCCTGCCAGTGGCGAGAAGAACTTGGAACGCATTGCGCGCTGGCGCGAGATGTGTCCCGAGATCGTCATCCGCAGCACCTTCATTGCCGGCTTCCCGGGTGAGACGGAAGCTGAGTTCAGTCATTTGCTCGACTTCATGCGCGAAGCCCGCATTGACCGTGCCGGTTGCTTTGCCTATAGCGCTGTGGCTGGCGCGACCGCCAACGACATTCCGGGCATGTTGCCACTGGAACTGCGCGAAGAACGCCGTGCCCGTTTCATGGCCGTGGCCGAAGAAGTCTCCAGCCAAAAACTGCAAGAGCGCATCGGTGCCACCATGCAAGTGTTGGTGGACTCGGCACCGGCTCTGGGCCGCAAAGGCGGCATTGGCCGCAGCTATGCCGATGCGCCAGAAATTGACGGCATCGTGAAGTTGCTGCCACCTGAAAAAATCAGCAAAACTTTGAAGGTGGGTGAGTTCACTCGGGCCCGCATCGTTGGCACGCAAGGCCATGACTTGGTCGCTGTGCCAGTCTGAGATCGCCAACAGAAGCCGGGCTGAAGAGCCCGGCCAGAACGCAAAAAAGCCGCTCAATCAAGCGGCTTTTTTGCGTTTGCGTATCTGTGGTGCCCGGGAGAGAACTCGAATCTCCACATCTTGCGATACACGGACCTGAACCGTGCGCGTCTACCAATTCCGCCACCCGGGCACAGCTAGTAATGTACCATTAGAAAACCCGCTTGTTGAATGAGTTGCTCAAAAAAATTCAACTATTCACCTTGTTCCGGTTTGTAACTTGCATGCCTTATGCTGTTGTTCATGAACCCTGCTTTCCATCAAGATGGCGCCTCGCGCCTAGCCCTTTATGCCAAAGCGCGGACCTGCTCAGCGTAAGCTGCATCAGGCACTCTATTTTTATCGACCATCTCACGAAAGAGATTACTTATCAAAACAACTCAAAACCCTTCGAGCCAGGTTTCCAACCTGTTAGCCGAATTTGAAGGCACCGTTTCGGGTCACCGAGACGGCCACGGCTTTGTTCAACGCGATGACGGTGAAGCGGATATTTACCTGCCGCCGAATGAAATGCGTGCGGTTCTGCACAAAGATCGCGTCAAAGCCCGCATCGTGCGCCATGACCGTAAAAATCGCCCCGAGGGCCGCGTCACTGAGATCATCGAGCGATCGCCGAACCCGATCATTGGCCGTTTGTTGCATGAAAGCGGCGTCTGGCTGGTTGCTCCCGAAGACAAGCGCTACGGTCAAGACATTCTGATTCCCAAAGGTGCCACCGGCACTGCCAAGCCGGGTCAGGTGGTGGTGGTCGAACTGACCGAGCCGCCCGCGCTGTTCGGTCAACCGGCTGGTCGTGTCAAAGAAGTGCTGGGGGAGGTTGACGATCCCGGCATGGAGATCGAGATTGCTGTGCGCAAATATGGCGTGCCGCATGAGTTCAGCGATGAAGCACTGGCGCTGGCGCGCGCTTTGCCCGACGCTGTGCGTGCCATCGACAAGCAAGGCCGCGTTGACCTGACCGACATTGCGCTGGTGACGATTGACGGCGAAGACGCCCGCGACTTCGATGACGCCGTGTACTGCGAACCGGCCAAAGTCGGCCGCGGCAAGGGCTGGCGTTTGCTGGTGGCGATTGCCGATGTCAGCCACTATGTAGAGACGGGCAGCGCGATTGACATTGATGCCTATGACCGGGCTACCAGCGTGTATTTTCCGCGCCGCGTGATCCCGATGCTGCCCGAAAAACTCTCCAATGGCCTGTGTTCGCTGAACCCGAACGTTGAGCGGCTGTGCATGGTCTGCGACATGCTGATCACCGCCAAAGGCGAAGTCCACGCTTATCAGTTTTACCCGGCCGTGATGTTCAGTCACGCGCGTTTCACCTACACCGAAGTGGCGGCTATTTTGGCCAACACGCGCGGCCCTGCAGCCGCTCAGCGCAAAGCGTTGGTGCCGCATTTGCTGGACTTGCATGATGTCTACCAAGCCTTGCTGAAAGAGCGTGGCGTTCGTGGTGCGGTGGACTTCGAAACCACCGAAACCCAGATCGTTTGTGATGACGCGGGCCGTATTGAAAAAATCGTGCCGCGCACCCGCAATGTGGCGCACCGTTTGATTGAAGAGGCCATGCTGTCGGCCAACGTCTGCTCGGCGGACTTCATTGCCCAAAGCAAGCACGCCGGCTTGTTCCGCGTGCACGAAGGCCCGACGCCTGAGAAAAAAGACATGTTGCGCAGCTACCTCAAAGCCATCGGCTTGGGGTTGACCATCAGTGATGATCCGCTGCCGGGCGAGTTTCAGTCGATCGCCTTGGCCACCAAGGACCGCCCTGACGCCCAACAAATTCATTCGATGCTGCTGCGCTCCATGTCGCAGGCGATTTACACGCCGATGAATAACGGCCACTTTGGCTTGGCCTACGAGGCGTACACGCACTTCACCAGCCCGATTCGGCGCTACCCAGATTTGCTGGTGCACCGCGTCATCAAGGCCGTGCTGAAGCAGGCTAAATACCAGTTGCCAGCCTTGCCGACACCTGGCGAGGCCCATGCCAAGTTGTCTAAGCGCTTGGCTGCGCGAGCGGTGGAGTCGGATCAAAAGCCGAAAAAACCGACGGTCGACCAACTCGCCTGGCAAGCCGCTGGTCTGCATTGCAGCGCCAACGAACGCCGGGCCGACGAAGCCAGCCGTGATGTTGAAGCCTGGCTCAAATGCAAATACATGCGCGGCCATTTGGGCGAAGAGTTCGGCGGTGTCGTCAGCTCGGCGACCAGCTTCGGGATTTTCGTCACCTTGGATGCGATGTATGTTGAAGGGTTGGTGCACATCACCGAACTCGGCAGCGAGTACTTCCGTTTTGATGAAGCCCGGCAAGAGCTTCGCGGAGAACGTACCGGCATGCGTTATGCCATCGGCACGCGGGTTCGGGTGCAGGTCAGCCGCGTCGACCTGGATGGTCGCAAGATTGACTTCAGGTTGGTGCACGAAGGCGAGGAGTTGACGGCTCGCGCCATGAAGGACAAGTCGGGTGGTGGCGCATTCGATGGGCCCTCTGGTGAACGCGACGGTGGTCGCAAAGGTGGCGGCAAGCGCTCAGAGCGCCCGGATCGTTCGGCCGCACGCAGCAGTGGAGCCTCTGACCGAGGTGCTGCCCGGTCGCCGATTCAAGCGCTCAAAGCGGCTGTTAAGAAGTCTGCTGGGGGCGCACCGCGCAAGTCAAGTAAACCCAGCAAGAAGCCAAGGCGGTGATGTAGATGCGTGCTGTGAGTTTTTTGCTGGAAACAGCTTTTTATCTGTTGATTGGCGCGTCTTTGTTGCGTGCCTACATGAACTGGCTGCGCATCAGCATGACAGCCCAGCCGGGCACGTTTGTCATGGCGTTGACCAACTGGTTGGTCAAACCGCTGCGGCGTATGCTGCCGCAGGCGCTGGCCCGCTCCAAGGTGGATTCCGGCAGTTTGTTTGCGGCAGCCTTGCTGTCCGTGGTGTATGCTTTTTTGGCCGCCTTGCTTTTTGGCTGGTTTGCGGGCGATGTGCCGCTAATGGCTGTGTTGGCTTTCGCACTCAAAATGTTGCTCCGCGTCGCACTACAAGCCTTGACGATTCTGGTGTTTGGCTACGTCATCATCTCGTGGGTGCAGCCAGGCTCTTACGCTCACGGTTTGTTGTCCCGACTGGTCGAACCGCCTTTGTCGCCACTGCGCCGAATTGTCCCCATGATTGGGGGCATTGATCTGTCGGCGATGGCTTTGCTGCTGCTGTTGCAGATGGGCTTGATGTTTCTGGGCTGAGAGCGCTTCCGGCGCGCTTGCATTCAGGCTCTTCGGCTGTCAAGCACTGGCGTATCGGGCCAGTGCCGAGGCTGTCAGTGGTTCACGGGTTCCACTCGCTGCCCAGTGGTCGGCCAAGCGACCATGCGTGAAAACGGCTTGCGCTGCCGCAGTCCTCGCAGCTAGGCCAGCACCCAGTAGAGCCCCGATCATGCCGGCCAAAACGTCTCCCGTGCCGGGGCTGGCCAGCAAGGCATTGCCGCTGTGATTGATCAGCGCCAATTGTCCCGGTGCTGCAATCACGCTGCCCGAGCCTTTGAGCACCA
This sequence comes from Comamonadaceae bacterium, assembly GCA_947449895.1. Classification (GTDB taxonomy): domain Bacteria; phylum Pseudomonadota; class Gammaproteobacteria; order Burkholderiales; family Burkholderiaceae_C; genus Polaromonas. The sequence goes on from CANFSO010000028.1 coordinate 5,748, forward strand.
CCACGCAGTCAAATTGATCTGCCAATTGCTGGGCTGCACGGCGCCGGTCTGATTGAACGTCGTGCGTGCTGCATTGCAAAAGACGGGCAGCTTCCAGGGGATGTGGCGTCAATATCGTGACGTGACCCTGAGACTGTCTGGTTGTCAGAAATGCCCGCAATGACGGGTCCGCAGCAATGGCGTTCAAAGCGTCAGCGTCAAAAACTGCGCGTGTGGCATTCACCAAGAGTGCTGGCAGATGCGCGAGCACCGCTTGCCCACCGCCACAGCCGCAGACCAACACCTGTTGTTTTACATCCAGCGCTGCAGGACTTCGGAACATCAGCTCGGGCTGGGTCGTGTCGACCGATAAAATCCTGTCCGTTGTGCCGTCAAGCAGCGCGATAAACACCCGCCCCGCGCCCGCGTGCAGGGCGGCGCGTGCGGCCAGCAAGGCTGCGCCGGTCATGCCGGGTGCGCCACCCAAGACGGCCACGTCGCCAAAACTGCCTTTGTGGCTGGCGTGCGCTCTTTGTTGCCGGGGCAAAACCATTGAAATGTCCGCTCCTTGCAGCAGTGCGAAGGGTGACAGTTCCGCAGGCGTAGCCACACTCAAATCATTCAGCCAGACTTGACCCGCCGCGTCGCGCCCGTCGGCGGTGAACAGGCCCGGCTTCAAGGTCAGCAGGCTCAGGGTGTGACGCGGACCGGGTCTTGGTGAGTCGAGCGTCGCGAGCGCTTGGAATAAGGACGCACCCGTGTCCGCGTTGAGCCCTGTCGGCAGGTCTATGCACAGCACAGGCGCTCCGCTGCTGTGCATTCGCCTCAGCCATTGCGTCATCAGTTGCGTGCCCGGACGGTCGGCTGAGAGCGTGCCGCCAATACCCAGTAGCGCGTCGATCGCGAAGTCGAAAGTCGCGGGTGGCTCTGGAGAAATGAGAAGCCCGGCAGACAGGGCGCGCAGGCGTGAGGCACGGGCGTCGGGCGGTGACTGGCGTGAGTTGTCGTCCGTGTCTTTGCCCAGCTCAGTCCAGGTCAGGCTGACGGTCTTGCCAAACTTGCGCAATTGCAGCGCGGTTTCAAACCCGTCTCCGCCGTTGTTGCCGGGGCCGCAGGCGACCCAGATGTGTTGTGCATGCGGCGCCAGCGCCAAGGTCAGGCGGGCTGTGGCCAGTCCAGCCCGCTGCATGAGTGTGTGTTCTGGTAATGCGGCTTGAGCCTGCGTCTCTATTTGCCGGGTGGCGGCGATGTCGAAAAGCGGGTGGCTGAGTTCGTGAGAGATCTTGAGCGTGCTGGCCATGTCTGATTGTGGCTGCTTCTCAAAGTCTGCGAAGCGCGGCTATTGGCTGTGCGCCAGATTCAACGCAGCCTCCACCTGCAGCGCCGCATCCAAAACGCCGTCGTCGTGCAAGGCTGAATGCCAGAGCATCAGACCAACAGGCAATTGGTTTTTCGCTTGGTCCGGCGTGTAGCAGGGCAGGGAGATGGCGCAGCCGTCGAGCATGTTGACCACAGCGGGATTACGCAGCAACAAACCGTTGACTCGAAAGAACGCGGCGTCGTCGTCGATCAGGTCGGCGATGGCTGGCGCAACCATCGGCACCGTCGGTGACAGCATGGCGTCGAAGCCGCTCATGCGCTCGTTCATACGGCCGATCCAGTTCAGTCTGGCTGCGAGCAGGTCGATGTAATCTGACGCGCTCATGCTTGCGCCCTTCAGAATCCGCAGCGCCACGCGAGGATCGTAGTCAGACTGACGCTGCCCGATCAACTGCCGGTGCCAGGCGAAGCTCTCTGCCGCCGACAAGCCGCCGGTGGCGTTGATGCTGGTCAGGTCCTTGATCTCGTCCAATTCGATCTCGACAATCTCAGCGCCAGCCGCGCGCAGTACGCGCAAGCTGTGCTCAAAGGCGCTGGCCACAGTGGCGTCCAAGCCGTCTTGCATCAGGCAGCGAGGCACGGCAAAACGGCTGGTCGACAAAGGCTTGCCCGCCAGCGCTACGCGCCTGTCGGCCAGCACTTCGTGCACTGTCACGGCATCGCGCACTGAGCGCGTGATGGCGCTGACGGTATCCAGCGTGGTCGACAAGGGCAGGACGCCCGCCGTCGGCACCAGTCGTGCCGTGCTTTTGAAGCCGACCAGACCACACAGTGCGGCCGGAATGCGGATCGATCCACCCGTATCGGAGCCCAAGCCAACGGCCGCCGCTCCAGTGGCCACGGACACCGCAGCGCCTGAAGATGAGCCGCCCGGTACGCGGGCGATCAAGTTGTCGGCCGGGTTCACTGGCGTGCCGTAGTGCGGGTTGATGCCGACGCCGGAGTAAGCAAACTCGGACATGTTGGTGCGGCCGGCGATCAGACCGCCGGCGCGGCGCAATCGGGCTACGGCCTGGCAGTCGGTCAGCACTGGCGCTGCGTCAGTCAAGACGATGGAGCCGGCTTGGGTTCGCTCACCGGCCACGTCAAACAAGTCTTTGACAGAGATCGGCAGCCCAGCCAATGGCCCTGAGTTGGCCGAATGGTGAATGGTGGCTTGTGCTGCTGATTCGGCGGCAGACTGAGCTGCTTTGGCCAACAGCTGAGCCGGATGGTTGATGTAAGTCAGGGCGCAAGCGCTGCTCAAGCTGGCCAGCCTAGCTTCGTTCAATGTGTCGGCGAGGCTCATCTGGCTAGATTCGATCGCTTGGCGTTGCGCGTACAGGTCTTGGAGCATAGTTGTCGTGGGCTTCACGCCTGAGGGTGGTATGATCTGCGGGCTTTGTGAATGACGGATAAGTCGTTTGCAAGGTAAATCGCAAATCAGCCACTCAAGGTGTCGCTCAGGAAATAAGTCCAGACGATAAGCGCTGATTTTAGACACAACCTTTGGAGTTTTATATGTCAATCACCATGCGTGAAATGCTGGAAGCCGGCGTCCATTTCGGTCACCAAACCCGCTTCTGGAACCCTAAGATGGCTCCGTACATCTTCGGTCACCGCAATCGTATCCACATCATCAACCTGGAAAAATCGCTGCCGATGTTCCAGGACGCTGCCAAGTTCGCGCGTCAACTCGCTGCCAACGGTGGCAACATTTTGATGGTTGGCACCAAGCGCCAAGCCCGTGACATCGTCGCCGCTGAAGCTCAGCGCGCTGGCGTGCCTTACGTTGACCAGCGTTGGTTGGGCGGCATGCTGACCAACTTCAAGACGGTCAAGACATCGATCAAGCGCCTGAAAGAAATGAAGGCCCAGCAAGAAGCTGGACTTGAGACCATCAGCAAAAAAGAGCAACTCACGTTTAAGCGTGAAATCGAGAAGCTCGAAAAAGACATCGGCGGCATTCAAGACATGGCTGCATTGCCAGACGCTATTTTTGTGATCGACGTCGGTTTCCACAAAATCGCCGTGGCTGAAGCTCAAAAGCTGGGCATCCCACTGATCGGTGTGGTTGACTCCAACCACTCGCCCCTTGGTATCGATTACGTGATCCCTGGCAATGATGACTCATCCAAGGCTGTTGAGCTGTACGCTCGCGGGATTGCTGACGCGATCATCGAAGGCCGTGCCAACTCGACCGGCGAAGTGGTTCGTGCTGTGGCGCCAGTAGCCGCCGGCGAATTCGTTGAAGTGCAAACCGCAGCCTAATCACTGCGGCCTTGTGCCACTCGAAAAAGGGGCTCGGGTAGCCCCTTTTTCACACGTAAATTTTGCAGGCGCTACGCCGTCTGCGCCTAGTACACACAGTCAATCGACTCTCACGGAGAAGCAAAAATGATAATCACTGCAAGCATGGTCGCTGAACTGCGCGCCAAGACCGACGCCCCGATGATGGAGTGCAAAAAAGCACTGACCGAAGCCGACGGCAACATGGAAAAAGCCGAAGAAATTTTGCGCGTCAAGTTGGGTAACAAGGCCGGCAAGGCAGCTTCCCGCATCACCGCTGAAGGCGTTGTCGCGACGTACGCTGAAGGCGGCATTGGCGCCTTGGTCGAAGTCAATTGCGAAACCGACTTCGTCACGAAGAATGACAGTTTTCTGGGCCTGGTCAAGGCTGTGGCCGAAGGCATCGTCAAGCACAAGCCTGCTGACGTTGAAGCCATCGGCGCCATGCCTTTCTCGATGGACGGCTTTGGCCCGACGATCGAAGACGTGCGCAAAGGCCTGATCGGCAAGATCGGTGAGAACATGAGCGTTCGCCGCTTCAAGCTTTTTGATGCGGGCAACCAACTGGCTTCTTACCTGCACGGCACGCGCATCGGCGTGGTGGTTGAGTTTGAGGGCGACGAAACTGCTGCCAAAGACGTTGCCATGCACGTTGCTGCGATGAAGCCAGTGGCGCTGTCTAGCGCTGATGTGCCTGCTGAACTGGTCGCCAAAGAGCGCTCGGTGGCAGCAGCCAAAGCCGCTGAAGATGCGTCCAAAGCGCAGGCCGAAGGCAAGCCAGTTCAGTCCGCTGAAATCGTCGCCAAGCGCATTGACGGTGGCGTGCAGAAATACCTCAAGGAAGTTAGCCTTTTCAACCAGTCGTTCGTCAAAAATGACAAGCAAACGGTTGAACAGATGCTCAAAGAGCGCGCAACTACGGTGAAAGCTTTCACCATGTACGTGGTCGGCGAAGGCATCGAGAAGAAGGTCGACGACTTCGCTGCTGAAGTGGCTGCCCAGATCGCTGCTGCCAAAGCTGCCTGATTACTCACGGGTCAAGCGCCGCTCAATTTCATCAACCCTCACTCACGGACTCGCCCATGCCAGCCTACAAGCGGATTTTGCTCAAACTGTCAGGTGAAGCCTTGATGGGTGACGATGCTTTCGGTATCAACCGGGCGACGATTGTGCGGATGGTCGAGGAGATTGCCGAGGTCTCGCGCTTGGGGGTTGAGATGGCTATCGTCATCGGCGGCGGCAATATTTTCCGCGGCGTGGCTGGCGGTTCGGTCGGCATGGACCGGGCCACCGCTGACTACATGGGCATGCTGGCCACCGTGATGAACGCGCTGGCACTGGGTGACACCATGGACAAAGCTGGACTGACGCCTCGTGTCATGTCGGCCATCGCCATCGAGCGTGTGGTGGAGCCGTATGTGCGGCCCAAGGCTTTGCAGTATCTGGAAGAGGGCAAGGTGGTGATTTTTGCGGCCGGAACCGGCAATCCATTTTTCACCACTGACACCGCTGCGGCGCTGCGCGGTGCAGAGATTGGCGCAGAGATTGTGCTCAAGGCCACCAAAGTTGATGGCGTCTACAGCGCTGATCCGCGCAAGGACCCGAATGCCACGCGTTACGACACCATTACCTTTGATGAAGCCATGGGCCGTAATCTTGAAGTCATGGATGCTACGGCTTTCGCCCTGTGCCGTGACCAGAAACTGCCAGTGAAGGTCTTCAGCATTTTCAAGCCTGGTGCGCTCAAGCGCGTGGTGATGGGTGAGAACGAAGGCACACTGGTCCACATTTGAGATTGAAGGATTGGCCGTTTTGGCCCCTTCTTTTGTAAACTTGAATTTTGTTGTAGACGGAGAAGCACCCATGAGCATCGAAGACACCAAAACCACAGCCGACACAAAAATGCAGCAGTCGCTTGAAAACTTCAAGCAAGCGCTGACTAAAATCCGCACGGGCCGGGCCAATCCCGGTTTGCTGGACACCGTGCAGGTCGACTACTACGGCTCGATGGTGCCGATCAGCCAAGTCGCCAACGTGTCCTTGCTGGATGCCCGCACGATCAGCGTCTCGCCTTGGGAAAAAGGCATGAGCGCGAAGATCGAGAGAGCCATTCGTGACTCCGATCTCGGTTTGAACCCGGCCTCGCAGGGCGATTTGATTCGGGTGCCGATGCCGGCCATGACCGAAGAACGCCGCAGAGAAATGACCAAGATCGTCAAAGCCGAGGGCGAACACGCCAAGGTCGCCATTCGCAATCTGCGCCGGGATGCCAATGACGGCGTCAAGAAGCTGGTGAAAGACAAGCTCGCCTCTGAAGACGACGAGCGCCGCGCCCAAGAAGAGATTCAAAAGTTCACCGATCGTTTCATTGCCGATGTCGACAAGCTTGTCATCAGCAAGGAACAAGACATCATGGCCGTTTGACGCCTTGCTGACCGGCTTGACTGCCATGCCCTCAGCCGTGTCAAACAACATGCCGCATCACGTGGCCATCGTCATGGATGGCAACGGTCGCTGGGCGGGTAAGCGGTTTTTGCCACGCATCGCCGGCCACAAGCAGGGCGTGACGGCGTTGCGCCGTTGTGTCAAGGCCTGCGTCGCCCGCGGCATAGGCGTGCTAACGGTGTTTGCCTTTTCTTCAGAAAACTGGAACCGACCACAAGAAGAAGTCTCTGGTTTGATGGATCTGCTGGCTCGCGCAGTCACCAGTGAAGTGGCCGAGCTCCAACAAAATGGTGTTCGCCTGCATTTCGTTGGAGATCGCCAGCGTCTGTCAGCCGTGATGCAAACGGCTTTCAGCCATGCTGAAGTTCGCACCGCCTCCAATACCGGCTTGGTGCTCAACATTTGTATCAATTATGGCGGGCGTTGGGATATTGCGCAGGCTGCCCAAAAAATCGCAGATAGCGGAGAGCCCATCACCGAGCTGGCCCTTGACAGTGCGCTGGCACTCTCGCATGTGCCGGACCCAGATTTGTTCATCCGCACGGGCGGTGAGTTCCGCGTCAGCAATTTTTTGTTGTGGCAGGCCGCTTATGCCGAGCTGCATTTCACTGAAAAGCTCTGGCCCGAATTTGACGAGGCTGCCTTGGATGAGGCGATTGCCGTGTTTCGCTCACGCGAGCGGCGCTTTGGCCAAACCTCGGCACAACTAGCGACTCAAGTGCCGCAGAAGTCCAGCCAACCTATGAAAGCAGTCTGATGCTCAAACAGCGCGTGATCACGGCAGTGGTGTTGCTAGCGATCTTGCTGCCCGCACTTTTTTATCCTTCTTCTGTGCCTTTTTGCGCTATCACCTTGGTGCTTATTTCGGCTGGCGGTTGGGAGTGGGGCCGACTCAATGGCTGTAGTCAGCCACTGTCTCTGTTGCTTGGCTTGGCGTGTCTTCTGGCCTGCTTGTTGTCTTGGTACGCAGGTTTGTTGACGCAGTCTTTGCCGTGGTTGTGGAGCGCTGTGGGTGGCGCGTGGGTCTTGGCTGGCGGCTGGTTGCTGCGCAGCGGCGTCAGCGGTTGGCCGCAGATTCCGAAGTCGCTGCGCTTGGTGTTAGGTGCGGTGGCTATTTGGCTGGCTTGGCTTGCCTTGGCTCAGGCCCGCGTCATCGGCGTCAACTTTTTGCTGTCAGTCATGGTGTTGGTGTGGGTGGCTGACATTGGCGCATATTTCTCTGGCAAAGCGTTCGGCAGCCGATTCATTAAAACCAAACTCGCTGCATCCATCAGCCCCGGCAAAAGCTGGGAAGGTGTTTGGGGCGGGATGGTCTGCGTGCTGGTCTTGGCGCTTAGCTGGGCATGGCTTGACCGCAGTGGAGCGACGATCATCCCCAGCATTTATTCATCGCTGGTCAGCCGCCATGGTTGGGTCGTGATGCTGATCGCTGTTGTTTTCTTGTCGGCTATGAGTGTGGTCGGTGATCTGGTCGAATCACTGGTCAAGCGCAGCGCTGGCGCTAAAGACTCCAGCGGTTTGTTGCCGGGTCACGGTGGTGTTTTAGACCGGGTTGACGCGTTATTGCCAACCTTGCCTTTGGCATTGATGCTGGCCAGTCTTTGACGCTGAAATGAATTCAATGAAACAACGGGTCACGGTTCTAGGGTCAACGGGTTCGATCGGCGTCAGCACGCTGGACGTCATGTCCATGCACCCTGAGCGCTTTGAGGTGTTTGCCCTCAGTGCGGCCACACAGGTCGATCTCATGTTGGCCCAATGTCAGCGTTTCAAACCGACCTTTGCCGTCATGGCCAGCCTGCCGCACGGGCAGTTGCTGGCTGACAAAATTCGCGCTAACAACCTGTTGACGCAGGTCTTGTCTGGCCCTGAAGCATTAGAGATGATTGCTTCCCATGAATTGGTGCACGCCGTGATGGCCGCTATCGTCGGTGCAGCCGGACTGCCGCCGTGTCTGGCTGCGGCCAAGGCCGGCAAGCGGTTGCTGCTTGCCAACAAAGAAGCCTTGGTTGTTGGCGGAGCGGTGTTCATGGAGGCGGTGCGTCAGGGCGGCGCACAACTGCTGCCGATTGACAGCGAGCATTCGGCTATTTTTCAGTCCTTGCCTGAAGACCCCGCCACATGGTCTGAGCGCGTTGAAAAAATCATCCTAACTGCGTCAGGCGGACCGTTTCGTGAGCGTGACCCAGAAACTTTGCGGCATGTCACGCCAGACCAGGCTTGCGCGCACCCGAACTGGATCATGGGTCGGAAAATATCGGTCGACTCGGCGACCATGATGAACAAGGCGCTGGAGGTCATCGAGGCGCGCTACTTGTTCGGTGTCACGCCTCAACAGATCGAGGTCGTGATTCATCCGCAAAGCATCATCCATTCCTTGGTCCAGTACCGCGACACATCGGTGGTGGCCCAGTTGGGCACGCCCGACATGCGGGTGCCGATTGCCTATGGCCTGGCCTGGCCGGAACGTATCGCCTCTGGCGCGCGTGCGCTTGATTTTCGGGCCCTCGCGACCATGACATTTGACACGCCCGACCCGCAGCGCTTTCCCGGCTTGCAACTGGCTTGGGAAGTACTTGACGGACCCGTCGGCAGTACGGCGGTTTTGAACGCCGCGAATGAAGTGGCGGTGGCTGCTTTTCTGGCCGGGCACATCCGCTTCGACCAAATTCACCACGTCAACCGGGGCAGCCTAGACGCCTGCTCGTTTAGCGAGATACACGGCATTGATGATCTGCTGGCGTTAGATCAGCAAACCCGCGTTGTGGCGACCGCGCACGTCAAACGAATGGCAGTTTGAGATGCTGACGCTGCTGGCATTTGTCGTCGCACTCGGTCTGTTGATCACCATCCATGAGTACGGCCATTACCGTGTTGCCGTGGCTTGTGGTGTGAAGGTGTTGAAGTTTTCGATCGGCTTCGGCAAACCCCTTTACACATGGCGTTGCGCTGGCAAGCCGACTGAATTTTCGATCAGCGCCTTGCCGCTGGGCGGCTACGTCAAGATGCTGGACGAGCGCGAAGGGCCAGTCGTTCCGTCCGAGCGTCATTTGGCTTTCAACAACAAGCCTTTGCGCGCACGCGCGGCTGTGGTGGCCGCCGGTCCGATCGCTAATTTGCTGTTGGCCGTCTTGTTGTATTCCGTGGTCAATTGGGGGGGGACAGAAGAACCCAAGGCCGTGCTGGCCACACCTGTGCCTGAGTCCATGGCCGCGCGGGCCGGACTGATTGGCGGCGAGTGGGTGACCGAAGCCGCTTTCAGTGGCGAGGCGCTGGAAGACGTCCGTTCATTCACGGACTTGCGCTGGCGGTTGACGCAGGGCGCCATGACAGGTCAAGACCTGCGCTTGGTGGTGACATCTGCGAGTTCAGTGCGCCAAAGCGACGACAGTCAAGAAGAACTCAATCAAAACCCCACCAGAGAAGTGCTGCTGCCCTTGAGCCAGCTGGATACCAAAGAGGTTGATGCCCGTTTGTTTCGGAGTATTGGCCTGATGGGTCCTTTGACGCAGCCGTTAATTGGTGAGGTGATGGCGGAGGGTGCAGCCGCCAAGGCGGGCTTGCAGGCCGGCGATGTGGTCTTGCGCATGGGGGAACGCCGCGTCACTGATGGTCAGCAACTGCGCGAGATGATTCGTGCATCCGGCACGGTTTCGGGAACTGGGCAGGTCGTTAGCCCACAGGTCTGGCAAATTGAGCGCGCCGGCCAAGTACTGACCCTGATGGTGACACCGCAAGTGCAGCTGGAGGCTGACATGCAAGTCGCCAAAATCGGCGCTTTTGTAGGTTCTGCACCGACCATGATCAGCGTGCGTTACGGCTTTTTTGAGGGACTTTCGGGTGGTGTCGTCAGGACTTGGGACGTCTCGGTACTGACAGTGCAGATGATCGGGAAAATGCTGGTTGGTGAAGCGTCTCTCAAAAACCTCAGTGGGCCGCTGACCATCGCAGACTACGCAGGCAAGTCAGCCTCGCTGGGTTGGGCCTCGTATTTGATATTTTTGGCCCTCATCAGCGTCAGTCTGGGGGTGCTGAATTTGCTACCGCTGCCGGTGTTAGATGGCGGACACCTGATGTATTATCTTTGGGAGGCGGTGACGGGACGCAGCGTCTCCGAAGTCTGGATGGAACGACTTCACCGCGGAGGCCTCGCCATCTTGTTGATGATGATGGCCATTGCGATTTTCAACGACTTGCAACGTCTTATCGGTTAGGCTTCCCGGCGTGTCCTTGGTCTCAATTATTGCAAATATCAGTCACATCTGACTCTCACTTTCCGCCACACGGCTGAAAGCTGCTTTCACTCAAGAACTTCATGCATCATCATCTCACTCGATTTAAATTCAGCGCGCTCACGGTCTTGGCTGCCAGCATGCTCACTGCCACGATGGCTTGGGCCGTTGACCCGTTCACGGTGCGCGACATTCGTGTTGAGGGACTACAGCGGGTTGAGCCCGGAACTATATTTGCTTCCATACCTTTGCGCGTTGGCGAAACTTACAACGACGACAAAGGTTCTGCTGCGATTCGTTCTTTGTTTGCTTTGGGTCTTTTTAAAGATGTGCGTCTGGAAGTGACCGGCGACGTGTTGGTGGTGATTGTCGAAGAGCGTCCTACCGTGGCCGGTGTCGAGTTCGTTGGCAGCAAAGAATTTGACAAAGACGTACTCAAGAAAGCCCTGCGCGATGCGGGTCTCTATGATGGCCAGCCTTTTGACAAAGCCCTGGCCGACAAGTCTGAGCAAGAACTCAAACGCCAGTATGTCAATCGCAGTTTGTACGCTGTCACGGTGGTCACCACGGTCACGCCGATTGAGCGTAATCGCGTCAACCTGACTTTCAGCATCACCGAGGGTGAGATCGCCAAGATCAAAGACATCCGAGTGGTCGGCGCCAAAGACTTCAGCGAGTCAACGTTGCGCAAGCTGTTTGACTTGGACACCGGTGGCTGGCTCAGTTGGTACACCAAGTCTGACCGCTATTCGCGCGTCAAGCTGAATGCCGATATCGAGACTTTGCGCTCTTACTACCTGACCCGCGGTTATCTGGACTTTCGTGTCGATTCGACCCAAGTGGCGATTTCTCCCGACAAGCAGGAAATCACGCTGACGATGAACATCACCGAAGGTCAGCGTTTTGTGGTCTCCAGCGTGCGCCTTGAAGGTAATTACTTGGGGCATGAGGAGGAGTTCAAAACCCTTGTTACCATCAAGCCAGGTGAGTCTTACAACGCCGACCGTGTGGCTGAAACCACCAAGGCCTTCAATGACTATTTTGGGACCTTTGGCTTTGCGTTCTCGCGCGTTGAAGCGGTGCCACTGATTGACCGAAAGACCAACTTGGTCAGTTTTGTTCTGCAAGCAGACCCTTCGCGTCGCGCCTATGTCCGGCGCATCAACGTGGTCGGCAACAACCGCACCCGTGACGAAGTTATTCGACGCGAGTTCCGGCAATTTGAGTCGTCTTGGTACGACGGTGACAACATCAAACGATCTCGCGACCGAGTTGACCGGCTGGGCTTTTTCACGAATGTGGCTATTGACACGCAAGACGTCGCCAATGCGCCAGACCAGGTTGACCTGGTGATGACCGTGGCTGAAAAACCAACCGGAAATCTGTCGCTCGGCATGGGCTTTTCAAGTGCTGATAAGTTATCGCTGATGGCGGGTATCCGGCAAGAGAACTTTTTTGGCACCGGCCATTACGTCGGGCTGGAAGTCAACACCAGCAAAATCAACCGCCAAATCGTGCTGAGCACGGTCGACCCCTACTTCACGCCCGATGGCGTCTCGCGCGCCATTGACATCTACACCCGCACCAACCGACCTTACACAGGGCAGGGCGGAGATTACGCGCTCATCACCAACGGTGCCAGCATTCGCTTTGGCGTTCCCTTCACTGAAAACGACACGGTTTATTTCGGCGGTGGCTTAGAGTCGATCACCATTCAAGAAGGCGTCACACCATTGCCACTTGCCTGGCAAACTTATCGAAACCAATTTGGCGAAAATAGCAATTCGGTGCCGCTGACGGTGGGCTGGTCGCGTGACAAGCGCGACAGCGCCTTGGTGCCCACCATGGGTCTTTATCAGCGGGTCAATGCCGACTGGGGCGTGGCTGGCGAAGTGCGCTACCTGCGCTCGAGTTACCAAGCCCAGCAATACATCCCGATCAACAAGCAGTTCACGATTGGCCTGAACGGTGAAATCGGGTGGGGCAAAGGGATGAACGGTCAGCCTTATCCAATTTTCAAGAACTTCTATTCGGGTGGTCTCGGCTCCGTTCGTGGATTCGCGCAGGGCTCTCTCGGCCCCCATGAAACTGATATTAATCTGAACCGCATCGCCCTTGGTGGTCCAAAGAAAATCACCCTCAATGCCGAGGTTTCGGCGCCGTTTCCAGGTGCCGGTAATGACCGGACACTGCGCATGTACACCTTCGTCGATGCCGGTAACGTCTTTGGAGAAAATGAGTCTTACAGTTTGGCCGGCTTGCGAGCCTCTGTCGGTGTCGGCGTCAGCTGGATATCCCCGGTCGGGCCACTGCGGTTAGCCTTTGGCCATGCGATTCGCAAACAAGATGGGGATAGAATGCAACCCGTTCAATTTCAAATTGGTACCTCTTTCTAATGAAGCTCTCTCTCAGAAATCTCGTTATTTGTGCCCTCTTGCCTTTGGCCGCAGCAGCTGCAAGCGCCCAAGAGTTCAAGGTGGGTATTGTCAATCTGGACCGGATTTTCCGCGAAGCCAGTTCTGCCAAGGCTGCCCAGGTCAAGCTGGAGCAAGAGTTCACCAAGCGTGAAAAAGAAATTGCAGATTTTGGTGCGCAGATCAAGGTTCAGTCTGAAAAGCTCGAGCGTGAAGCGCCGACCTTGTCAGAAAGCCAGCGCAACACACGCCAGCGTCAGCTGGTCGACCAAGACCGCGAATTTCAGCGCAAACGCCGTGAATTTCAGGAAGACCTGAACAACCGCAAAAACGAAGAGTTGCAGTTGGTCATTGAGCGCGCCAACAAAGTGGTGAAGGCTTTGGCCGAGGCTGAAAAGTACGACTTGATTGTGCAAGAAGCTGTCTATGTCAACCCCAAGCATGACATCACCGACAAAGTCATCAAGTCGCTGAATGCCAGCACCGTTCGATAAAAACACTCAGGGTGGCCCAGCGTGACCTTGCGTCTGGGCGCCATCTTTGACTCTCTGGCAGATGAGTTCGAGGCCACACTGTTAGCCGACCCAGACGCTCTGATAGACAAGCTCGCGCCGATTGAGGCTGCCGGGTTGACCGATCTTTCCTTCCTCAGTCATCCGAAATACCTGAACAAGCTGGCTGCTTCAGCTGCCGCTTGCGTGATCGTTTCGCCGGGCATGAAAGAAGCGGCTTTGGCGCGTGGCGGTTGCATTGTGGTGGCTGATCCGTATCGGTATTTCGCCCGGGTGACGCAGGTCTGGAAACAGCACCACGAACCGCAAGAGCTTGCACGCATCCATCCTTCTGCTTGCATCGACCCCTCAGCCCGACTGGGTGACGGCGTCTCGGTGGCTGCCTTTGTTTGTATTGGCGCGGGCGCGGTGATTGGCGCCGGTTCGCGCCTTGGCGAGCACTGTGTCATTGGACGTGAAGCTGTTGTCGGCGCGCACAGCCGCTTAGCCCCACGTGTCACGCTCGGCGACCGCTGCCAACTCGGTGAGCGCTGCATTCTTCACTCAGGCGTGGTCATCGGCTCGGATGGCTTTGGCTTTGCGCCACACGCCGGCCGCTGGGAAAAAATCGAACAACTGGGTGCTGTGCGGATCGGCAACGATGTAGAGATTGGCGCCAACACCTGCATAGACCGCGGTGCCCTCGGCGACACCGTCATTGAAGACGGCGTCAAGCTCGACAATTTGATTCAGATTGGCCACAACGTGCATGTCGGGCAACACACGGCGATGGCTGGTTGCGTCGGCGTGGCGGGCAGCGCGCACATTGGCGCGCACTGCACGATTGGTGGCGGGGCAGTGGTGTTGGGCCACTTGCGTTTGGCCGACCATGTCAATGTCTCTGCGTCCTCTGTGGTCACGCGCTCCATCCTCAAGCCTGGCCACTACACCGGCTTCTTTCCCATCGACGACAATGCTGCGTGGGAAAAAAATGCAGCCACATTGAAGCAGCTTTACACCCTGCGCGACCGGCTGAAACAGGTCGAAAAACAGATCGCTGAACGACTACAAGATTAACAAGAGCAACAAGAGCAGACCGAAGAACAGCCTAAGACTGCTTCGAACTCAACCAACGGAAAAATCATGATGGATATTCACCAAATTCTCAAGCAGCTGCCGCACCGCTACCCATTTTTGTTGGTGGACCGTGTTCTTGAAATTGAAAAAGGCAAGCGCATCAAGGCGCTGAAGAACGTGACCATCAACGAGCCGTTTTTCGGCGGTCACTTCCCGCACCACCCGGTCATGCCGGGCGTGCTGATTCTTGAAGCGATGGCGCAAGTTGCCGCCTTGCTGGCATTCGACACGCTGGGCACCACGCCAGACGACAAGACGGTGTATTACTTTGCCGGCATTGACGGTGCACGTTTCAAGCGGCCGGTGGAGCCTGGTGACCAACTCATCATGGAAGTCTCGCTGGACCGCATGAAGTCGGGCATTTTTAAGTTCAAGGCGACGGCTCGAGTGAGCGACTTGGTGGTTTGCGAAGCCGAGCTGATGTGCACCATGCGCACTTTGCCCTGATGGATAAAGCTGTGGTTACCGGCATCCATCCCACTGCGCTGATTGATCCACGTGCGCAACTTGACAGCACGGTCAGTGTGGGACCGTACAGCGTGATCGGCCCGCACGTGAAGATCGGTGCCGGCACGACCATCGGTGCGCATTGCGTAGTCGAAGGCCACACCACGATGGGCCGTGACAACCAGATTTTTCAGTTCAATTCGATTGGTGCGATCCCGCAAGACAAAAAGTACGCGGGTGAGCCTTGTGAGTTGCGCATCGGCGACCGCAACACCATCCGTGAGTTCTGCACACTCAACATCGGTTCGCCCGGCGACACAGGGGTGACCAGCGTTGGCAATGACAACTGGATCATGGCCTATGTGCATCTTGCGCATGACTGCGTTGTCGGGAACCACACGATTTTTGCCAATAACTCGCAGCTCGCAGGCCATGTGCATGTCGGTGACTGGGTCATCTTGGGCGGCTTCACGGTGGTGCATCAGTTTGTGCGCTTGGGCGCGCACAGCATGACGGCGATGTGCTCGCTGCTATTCGCTGACTTGCCACCGTACGTGATGTGTCAAGGCCAGCCAGCCGGTGCGCGTTCGATGAATTTCGAAGGCTTGCGCCGTCGTGGTTTTTCGCCAGAACGTGTGGCTGCCGTGAAAGCCATGCAGCGCGCGCTGTACCGCGACGACCTGACGCTGGAGCAGTCCAAGGCCCGCATCGCCGAGCTGCCTGTCAGCCACCCGACAGCGGTCGACGATATCGCCATGATGGTGAGTTTTCTGGCCGAGACCTCGCCGCAACGCGGCATCGTCCGCTAGTTTTTGCATGTCTAACGCTCCGACTTCAGCCGCCGGGCTGACGCACGGGGCACTGCCCCAGTCCTCGGTCGATGCAGCCCCCCGTATCGGGATGGTCGCTGGCGAAACCTCGGGCGACTTGCTCGCCGGCTTGTTGCTCGATGGCTTCAAGGCGCGCTGGCCCAATGTGCAAACCGAAGGCATTGGCGGGCCGCACATGCAGGCTCGAGGCTTCAAGGCGCACTGGCCGAGCGAAAAGCTTGCCGTGCGCGGCTATGTAGAGGTGCTACGGCATTACTGCGAAATTGTCGGTATTCGCGAACAGCTCAAAACCCAATTGCTCGCCAGACGGCCCGACTTGTTTATTGGTGTCGACGCCCCTGATTTCAATCTGGACTTGGAAGCGTCTTTGCGCGCGGCCGGCATCAAGACCGTGCACTTTGTCAGTCCGTCGGTGTGGGCGTGGCGGGCTGACCGGGTTGAAAAAATCCGGCGTAGCGTCGACCATGTCTTGTGCATTTTCCCTTTTGAGCCCGCCTTGCTGGCGCAGCATGGCATTGCCGCCACCTATGTCGGTCACCCGCTGGCCAACGTGATCCCGATGTTGCCAGACCAAGCCGCCGCACGCGCTGCGTTGGGCTTGTCCGCAGACAAGCCCGTGGTGGCTGTGCTGCCGGGCAGTCGGCAATCAGAAGTGCAGTATTTGGCAGCGCGCTTTTTCAAGGCTGTAGCCTTGATTGCCAAAGCGCGGCCCAGTACGCAATTCGTCGTGCCGGCCATTCCCGCTTTGCGGGCGGCCATCGCGCGCGCTGCCACTGATGCCGGTGTGCTGGGCTTGGTCAAGATCGTTGAGGGTCAATCGCACGCCGTATTGGCGGCTTGCGATGTGACTTTGATCGCCAGCGGCACCGCCACGTTAGAGGCCGCTTTGTTCAAACGCCCGATGGTGATTGCCTACAACATGAACTGGATTTCATGGCAAATCATGCGGCGCAAACAGTTGCAACCTTGGGTCGGTCTGCCGAACATTTTGTGCGGCGAGTTCGTGGTGCCCGAGTTGTTGCAAGAGGCTGCAACACCTCTTGCGCTGGCGGCAGCCGTGATCGACTGGCTGGAGGCTGCGGTGTCTGCACCTGAGAAAATACGCAGCGTTCAAGATAAATTCAGCGCCTTGCATGTGCAACTCAGGCGCGACACAACTCAGTTGGCAACCGATGCAATCCAAAAAATTCTTGAAGGCTGAACAAGCGCCTTTCGTCTGGGACACGCCTGGTTTGGTGGCCGGGGTAGATGAGGCCGGGCGCGGCCCGTTGATGGGCCCGGTGGTAGCGGCGGCGGTGATCCTTGATGACTTGCACCCGATCAAGGGATTGGCCGACTCGAAAGTGCTGACAGCGCTGCGTCGTGACAAGCTCTACGATGAAATCCGCGCCAAGGCTTTGTGCTTTTCGATTGCGCAAGCCACAGTTGAGGAAATTGACGAGATCAATATTTTGCAGGCGACGATGCTGGCCATGAAGCGTGCGGTCGAAGGTCTGCGACTCAAGCCGCACAAAGTGCTGGTTGACGGTAACCGGATCCCGACGTTGGTGATTGTGGCGGAAGCGATTGTTGGTGGCGATGCCTTGGTCCCGGTCATTTCTGCTGCCTCTATTTTGGCCAAGGTCTGGCGCGATCGTTGGTGTCAAGAGTATCATTTGGAGTACCCGCAGTATGGTTTTGCCACGCACAAGGGTTACGGCACGGCCGAGCATTTGGCGGCGCTACGCGCGCATGGTGCTTGCCCGCAACACCGGCGTACCTTTCGTCCCGTGGCCGAGGTGCTGAAATGACGTTCATCGCCTCTCGCGCCAATCCGTTCGTCAAAACGCTGAAAAAGCTGGCGCATGAGAGCACAGCTTACCGAAAAGAGGGCTTGGTCTGGCTGGAAGGTGATCATCTGTGCCGGGCCGCGTTGGCTCGTGGACTCGCGCCCCAGATCGCTGTTTTTTCCGAATCTTATTGGCCCAAGGCTCCGCCTGAATGGGCTGCGTCGGCGGGTAAAACGGTGGTCATTTCTGATGCCTTGTGGTCTGAGTTCAGTGGCTTGGAATCGCCAGCGCACATGGGTTTTGTCATGGCATTGCCGCTGGCTACCCCCTTGCTAACCGATGTCGCGACGGTCATTTTGGACCGCGTGCAAGACGCCGGCAATGTGGGTTCGATCTTGCGTAGCGCCGCTGCCTTCGGTTTCAAACAGGTCGTCGCCTTGAAGGGCACAGCGGCCTTGTGGTCGCCCAAGGTACTGCGGGCTGGCATGGGTGCGCATTTTGGGTTGCAGTTGATCGAAGGCTTGGAGGCCGACGCATTGCTCGCACTGTGCGTGCCTTTGGTCGTGACGAGTTCACACGAGGGCGCCTATTTGCATGAGCAAGTTTTGCCGTCGCCGTGTGCTTGGGTCATGGGCCATGAAGGGCAGGGCGTGAGTGGCGCCTTGATGGCGCGGGCGCAAGTCTTGGTGCGCATCGCCCAGCCGGGTGGTGAAGAGTCTTTGAACGTCGGCGCCGCCGCCGCCATCTGCTTGTATGCGAGTGCGACGACGGCACTGCGCTAGCGAATCGGGCGGTTTGCTCGGCTATAATCAGTGGCTTTTCTAAACCCAGCTTTGCCCGAGCGCCAAGTCAAGCCAACACACTCACTTAGCCGTCAATTCGCGTCCTTACAGGGGCCTTTTTGCGCACGCTTGGGCGAACCGTCACCACCCGGAGAACCCAGTGCTTTTGTCTCTACAGGGAACTACCCCTTCCGCTATTTTGGCGCTCGCAGACGGCACAGTCTTTATCGGCAATTCCATTGGAGCCGCAGGCTCCACCGTCGGCGAGGTGGTGTTCAACACCGCCATGTCCGGCTACCAGGAAATCCTCACGGACCCGAGCTATTGCCA
>CANFSO010000029.1 GCA_947449895.1 Comamonadaceae bacterium
AAACTGTTCACAGCTCAAACTTGGTTGTCTGTCGCTTGCGCCATGTTGCTGCTGATGCTGCTCAACAAAAGAGACGGTGTCGAGGTGGTGCCTGAATCACGCGCTGCTATGGCTTGGGTCGTGGCGGGCATGCTGCTGGCCTTGCTGGTTGAGTTCGGTGTCGCCGCACAAATTGTCAGCGCCCGCTCTACTGGCGGCAATCTGCGTCTTTGGCATGGCTTGGGCAGCGCTATGTACCTTGGGCAATGGCTGTGTGCCAGTTTGCTTTTATGGCGTATGTCAGGGCCACCAGTCCGCTCAGCGGCTTAGCGTCCAGTTCGTCAAGCCCGTTCCGCGGCTTCCAAAGTGTTGACTAGCAGCATGGTGATGGTCATGGGGCCGACACCACCCGGTACCGGCGTGATGTAGCCTGCAACTTCTTTCACACCTGGAAAATCAACATCGCCGCAGAGCTTGCCTTCGTCGTTGCGGTTCATGCCAACGTCAATCACCACCGCGCCCGGCTTGACCATGTCGGCGGTCAGCACATTGCGTTTGCCCACCGCAGCGACGATCACATCGGCTTGCAAGGTCATGGCCTTGAGGTTGGCCGTCGCACTGTGGCAGATGGTGACCGTGGCGTTTTGCTGCAGCAGCATCAGCGCCATTGGCTTGCCAACAATGTTGCTCCGGCCAATCACTACCGCATGTTTGCCGCGCAGGTCGTAGCCTTTGCCGTCGTTCAGTGATTCGAGCATCTTCATGCAGCCATAAGGTGTACAGGGCCAGAAACCTGGCTGACCGACCATCAAGGCGCCTGCGCTGGCGACGTGAAAACCGTCGACATCTTTGGCTGGTGAAATGGCCTCAATGACTTTTTGCGCATCGATGTGTTTGGGCAGCGGCAACTGCACCAAGATGCCGTGAATGGCCGGGTCTTGGTTGAGCGCATCCACGCGTGCCAACAGGGCGGCTTCGCTCAGGTCGGCCGGGTATTGTTCCAGCACCGAGTGCAGGCCGTTGTCGTTGCAGCCTTTGACTTTATTGCGCACGTAGACCTGGCTGGCTGGACTGTCGCCGACCAGAATCACGGCCAGTCCGGGGATGATGCCTTTGGCTCGGAGGACGGCGGCCCGGCGCGCCACGTCGGCACGCAATTGGGCTGAAAGGGCGTTGCCATCAATGAGTTGTGCGGTCATCTTCTCGTCTTTAAAGTGAAAACGCCCGTAGTTCGTGAACCACGGGCGTAGAGTTAAGTGTCCTGAGCTTAGTTTGTTCTGCTCAGGCTTTTGTCGAGGTGGAGCCCAAAGCGATTTTTAGCAAATCAGCCACCGTGTTGGCGTTGAGCTTCTCCATGATGTTGGCGCGATGCGCTTCCACCGTCTTGATACTGATGCCGAGGTCGTCAGCGATTTGTTTGTTGAGCCGGCCGGCGACGATCCGTTCAAGCACTTGTGCTTCACGCGAGGTGAGTTTGGCCAGCAGGGCATCACGACTGGCCGAGTGTTGATGCTCGTTAAAAGCCTCTTTGGCTTGGTCGAGCATGCGCTCCACCAAACTCACCAAAGCCGCTTCCTGGAAGGGTTTCTGGATGAAATCCATGGCACCTTTTTTCATCGTGTCGACGGCCATCGGCACGTCGCCGTGACCGGTGATGAAGACGATGGGCAACGGTGATTTACGTTCAAGCAACCGGTCTTGTAGTTCCAAGCCTGTCATACCGCCCATGCGGATGTCAACGATCAGGCAAGCGACTTCACGAGGGTCGTAGCGGCTCAAAAAAGTTTCAGCCGAATCGTAACAACGGACCCGGTAATCCTTGCCCTCTAGCAACCACTGAAGCGAATCACGAACAGCTTCATCGTCATCGACGACATAAACGTTGCCTTTTTTCGGAATCAAGCTCATGCAAATCCTTTAACCATCAATGTGCGCTTTTCCCGTCTTTCGCGCTGGCTGCATCAGCAGGCGTGAGGACGGTTGTCAGCAGGGGCTTGACCGGGAGCCAGAAGGTGAATCGACAGCCCACAACCTCTTCTGCATTGTAGATGTTCTGCGCCTGCATTCGTCCTTGGTGCGACTCTACGATGCTGCGGCAGAGCTTGAGACCAATACCCATGCCTTCGGCTTTGGTCGAGTAAAACGCTTCATACAGTCGTGCCGTGACTTCAGGCGACAAGCCCTGGCCAGAGTCTAATATCGAGAACTCCACCACGCTTTGATCTTCAATCTGTTTGGGGACTACGCGCAGTTCGACGTTGCGGCGCGAGCTCTGACGCTTAGCTTGCTCAATGGATTCTGCGGCATTCTTCATCAGGTTGATCAGTACCTGCTCGATCAGTATCGGATCAACCAAAATGGGCGGTAAGCGGGCAGCAATGTAGTGGGTCAGCCGGACGTTGTGACGGCGCAGTTCAATCTCGGCCAGCTCCAGCGCATTGCTGACCATGGTGGCGACATCGGACATGTTGCGGTTAGGTTCACTGCGCTTCACAAAGGAACGAATGCGCTGAATGATTTGACCTGCTCGCTGCGCCTGCCGGGCCGTTTTTTCGAGCGCACCAAGCAGGTCTTCGTTGTTGATGTTGTTGCCCTGAATACGCGAAACCATGCCATTGCAATAGTTGTTGATGGCTGTCAAGGGCTGGTTCAATTCATGCGCAACGCTAGAGGCCATTTCACCCATGGTAATGAGCCGGCTGGCCGACTGTGCGCGCTCGGCTTGCAAGGCTGCCTGCTCTTCTGCGTGACGGCGCGGTGTGATGTCAGTCGCAATCACCATTTGCGCAAGCCTGCCATCGACCCAGGTCAGGTAGCGTGAACGGACCTCTAACCATTTGCCCAGTTCCGGAACAAAAATTTCTGCATTTTCAGATTGCGCTGCGGTCAAGGAGTCGGTTGGCAGTCCGGCTAAACCGTCAACATCCAGAGCGTCATCTGTTGGTGTGACAGGCGGCATACCTGCCTGTGCAATCATGTTGATATGGCCAGATACCGCACTGCTAAACCAAGCGCGATAAAGCTTATTGGCAAACAGTAATTCCTCGCCACCGAGTGGTGCGACAGAGACGGCCGCGTCGAGACCTTCCAGTACTGTGGTGAAGCGTTCGTATGATTTTGAGAGTTCTTCCCGAATTCTTTTTGAAACGGTGATGTCGGTCATAGACGTCATCCAGCCCGTTTGTTGTCCGCGTGGATCAATCAGTGGCGATACATACATGCGAGCATCAAATATTTCACCACTCTTACGCTTCACACGCACTTCAAAACCACCTTGCGTTGAGCGACCCTTGAGTTCGTCTTCCAGTCGGCCTGCCAACCATTCACGGTCTTGCTCTGGCCAATAAGGAAATGGCGCGATGCGGCCCATCAGCTCGTCCTCGCTCCAACCAGTCATCTTGCAAAAAGCGGGGTTGACGTACGTGATGCGGCCCTGCAGATCAAGGGCGCGCATGCCCGTCAACATTGAATTTTCCATGGCTCTGCGAAAGTTTGTTTCCGTGATCAGTGCTTCTTGTGCTTGAACCCTGCGCCGGGTATGACGCCATGTTCCGAGCAGCATCCAGACCGTCAACGAACTCAGGGCTGTGACTAACCAGAAAAACCCGCTTCCTACAACCCCTAGTGAGGCGCGATAGCCCTGTGCTCTGACTAGCAGACCATTGCCCACTGGCGATACAGGAACTTCATAAACGGGGGCCTCGTCACTCCAAGGGAGTAGTCGTGCTGCAGAGGTGCGCGGCGGAGGTAATCCGCCGGCCAATACAACCCCTTGGTCATCCAGCAGCGCGACGGCGTACTTCGCGCTGACTTCGGTTGGTACACCAAACCGCAGCAGGCCATCAATCGAAAACTCGCCCAGAATAACCCCATCAAATTTGCCTTGCTCGTCGAGCGGCAATTGCAGTTGCAATGTGGGTGCGACGGTTCCGCTGTCGTTGCGCAAGGTCAGTGGCCTTGAGTAAACTGGTTGCCTGAGGTCGCGTACAAGCCCAAAGGTGCCCTCGGTCTCGCCGCTTTTCAACTGTTCTCCGACGCTGCGTAACTGTGCAGCATTGGCGCTTGAAGAGACGTAAGCCACGCGAACTTGCCTTCGAGAATCGACCCAGGTGATGGCCAGTAATTCGGGGTACTGGTTGATCATCGATTCGGCCTGAGCGATGAATTCCTCTTCGTTAACTTCTTTGTTGGAGATGTCTCGCCCCAACCGCATCAACTGCTCTTGGCGCTCGAGCAGTCGCAACCGCAAACGTTGCTGCGCATATTCGACATCGCGGCGCACGGCTTCCTGTTCGCGGTCGATTTCTTCGATGCGTAAGTATCCGAATGCTGCAATCACTGCGGCCAAAAAAAGGATCACTGAGAGCAGTGGGCCGAGCGTGATGTAGCGGTCTTGTCGTGATGGGGATTGCTTACCCCACCAATTTTTCCAGCGCAACATCCAGCCTATGCTCAGGCTGATGCCTGTGTATTTTTGAACTTTGGTGATGGCGTCGTTGACTGGCATATTGGTCGAGAAGTTTATAGGAGCTTAAAAGCAGGTAGTCCGGTCATCCTGCAAACGTGATGAAGTCATTAATTTCTTAATGTGAAATCTTCTGGCACTATTTGAAATTCAAGAAAAAATATGAGAAACTCCAAGAACTGGTCCAAATTGCGTTTACAAACTAAATCGTAGACAGGTTTGATGCAGTACAGGCGCTCAGTCGCTTGTATTGCTGGCGAGACCGCTCAAAGAAACGGTACTTTTAATAAGCAGGAGACAGACATGGCTGCCACCCCCCCACAAGCCGACAACGGCGCGTCCCTCGACAAAGACAATCAGGAAACCCGTGAATGGATGGACGCCCTGTCCGCTGTGATCGAGAGCGAAGGCCCTGAACGAGCACACTTTTTGCTGGAGCAATTGCTTGAACATGCGCGTCAGCAGAGTATTGATATGCCATTCTCCGCCAACACCGGCTACGTCAACACGATTGAGGCTGACAAAGAAGAACGCTCACCTGGCAACTTGGTCATTGAGGGCCGGCTACGCGCCTACATGCGCTGGAATGCCATGGCGATGGTCGTTAAGGCGAACCGTCTGCACCCGGTTGATGGTGGTGACTTGGGCGGACACATCGGCTCTTTTGCTTCGCTGGCCAGCATGTTCGGTGCGGGCTTCAACCATTTCTGGCACGCCGAAAGTGAAAACCACGGCGGCGATTGTTTGTACATTCAGGGCCATGTGTCGCCGGGCGTTTATGCGCGGGCTTACCTAGAAGGCCGACTGACCGAAGAGCAGTTGCTGAACTTCCGTCAGGAAGTCGATGGGAAGGGTTTGTCCAGCTATCCGCACCCCAAATTGATGCCCAATTTTTGGCAGTTCCCAACAGTCTCGATGGGCCTTGGCCCTCTGATGGCGATTTACCAAGCGCGTTTCCTCAAGTACCTGCACGCCCGTGGCATTGCCAACACAGAAAACCGCAAAGTCTGGGTTTTCTGCGGTGACGGCGAAATGGACGAGGTCGAGTCGATGGGTGCGATTGGTTTGGCGGCGCGCGAAAAGCTTGATAACTTGGTTTTTGTCATTAATTGCAACTTGCAGCGCCTCGACGGACCGGTGCGCGGCAACGGCAAGATCATCCAAGAACTCGAAGGCGAGTTCCGGGGGGCGGGCTGGAACGTGCTCAAGTTGATCTGGGGCAGCAACTGGGACCCGTTGTTGGCACGTGACAAAGATGGCGCATTGCGCAAGATCATGATGGACACGGTCGACGGTGACTACCAAGCCCTGAAAGCCAATGACGGTGCTTACGTGCGTAAGCATTTCTTCGGCAAAGACCCGCGGACGCTCGAGATGGTCGCCAACATGAGCGATGACGATATCTGGAATCTGCGCCGGGGTGGCCATGACTCGCAGAAAGTCTATGCCGCTTTTCACTCCGCCGTGAACCACGTCGGTCAGCCAAGCGTGCTGCTGATCAAGACCGTCAAGGGCTTTGGTATGGGCAAAATTGGCGAGGGCAAGAACAACGTGCACCAAACCAAAAAGCTCGCCGACGAAGACATCAAGGCCTTTCGCGACCGCTTCAATATTCCTATCCCTGATAGCCAGCTGGCCGACATTCCGTTCTACAAACCGGCTGAAGACACGCCAGAAATGCGCTACCTGCACGAACGCCGGAAGGCTCTCGGCGGTTACTTGCCGCATCGCCGTGTCAAAGCCGATGAGCAATTCACCGTGCCGTCGCTCGACACGTTCAAGTCGGTGATCGACCCGACTGCTGAAGGCCGGGAAATCTCGACTACCCAAGCCTACGTGCGCTTCCTCACGCAGCTGTTGCGCGACCAAGCTATCGGCCCGCGCGTGGTGCCGATTTTGGTCGATGAAGCCCGTACTTTTGGCATGGAAGGTCTGTTCCGTCAGATCGGTATTTACAACCCGGATGGTCAACAGTACACGCCTGTCGACAAAGACCAGGTGATGTACTACAAAGAAGACAAGAAGGGCCAGATACTTCAAGAGGGCATCAATGAAGCTGGCGGCATGAGCAGCTGGATTGCGGCGGCGACCTCGTACAGCACCAACAACCGGATCATGATTCCGTTCTACGTGTATTACTCGATGTTCGGCTTCCAGCGCATTGGCGATCTCGCTTGGGCTGCCGGCGACATGCAGGCACGCGGCTTTTTGTTGGGCGGCACCTCCGGCCGTACCACGCTGAATGGTGAAGGCCTGCAGCACGAGGACGGTCACAGCCATATTTTGGCCAACACCATTCCCAACTGCATCAGCTATGACCCGACCTTCGCGCACGAAGTCGGCGTGATCCTGCACCATGGCCTCAAGCGCATGGTAGAAAAGCAGGACAACGTGTATTTCTACATCACGCTGTTGAATGAAAACTACGCGATGCCCGGCCTGACTGCGGGCACCGAAGAGCAGATCATCAAGGGCATGTACCTTTGCAAACCGGGCGGCAAGTCAGCCCAGCGGGTTCAGTTGCTGGGTTCCGGCACGATCCTGCGCGAAAGCATGGCGGCGCAAGAGTTGCTTGAAAAAGACTGGGGCATTGCGGCTGACGTCTGGAGCTGCCCAAGCTTCAATGAGTTGACCCGTGAAGGCCAGGACTGCGAGCGCCACAACCTGCTGCACCCGACCTCTGAGCCGCGTGTTTCTTTTGTCAGCCAGCAGCTCGGCAAGAGTGAAGGACCTATCGTTGCATCGACCGATTACATGAAGGCTTATGCTGAGCAGATTCGCTCGTTCATTCCAAAGGGTCGCAACTACAAAGTGTTGGGCACCGACGGTTTTGGCCGCAGTGACTTCCGCAGCAAACTGCGTGAGCACTTTGAGATTGACCGTCATTACATTGTGTTGGCGGCGCTCAAGGCCCTCAGTGAAGATGGCAAATTGCCGGTTGCCAAGGTGGCAGAGGCGATCAAAAAGTACGGCATCAATACAGACAAAATCAACCCGCTTTACGCTTGAGCATCGACTTAATAGTGATTGAAGCGACTCAAGCGACTGAAGAACTGGAGACAAAAACATGGCAGTGATAGACATCAAGGTTCCCGATATTGGCGACTTCGACGAGGTGACAGTGATCGAGATCCTGGTCAAACCGGGTGACACGGTCAAGGCAGACCAATCGCTGCTGACCGTCGAGTCCGATAAGGCATCGATGGAAATCCCATCGAGCCACGGCGGCGTGGTCAAGGAACTCCGTGTCAAGCTGGACGACAAGGTCAAGCAGGGATCGATCGTGCTGGTGCTGGAGGCTGAAGCGGATGCCCCTGCAACCGCTGCCGCTGAGGCGGTAGCCGCTCCAGCGGCGTCTGCACCGGCTGCGCCTGCCCTGCAAGCCGCAGCAGTTGCCGCGCCCATGGCTGTTGCGAGCGCACCGGTTACAGCACCTGCTGCACCGGTTGCCGCCGCGACGCCCGCTCAAACCATGCCCGCGCATGAACCCACCGCAGTGACCGGCCAACTGCCGCATGCATCACCTACCGTGCGTAAATTCGCCCGTGAAATCGGAGTCCCTCTGGCCGAAGTCAAAGGCAGCGGGCCCAAAGGCCGCATCACGCTAGACGACGTACAAGGCTTCGCCAAGTCGGTGATGGCCGGCGACGTGCGTACCCAAGCGCAGGCCGCGAAAGCACCTGCTGGTTCCGGTGGCGACGGCGCTGCTTTGGGCTTGTTGCCATGGCCGAAGGTCGACTTCGCCAAGTTCGGTCCGATCGAGCGCAAGGAGATGAGTCGCATCAAGAAAATCAGCGGTGCCAACCTGCTGCGCAATGCCATCATGATCCCGGCCGTCACCAACCATGACGACGCTGACATCACGGACCTTGAAGCCTTTCGTGTCTCGACCAACAAAGAGAACGAGAAGTCTGGCGTCAAAGTCACCATGTTGGCCTTCTTGATCAAGGCCATTGTGGCGACACTCAAAAAATACCCGGAGTTCAATAGCTCGCTCGACGGTGATGCCATCGTCTATAAAAACTACTGGCACATTGGCTTTGCGGCTGACACGCCAAATGGTTTGATGGTGCCGGTGATTCGCGATGCCGATAAAAAAGGCGTTTTGCAGCTGAGTCAAGAAATGGGCGAGTTGGCCAAGAAGGCTCGCGACGGCAAGTTGAGTTCGGCTGAAATGACTGGCGCTACCTTCACCATCTCCAGTCTCGGCGGCATTGGCGGCAAGTATTTTCTGCCGATCATCAATGCACCTGAAGTCGCCATCATGGGCGTGTCGAAGAGCACGATGGAACCCGTGTGGGACGGCAAACAGTTCGTGCCGCGCCTGATGCTGCCGCTGAGTCTGACCTATGACCACCGGGTCATTGACGGTGCCGCTGCGGCCCGCTTCAATGTGTATTTGAGTCAGATTCTGGGTGACTTCCGCCGCGTTTTACTCTGAGCATCACAGCATGACAACCCTTGTCGTTGTGAAAAAAAATGGTCAAGTGGCCATCGCTGCAGACACCTTGGTGACTTTCGGCGACACCCGTTTGAGCAGCCGCTTTGAGTCGAACAGCAAGATCTTCAAGATCGAGACGCCGGCGGGTGGTAGCTACATCGGTATGGCCGGAACCGTGGCTCACTTTCCGGTGCTGCGAAAAGCGATGGCCGCTTTGCCTCGTGAGCATTTACGCTTTGGCAGCAAGGACGAAGTGTTCGATACCTTCACGCGTTTGCATCCTGTCCTGAAAGAAAGTTTTTTCTTACAGACCAAGGAAGACGATAACGATCCTTACGAGTCGAGTCAGTTCAGTGTGGTCATCGCCAACGCGACGGGTATATATGGGCTTTACAGCTACCGCGAAATTTTTGAATTCAAAGAATTTTGGGGCATTGGCTCCGGCCGCAGTTTTGCGCTTGGCGCCATGCACAACAGCTGGGACAAAGCCAAAACAGCGCGTGAAATCGCTCTGGCCGGCATTCACGCCGGCATCGAATTTGACAAAAACTCCGCCGGACCGGTGGAACTGTTCACCCTCAAGTTGAAAGCTAGCAAATGAGTCAAGCCCATCTGATTGAAGTCAAAGTGCCAGACATCGGTGACTTTGCAGAAGTCACCATCATCGAAATTTTGGTCAAGCCCGGCGACACCATCAAAGCCGAGCAAAGCCTGATCACGGTTGAGAGCGACAAAGCCTCGATGGAAATTCCAGCCAGCCATGCCGGCGTGGTCAAGGAGCTCAGAGTCAAGTTGGGTGATGCCGTCAAAGAGGGCTCGGTTCTGCTGATGCTGGAAGTCGCTGAAGCAGCCGCTGCCCCAGCGAGTGCAGCGGTTGCCGTTGCCCCTGCTGCCAGCGCGCCAGCGTCGGCCAGCCCGGCTGCGGCACCTGCAGTCGCCGCGCCGACAGCTGCCAGCTTTGCCGGCAGCGCCGACTTAGACTGCGACATGTTGGTGCTAGGCGCCGGCCCCGGTGGTTACTCGGCGGCTTTCCGCGCGGCTGACCTCGGCCTCAAAGTCATCCTCGTTGAACGCTACGCCACCCTCGGCGGTGTTTGCCTGAACGTCGGCTGCATCCCATCGAAGGCGCTGCTGCACGTCGCCGCCGTGATGGACGAAGTCAAGCATTTCGACTCGCTCGGCGTGAGCTTTGGCGAACCGGTGCTCGATATCAACAAGCTGCGCACGCACAAAGAAAAAGTCGTCGGCAAGCTCACCGGCGGTCTGGCCGCCATGGCCAAGATGCGCAAGGTCACCGTGGTTCGCGGCTACGGCAATTTTGTCGGTGCCAACCACGTAGAAGTCAGCGAGACCTCGGGCGATGCCCAAGCGCAGACCGGCAAAAAACAAACCATTGCGTTCAAGAAGTGCATCATTGCCGCCGGCTCGCAAGCTGTGCGTCTGCCATTCATGCCAGAAGATCCTCGCGTGGTCGATTCGACCGGCGCGCTCAATCTCAAAGAAGTGCCAAAGCGCATGCTCATCCTCGGCGGCGGCATCATCGGCTTGGAAATGGGCACGGTTTACAGCACCCTCGGTGCGCGCCTGGACGTGGTCGAGATGATGGACGGCCTGATGCAAGGCGCTGATCGCGACTTGGTCAAAATCTGGCAAAAAATGAATGCGCCGCGTTTTGACAACATCATGCTCAAGACCAAAACCGTGGCGGCCAAAGCAACACCGGCCGGCATTGAAGTGACGTTTGAAGGTGAGGGCGCTCCAGCGCCGCAAACCTACGACTTGGTGCTGCAAGCGGTTGGCCGCACGCCGAATGGCAAGAAGCTCTCTGCCGACAAAGCCGGCGTCAGCGTCAGCGACCGCGGGTTCATTCCGGTCGACATTCAGATGCGCACCAACGTGCCCCACATCTTTGCCATCGGCGACATCGTCGGTCAGCCCATGCTGGCACACAAGGCTGTGCATGAAGCACATGTGGCTGCCGAAGTCATCGCTGGTGAGTTGCTCGGTAACAAGGAATTGGCCAGTGCAGCTTTCAACGCCCGCGTGATCCCAAGCGTGGCTTACACCGACCCCGAAATTGCCTGGGTTGGCCTGACTGAAGATCAAGCCAAAGCGCAAGGCATCAAGGTCAAAAAAGGCCTGTTCCCTTGGACGGCTTCAGGCCGCGCGATTGCCAACGGCCGCGACGAAGGCGTCACCAAACTGCTGTTTGACGACAGCCCGGAAGCGCACGGTCACGGCAAGATTTTGGGCGGCGGCATGGTCGGCACGCATGCCGGCGACATGATCGGTGAGGTCGCCTTGGCCATCGAGATGGGCGCTGACGCCATCGACATCGGCAAGACAATTCACCCGCACCCGACGCTGGGCGAGAGCATCGGTATGGCTGCGGAAGTAGCGCATGGCAGTTGCACGGATTTGCCGCCTACGCGCAAGTAATCAGCGGCACCAAGCGGACAAAAAGCCTGAACCTTGAAGGGTTCGGGCTTTTTGCATTGTGGGCGTTTAACCCTTGAAGGCTCGGTAGGCTAAAAAATACAACAGAGACGAATGCTAACAACTGACGGCTTGGAAATCGCGTAACTTGAAGGGCGAGGGGTTTGTCTCGCCGACATCTAAAGAGTGGCCTCTCTTATTGAAACCGAATGGAGGTCAAAATTTGAAAAAAACCATCCAATTTTTGTCAGTTGCCCTGTCATTGCTCGGTTGTGGCGGTCTATTCGCCCAGACGATCCAATCTCAGGCGCAGCCGGATTTGCAAAACGTCGCCCAGTTGTCGGCCAGCGCAACGGTTGATGTGCAGCAAGACCTGCTGACCATCGTCATGAGTGCCACGCGCGACGGCAGTGATTCATCCGCCGTGCAAAACCAACTCAGGGTGGCGCTGGAGTCGGCATTGGCCGAGGCCAAAAAGACCGCTCAGCCCGGCTTGATGGATGTGCGCACCGGCAACTTCAGCCTGTACCCGCGTTATGCCAAAGACGGCAAGATCAACGGTTGGCGAGGCATAACCGAGGTTTTATTGGAAGGACGGGATTTTCCGCGTATCACGGCGGCTGCCGGCAAGATGCAGACCTTGACGCTGGGTCAAGTCGGCTTTGCCCTGAGCCGCGAGGCGCGTGCCCGAGTCGAGGGTGATGCACAGGCGCAAGCCATAGCGGACTTCAAGGCCAAGGCAGCACAGGTCGCAGAAAGCTTCGGTTTTTCGTCCTACTCACTGCGAGAGGTGAACATCAACATCAATGACCAAGGTCCGGCACGACCACGCTTGCTGGCGACGTCTGCGAAGTCCGTCACGTCTGACGCGCCGATTCCAGTGGACGCTGGCAACAGCTCCGTGATCGTCGATGTTTCTGGGTCAGTGCAGATGAAGTGATGACTATCGCTATCGATTGATCACCCGCACGCGCAGGGTGTCGTAAGTCCAGTTGTACGCAAAGGTATAGGGCAGGAAAAACAGCACGATGCCAATGTCCAGTACAAAAGCCTGCCACAGGCTGATGCCAAGCCACCATGCTGCCAGCGGCACGACAGCCAGTACCAGACCGATTTCAAACGCGATGGCATGCGCTGCTCGAACAACCATCGTGCGGTTAAAGCCGACACGCAACTGGAGCCGGTCAAAGATAGCGTTAAAGACCATGTTCCAGAGCATGGCGATGAGCGAGATCATGAGCGTGAGTAAGCCCATGTGGGCCAGCGAGTAATCCAGCAACCACGCACCCAACGGGGCGCAAATGGCAATCGCCAGCGCCTCGAAACAGAATGCATGGAAAAAACGTTCTTTGACGGACTTCTGGAGGCTCATGGGGACTTTGACTGGCTGTGGAATTGAAGAACTCTATTTTCATCGCTTATTTCAATACTTTAAAATCGATAGCCATCTGAAAAATAGATAGATAAAGATTCAAGCCATGCGCCATTCCCCTGAAGCCCTGACCGCCTTTGCCGAAGCCGCCACGCTCGGCTCGTTTTCAGCCGCGGCCCGGAAGCTGGGCAAAAGCCAGTCCACCGTGAGCAGCGCGATTGCCAACCTTGAGATCGACTTGGGCCTGAGCCTGTTCGACCGCAGCAGCCGAAAACCCACATTGACCGCCCATGGCCGGGTGATGCTGGGCAAAGTACAAGAGATTTTGGCGGCCAGCAACCGGCTTGACTTGTCGGCCAGCCAGCTCGCCGGCGGGCTGGAGGCCAAGCTCAGCGTTGTCTGGTCAGACACCTACCAGTCCGATGGTTTTGAGAGCACTTTGACGGCCTTTGAGCAGCGCTTTCCTGACTTGGAGTTCGAGTGCCTGATTGCCGAACATGGCGATCTGGTGGCGCTTGTGCAGAGTGGGCGGGCGCACATCGGCGTGGTTGGTGCGCAGGCCACATACCCGTCTGACATTGGCTCGGCCACCATCGCCGAGCAGTCCGAGATCACGCTATTTGTGGCCGCCAATCACGCGCTGGCCGGCATGAAGGACGTCACGCCCGAGATGCTGGCCCAGTACCGCGAACTCCGCCTCGACCCTTTTCAGGGGCGGGCTGACCGGCTCATGCCTGCAGCGCGTCGTTCATGGTCGGCGTCCAGTTACTTGATGCTGTTGGAGATGGCAGTGCTGGGTTTTGGCTGGGCTGCGATTCCGCGTTGGATGGTCACGCGTTTTGCGGTCGGCACGCTGCACGAGCTGGATGCGCGCGGCTGGCCTCAGCGTGTTCCGGTAGACGCTGTCTGGTCGCGTCAGCGACCACTGGGCCGAGCCGGCACTTGGTTGCTGCATCAGATGCTGGCTGAGCGCTGACGATTGCTCAAGGCTTCGGTTGTGATCGCAAGGCTGTAGCCACAGCCGGTTCGGCGTTATCTTGTGCTGCATCGACACGACGGGCGCCGTCAAAGCGACGGTTCCAATACGCCGCCGCCAGACTTTCAACTCGCACTTCAGCCCCAGGTTTTGGTGAGTGGATGAACTTGCCGTCACCGATATAAATGCCCACATGACTGAAGGCTCTGCGCATGGTGTTGAAAAAGACCAAGTCTCCCGGGACCAAATCTTTTTTGTCGATGTTTTGGGTGGCGGCCGCCTGTTGCTCGGCACGGCGTGGGAGTACAAAGCCGACGGTCTGTTCGTAAATCGCTTTAACGAAGCCGCTGCAGTCAAAACCAGTTTCAGCCGTGTTGCCACCGCGCAGGTAAGGCACACCAAGAAAGCCGATGGCATGGACTACGAGTTCAGAGGCTTTTAGGCTGACATGTTGCTTAACTTGCTGGATTTGCGACAACAGGCCTTTGTCGGCCAGCCACGCGTCGAGTTCATCTGCGTTCGGCGCAGCGTTTGCGCCTGTGCTGATCAAAAGACCCAAGGCCAAGGCCATGCCGGGTGCAAAAGTGGGCTTGATCAGTCTAAAACGCATCGGGGGAGCTTACTGACGTGGCGGCTCAGCGTCAAGTCCCAAATGAGCCCAGTCTTTGGCAGTAGACAAGCTCTACAGGAGTGAGCATGGCATATTACCTTTTACCTCTTTTGAATTTTGGAGAAATAGCCATGGGTTGGACAGATGCGAAAAATGTAAATTGCTCTTTGAGTTTGCGGCTTGGGCCGGTGCTCTCGCTAGGGTTCATCGCCGCTATGTTGTTTGTGGCCATGCCCGCAACAGCCCAAAGCGTGCGCGCCGAGGTGGTTGCCACTGAATTGGAAAATCCATGGGCGCTGGCATTTCTTCCAAACAAACATTTTTTGGTGACGGAGCGGCCGGGGCGCATGCGCGTGATCAGCCCTGATGGCCAGCGCGGTGCGCCGATTTCGGGCTTGCCTCCAATCGCGGCCGGCGGGCAGGGCGGTTTGCTCGACGTGCTGCTGGATGCCGACTTTGAAAAGAGCCGAACGCTGTCCTTTTGTTTTTCAGAACCTTCAGCAGACGGGCGCCGTAACAGCACGGCCTTGGCCCGGGCGACGCTGAGCGCTGACAACACGGCCTTGCAAAACCTCAAAGTGATCTTCAGCCAAAAGCCGAAAGTTGACAGCGGTGCTCACTTCGGTTGCAGGATCGTGGAAGGCCAGAAAAGCGGCCAGCCCGACGGCACTTTGTTTTTGACCTTGGGCGATCGTTATTCGCGCATGGCCGATGCGCAAAAGCTGGACAACCACATTGGCAAGATCGTTCGTATCAACAAAGACGGCTCTGTGCCTGCCGACAATCCGCTGCTGAAACGCGCTGGCGCTTTGCCAGAGATCTGGAGTTGGGGCCACCGCAATGTGCAGGGCGCGACGCTCGCACCCGACGGCACTTTGTGGACGCAAGAGCATGGCGCGCAAGGAGGTGATGAGATCAACCTGCCGCTGCCGGGACGCAACTACGGCTGGCCCATCATCACGCATGGCGTGAACTACGGCGGTGGACAAATCGGTGCGGGCATCAGCGAACGCGCTGGCTTGGAGCAGCCGTTGCACCACTGGACACCGTCCATCGCACCGGCGGGCATGGCGTTCTTGACCAGCGACCGTTACGGCGCGTCTTGGCGCGGCAATCTGTTTGTCGGTTCGCTGAAGTTTGGCTACCTGAACCGGATGGAGTTGGACGCGCCTTTCAAGGGCCGCGTGCAGCGCGAGCACAAGCTACTTGAGGGTGTTGGCCGTGTCCGTGATGTGCGCCAAGGGCCGGACGGCTTGCTTTACGTGTTGACCGACAGCCCCGAGGGTCGACTGCTGCGCGTGCTGCCAAACTGAGCAGCGTTGCGGCTCTATAAAATAGCCGTCGTTCATCCACTTCCGTGAGTCCGTGTGCCTGATCGTTTCAAAGTTCTTCTTCAATATCTCCTGCCCAAGCAGGCCATCACGACTTTCGCGGGCTTCGTGGCGTCGCGCCAGCGCGGCTGGGTCACCACGGCGCTGATTCGTTGGTTCGTTGGCAAGTACGCCGTCAACATGAGCGAGGCAGCTAACTCAGACATCACCAGTTACCTGTCGTTCAATGACTTTTTCACCCGCGCTTTGAAGCCGGGCGCTAGGCCGCTGGCCAGTGCTGCATGGATCTGTCCGGTTGATGGTGCCATCAGCCAGTTTGGCCGGATTGAGAATGATCAGATTTTTCAGGCCAAAGGGCATCACTATTCGACCACCGCGCTGGTCGGCGGCGACGCGCAACTGGCCGAGCAGTTTAGGAACGGCAGCTTTGCCACGATCTACCTGAGCCCGCGTGACTACCACCGCATTCACATGCCGTGTGATGGCCGTTTGCTGCGCATGATTTACGTGCCGGGCGATCTGTTTTCTGTCAACCCAGTCACTGCGCGCGGCGTGCCGGGTTTGTTTGCCCGCAACGAACGCTTGGTCTGTGTTTTTGACACGCCGCACGGGGCGATGGTTTTGACGCTGGTCGGTGCCACGATTGTCGGCAGCATGGCGACGGTCTGGCATGGCGTGGTGAACCGCTCGCGCCAAAACACGGTGCGCGAATGGCATTACGCGGACGCCACGCCGCCAGTGACGCTGAAAAAAGGCGACGAGATGGGCCGGTTTTTGCTCGGCTCTACCGTGGTGTTGCTGTTCCCGGCTGGGCCGTTGCAGTTCAATCCTGATTGGCAAGCAGGTGGGCCGGTGCAGTTGGGCCAAGCCATGGCCACGGCCAGCGAGCAGGTCAGCGCATGACGGCGACAGCACTCATCATCAACTGGTTCGTCGGTTGGTGGCGCGTGCTGTATTTCGGCGCACAAATTTTGGTGCTGGCTTTTTCACCGGCCAGTTATTCGCCCAGCAACCGCGTGCTGCTGGCACGTCACATGGTGCAGGGCACCGCGCCGATTTTGGTCTGGTTCACGCTGCTGTGTGCGCTGATCACGCTGGTGATCACGCGGATTGTGGTGGTGACGGCGCAGAGCTACGGACTCTCGCAATACGCGCTGCAAGTGATTATTCGGGTGCTGGTGCTGGAGCTGATTCCTTTGAGCGCGGCGCTGTTCGTTGCCTTGCGCTCGACCA
The DNA here is from genome assembly GCA_947449895.1 of Comamonadaceae bacterium. Taxonomy (GTDB): domain Bacteria; phylum Pseudomonadota; class Gammaproteobacteria; order Burkholderiales; family Burkholderiaceae_C; genus Polaromonas. The sequence goes on from CANFSO010000029.1 coordinate 16,844, forward strand.
TGGCCAGCAGCGCTGAGCTGTCCGACATGCGTCGGCACGGCAAGTTAGCGGCCATCACCGCGCAAGGCCGTGACCCGCTGCGACAAGAAGTCATGCCCCGCGTGGTGGCCGGTGTTTTTTCCAGCGTCACACTGGCAGCGCTGAGTTGTGTGGTTGCGCTGGTGTTGGCGTATGTGGCGGTGTATGGTTTCAATACATCGGCCTTGCCGGCTTACACGCGACTTTTTGGCCAGGTCTTCACCCCGGCAGTGACACTGATTTTTGTCTTGAAGACGCTGTTTTTCAGCTTGGCCGTGTCGCTCATGCCCATGGCGTCTGCGATGTTGGATGAAGCCCCGGGCGGGGTTCGACACGGCGCTGAATTGCGTGCGCTGGCGCGCATGTTTGTGGTCATCTTGCTGATTGAAGTGATCTCACTCGTCGGCAATTACTATTGAATTTTCCATGTTGATTTTTATCGGCCCCGCATGTCATCTTTGAACCACCCTGAACCCGTGCCGCCTGCACGCCGCCTTGAGCTCAAGGCCTTGCTGTTGCTGGCCTTCATGCTGGCGCTGGTGCTGGGTTCTGCTGTTTACGTCTTGTATGCGCGTGGTGCTTTTGAAAGCACGCAAAAACTCGTGCTCGTCAGCGATGACTCCGAAGGCGTGGTGGTCGGCATGGACATGACCTTTTCAGGTTTTCCAATTGGCCGCGTTGGCAGCATCGAACTGGCGCCTGACGGCAAGGCGCGCATCTTGGTCGATGTGCCGCTCAAACAAGCCCATTGGTTGCGTCAATCGAGCGTGTTCACGCTGGTGCGCGGGCTGGTTGGCAACACGAATATCCGCGCCTACAGCGGCATTTTGACCGACCCGCTGTTGCCCGATGGTGCTGTGCGGGAGGTCTTGCGCGGCGACGCGTCTGCCGATATTCCGCGTCTGATGTCGGCCGCTCGCGAACTGGTGGAGAGCGTGCAAACGCTGGTCAGCAACGAAGGTGCTTTGGGCGGCAGTCTGGCCAACGTGCAGCAGCTGACCGACAAACTCAAAGGCCCGACCGGCGCGCTCGGTGTGTTGCTAGGCAATGACGCGGAAGCCAAAAAATTACTGCTCACACTGGAGCGCACCAACACCTTGCTGGCGCGTCTGGACGGACTGACCTTGCGCGCTGACACACAGGTGTTTGGTCCCGGCGGCGTGATGCCCGAAACCCGCGCCACCATTGTTCAGCTCAACGGCCTGCTGGGTGAAACCCGCGGCAGCCTGAAGCGGGTTGATGCAGTGCTGGTCGAAGCGCAGGCGGTGGGTGCCAATGCCCGAGTCGCCACAGCAGATCTCGGCACACTGCGCGCTGAAGTGGAGAGCAGCTTGATCAAGGTTGAAAGCTTGGTCAATGAGATCAATCGCAAATGGCCGTTTGCTCGAGAGACTGAGGTGAAGTTGCCATGACTGTTTTTCGTTCTCGACTTTTTACACTTGCGTCCGCTGTTGGTTTGTTGATGTTGTTGCAAGGCTGCGCCAGCCAGCCAGCGGTGCCGGACTGGCAACTCAGCGCCAAGAGCGCCAGCGACCGTTTCGTCACTGCCTATTTGACGGGCAACACGCGCGTTGAAGCGCTGGAGTTTGACAAGGCGCGGCAGGCGTTGTCCAGCACCGGTCGGCCCGACGCTTTGGCCCGGCTTGAGCTGCTGCGCTGCGCCACCCGCGTGGCCAGTTTGGTGTTGGAGCCGTGTGCCGGTTTTGAGTTGCTGCGCGCAGATGCGACGGCGGCTGACCAAGCGTATGCCGACTACTTGGCCGGACGCGGCACGGCTCAGAACGCTGCGCTGCTGCCGGCTGCCCAGCAACGCTTGGTCTCGGCTGCCTCCACGGCACAAGCCAGCGTGATGCAGGCCATGGACGAGCCGCTGTCACGGCTGGTCGGTGCCGGCGTTCTCCTGCGCACCGGTCAGCTGAGCCCTGCAGCCATGGCGCAAGCGGTAGCGACGGCGTCGGCTCAAGGCTGGCGTCGCCCCTTGCTGGCTTGGCTGGGCGTGCAGGTTTTGCGTGCAGAACAAGCCGGTGACATGGACGAGGCTAAACGCCTGCGCCGCCGCATGGACGTTGCCGCCCCATGAGCTACAGCGTTCGCTTGTTTGCGTATGAAGATGTCAGCGAGCTGGAAAAGCGCAGGGCAGAAAAGCGTTTTTGCGCGGCCTTGAATGAAGCCTTGGGCGATGCCTCACTGGTGTTGCCGGTGTATTCGATGTACCGCAAACTGGTGGCCGTGTATGGCGAGTCGCCGTCAGCGGATGTTTTGAGCACCGAAGAGCTGGAAATTTTCAACCAGTGGCAGGCCGCTGAATCGGCCGCGCTGACGGCGGCCTTGGGTCCGCATCGCTACATGGGCGAAGCGGAGTTTGACATCAGGGCGTGAGGTCGTCGTCACCCTCATCGAAGCCATCGCGTTGATGCGCTGCGGACTCACCAGCCGGCCTAACTCGGCGGTGGGCTTCTTTGGCCAAGACCTCGACGAAAAACTGCGCTGCGCCTTCGACCACAGCGGCGTCGATGCGCGTGATGATTTCTGCCAAATGCACGGTTTCAGCGGACTCTTCAGTGCTGCCAAACTTGCAGTCGAAGTCCCAAAAATCCACGCCGGCTGGCAACGGCACGCGCCTTTGGCGTTTGACGTACTTGCGGATCTCGTGTTTGTGGGCGTCCAGCACGCGGTCCGGGTTTTTGCCTTCGACCTGAAGTTTGAACGTTTTTCTCACGGGAGCCTTAAAGTTGGTTGGGTTGCGGTCTAGCGCAGATAGATGCAGTGCGGCGCCTTGCGGCCGACTGTCAGGAGGCCATGATTATGCGGCCTCAAGCGCCGGCCTGGTCGGCTGGCGCTTAAACTTGACCTATTCGCTCTTACTAAAAAGCCACCCTCGGCTTCACTTCAGCTTCAAAAATAACTTCAGTATGTCTTTCTCCACACTCGGCTTGTCGCCGCCCCTTCTTCGCGCTCTGGCGGGTCTGAACTACAGCCAGCCCACGCCTGTGCAAGCGGCCGCCATTCCGCTGATTTTGGCGGGCCGCGACGTGCTGGCGTCGGCCGAAACCGGTTCAGGCAAGACGGCGGCGTTTTGCCTGCCTATCTTGCAAATGCTGGCGGCTGTTCCTAGCGGTCGCCCACGGCGGGTGAGGGCGCTGATTCTGGTGCCCACGCGTGAACTGGCCGTGCAAATTGGCGAGGTGGCGCGCCTGCTGGCGCAGCAAGTGGCACCCGAGCTCAAAGTCACCGTGGTCTTTGGCGGCGTTTCGATCAACCCGCAGATGATGGGCTTGCGCAGCGGTACCGACTGGGTGGTGGCGACGCCTGGCCGACTGCTGGATTTGATTGACCACAACGCGCTTGATTTGTCGGCGGTGCAGACGCTGGTGCTGGACGAAGCCGATCGGCTGCTAGACCTCGGTTTTGATGAAGAGCTCAAGCGGATTTTGGCCTTGCTGCCCGCCCGTCGGCAAAACCTGTTTTTCTCGGCCACTTTGCCCGCGCCCGTGCAGGCCTTGGCGGCTGGCTTGCTGCAGTTACCGGCACGGGTTGAAGTGCTGCCCGAGGTGCTGGAAATCAGCGCCATCGCGCAGCTGGCAATTGAAGTCGACAGCAGCCGGCGCACCCAGTTGCTGCGGCACCTGATCACGCAAAGAAAGTGGAGCCGTGTACTGGTCTTTGTGGCCACCAAACACGCTGCCGAGATGGTCGCTGACAAGCTGCGCAAAGTCGGCTTAGAAGCCGAGCCTTTTCATGGCGAACTGAGCCAAGGCAAGCGCACGCAGGTGCTGCTCGACTTTAAAAACTCAGATGTCAAAGTAGTGATCGCGACCGATGTGGCGGCGCGCGGCTTGGACGTTGCCTTGTTGCCGGTGGTCGTCAATTACGATTTGCCGCGCTCGGCGGTGGACTACGTGCACCGCATCGGCCGAACGGGCCGCGCAGGCGAGTCTGGCTTGGCCGTGAGCTTTGTCAGCCCAGCCACCGAAGCGCATTTTCGCTTGATCGAAAAGCGCCAAGGCGTGAGCGTGGCGCGTGAGCAGGTGGCCGGTTTTGAGCCGACGGATGTCGCGCCGGTGCTGGCCGCCACTGAAAGCCGCAGTGCTGCGGGCGAGTCCACCGGCGGCATCAAAGGCAAGCGGCCCAGCAAGAAAGACAAGCTGCGCGCAGCGGCTCAGCAAGCGTCTGGCGACGACGCCTGAACCCCAGTTCAGCGGTGTTGCGCCAGTTGTGACTGCGTCCAGCGCACGATGTCAGCCGCACCCATGGCTCCCGGCTGTCGGGCGATTTCTTGGCCATTTAAAAACAGTGCCAAGGTCGGAATGCTGCGGATGTTGAAGCGGGCCCCCAAATTTTTGGCCTCTTCGGTGTTGACCTTGGCGACCCGCACCTGCGGTTCCAATTGCTGGGCAGCTTGCTCGTAGGCCGGTGCCATCTGGCGACACGGCCCGCACCAGGGGGCCCAAAAATCCACCAGCACCGGAATTTGATCGCGCTGCAAGTGCTTGTCAAAAGCCGCCTCCGACATGGCTACGGACTGTCCGTTGAACAGCGGTTTGTGGCATTGACCGCAGTCGGTTGCTTTGCCCAAGTCGGCCTTGGCGACGCGGTTGGTGGTTTGGCAGTGCGGGCAAACAATGTGGAGGTTGGCCGTTGATGATGGAGATGTGGCTGTTGTCATAAGACCTTTAGAATCGAGCGCCCTGAGGCTTAGACTCATTTTTACCTGATTTGAACTTCCATTGAATTCTTCCGATACCTCCGACATGCCCGAACAACCCGAACGGGTCCAGCAGCCGCGCTTGTGGCAGGACAATGGCTGGACCGCACGGGTGCTGAAAAACGAAGACGATGACGGCTGGGCGGTGGCCATGATCAAAGACGGCGAACCCGAACCGGCCTTGATCGGGCCTTGGACCATGGGACGCGACAAGAAAAATCCCAAGCCACTCGACAACACCGCCTTCAACACTTTGGTCAAAACCGCCTCTGAATTTGTGCGCCGGCAAGAGCAGCAATTGCATGCCTCGCTGCACCAGAGCATCACCGTCACCGCCGGGTCTGCGCGTGTCACGGTTTCGCTCGACATCATTCCTGACGAAGACAACCCTTATGGCACGCTGAGTGCCCACGATGACGCTGGCGAGTTGCTGGCCGAGGTGCGTGTGGCGGCGTCGTTCAAGCTCAACCGCAGCAGCGCCATCGCTTGGGCAGACAAGCAATTCAAGAAGCCGGGTTGAACTCGATGGTGACTGTGAAGGGCGCAGCCCAGGCCTGCGGCATTGACTTCGGCACTTCCAATTCAACGGTCGGCTGGCATCGGCCGGGCCAAGCCGCGTTGCTGGCGCTGGAAGGTGACAAGCTGACCTTGCCGTCGGTCGTCTTTTTTCACGCCGAAGACAGCGTGACCAGCTACGGCCGTGCGGCTTTGGCCGACTACCTGATCGGTGATGAAGGCCGCCTCATGCGCTCTTTGAAAAGCCTGCTCGGCACCTCCTTGATGGACGATTTCACCGAGGTTGCTGGCCGGGTTTTGCCGTTTCGAGAGCTGCTGGCGCTGTTCATTGGTGAGCTCAAAAGCCGGGCGGAGGTGTCAGCCGGACAAAGCTTCAGCAGCGCAGTGCTCGGGCGCCCGGTTTACTTTGTGGACGACGACCCGCAAGCCGACAAGGTGGCCGAAAACACACTGGCTGACATCGCGCGTGCGACGGGTTTGCGTCACATTGAGTTTCAGTACGAACCGATTGCTGCAGCGTTTGATTACGAGTCTCAGATCAGCCGTGAAGAGTTGGTGTTGGTGGTCGACATTGGCGGCGGCACCTCTGACTTTGCGCTGGTTCGCCTTGGCCCTGAGCGGGCAGGCAAGCAGCAACGCAAAGACGATATTCTGGCCAGCGGCGGCGTGCACATTGGGGGCACTGACTTTGACAAACACATGAGCTTGGCCGGCGTCATGCCTTTGCTGGGGCTGGGCAGTCAACTCAAAAGTGGCCTGCAAGTGCCTTCGTCACCGTACTTCAACCTCGCCACTTGGCACACTATCAATCAAGCCTACACACGCAAGGCTGTGGCGCAAATTGTCGAGGTGACGCGCGAAGGCCGCGAGCCGGACAAGTTGCAAGCTTTGCAAAATTTGGTGCAGCAAAAAGACGGCCATTGGCTAGCGCTGCAGGTCGAGGCGGCCAAGATCAACTTGTCCACAGAGCCTCAAGTGACGATGGATTTGAGCCGTATTGGCGCGTCAAAAGAGGTTCTTTTACAGCGTGTCATGTTTGACCAAGCTATTGTGGCCCTCGTGGCCCGCATCGGTGAAACGGTGAACAAACTATTGCGTGATGCCTGCGTTACCGCTGATCAAGTCGACACGGTGTTTTTCACGGGCGGCTCAAGTGGTGTGCCGCTATTGCGCCAGAGCGTTGGAGAATTACTGCCGAAGGCGCAGCGCGTCGAGGGTGATCTGTTTGGCAGCATTGGTGCGGGTTTAGCGATTGAGGCTGCCCGCAAGTTTGGCTGAGTTGCTCAAGGGAAGAGGGTGGTGTTTCTGCCGCAGGAGCTTCGTTGCAATGTCGCCCATGCTTTTTCTGGCAACATCTTCAAAACGCGGATGGAAATGCCATCAGGCCCAAAATTAACGGAACTGAGCGGTTTGCCTTCGGCACCATTGTTGAGGAAGAAATTGATGCTCTTCCAAATGTCCTGATCGGTGTTGCATGAAATTTCAAGTTCTGCAATCACGGACTGAAAGCGGATGTTTTGTTCTTTCTGCGGCTGTGAAAAGGTAATGCGCGTCATCAATTCGCGCTTGTCGCCGTGACTGCGCAGAGATTCAAGATCAACTTCAACGGTGGCGCCGCTGACCTTCCCCATGGCTTCGAGTGCAAACCAAGTGGCTG
>CANFSO010000030.1 GCA_947449895.1 Comamonadaceae bacterium
ATGGCTTGCTTGGTGACGATGTCGCGCGGCTTGAGGTTGTTTTTGATGGCTTCGATCAGCACCTTGGCCGACTCTTTGGCCGAGTTGGTTTTCTCGTCATGCGGATTGGCCATGGTTGACGAGTAGGGCAGGGAGATACCCAGCGCCTCAAACGCGCTGGACATGGTGTTGGCCGTGTACATGCCGCCGCAGCTGCCGGGGCCGGGGACGGCACGGCGCTCGATTTGCAGCAAGTCTTCGTCGCTCATGCGGCCGGCAGAGTGCTCGCCAACGGCTTCAAAGACGCTGACGATGTTCAGGTCTTTGCCCTTGTAGTGGCCAGGCAAAATCGTCCCGCCATACACATAAATAGACGGGACGTTGGCGCGCAACATGCCCATCAAGCCGCCGGGCATGTTCTTGTCGCAGCCGCCGATGACCAGCACGCCGTCCATCCACTGGCCCTGCACGCAGGTCTCGATGCAGTCTGAAATCACTTCTCGGCTGACCAGCGAGTACTTCATACCCTCGGTGCCCATCGCCATGCCGTCAGAAATGGTCGGTGTGCCAAACACTTGTGCGTTGCCGCCGGCCTCTTCGATCGCGTTGATCGCGGCGTCGGCCAGTTTTTGCAGGCCACTGTTGCAAGGTGTGATGGTGCTGTGACCATTGGCCACTCCGACCATCGGTTTCTTGAAGTCTTCCGCTTCATAACCCATGGCGTAGTACATCGAGCGATTCGGCGCGCGCGCTGTGCCTTCGGTGATGTTGCGGCTGCGGCGGTTGATGGCATCGCCTTCGGGCATCTTGTCTTGCGTCATGGGGGTCTCTTATATCGGTTGGTTACGGATGTTCCGAGGCTTTGCCGGATCAATCAATTTTGGATTCTACGATGCCAGCGAGGGCCTTGAGCGCCGCCTCAGCCTGCGCTGGCCCAGATGATTGCGCTGGCACAATGCCACGATGCTGATTCACCCTGAAATTGATCCCGTTGCTCTGCAACTCGGGCCCTTGGCCATTCATTGGTATGGCTTGACTTATTTGGCCGCCTTTGGCTTGTTCTTGTGGCTGGCGAATCTTCGTTTGCGGCACCAGCCCTATGCCTCTATGAAGGGCGCTGCAGCTTGGAGTCGGCGTGACATTGAAGATATTTTGTTTCTCGGCGTGGTCGGCGTGGTGCTGGGAGGCCGCATTGGTTATTGCCTTTTTTACAAACATGACTATTACCTGGCGCATCCGCTGGAAATACTGGCTGTGTGGCAAGGCGGCATGAGTTTTCATGGTGGCATGCTGGGCGTGTTAGTGTCGCAAATCTGGTTTGCCCGGACCCGTCAGAAGCCATGGTTGCAAGTCATGGACTTGATCGCGCCGTGCGTGCCGACCGGCTTAGCGGCTGGCCGGGTTGGTAACTTCATCAACGGTGAGTTGTGGGGCCGCTTCAGTGACCCTGCATTGCCATGGGGCATGGTTTTCAGGCACAGCGGAACGCTGCAACCGCGACATCCCTCGCAGGTCTACCAGTTTTTACTGGAAGGTTTGCTGCTCTTTGTGTTGCTCTGGTTGTATGCCCGTAAGCCGCGCAAGATCGGCGAAGTCTCGGCCGCTTTTCTGGTGGGCTACGGTGTGCTGCGTTTTGTGGCGGAGTTTTTCCGCGAGCCGGATGACTTTCTGGGCATTCTCGCGTTGGGTATGAGCATGGGGCAATGGCTTTGTCTCCCAATGATTGCCGCCGGTGTTTGGTTGTGGGTCTGGGCTTCAAAAAATAAGACAGTCTGATTCTTGGCCTTAACTTAGTCTTGAATGGGCGTTGACTAGGGGTTTAACCTCACATGTCTGCTTTTGCCCGCTTTTAATTGATAGTTGCGCTTGCTTGCAAGCCGGTGACATTCCATAATTACCTGTAATTATGGTTTTTCCTGTTGTTTCCTTCCTTTTAAGGTCTTGAGAATCATGCGCCTTGTACAGAACTCCTTGCATCAGGAAGTTGCCGCCACGTTGCGGGAACAGATTTTTTCCGGCACCTTGTTGCCCGGCAGTTTTGTTGATGAACTGGCATTGTGTGAAAGTCTAAAAATTTCGCGCACCCCCTTGCGTGAAGCCTTGAAGGTTTTGACGGCCGAAGGGCTGCTGCGCCATGAGCCCCGTCGTGGATGTTTCGTCAGCGAAGTCACGGAGCATGATTTGGATGACATTTTTCCCGTGATTGCGTTGCTCGAAGGGCGATGCGCTTACGAGGCTGCGCGTAACGCCAGTGATGCTGACTTAGCAGCCTTAAAAGCTTTGCACGATAGGCTTCAAGGACATGCGGACGCCGGTCGTATTCAAGACTATTACGCGACCAATCTGCTGATTCATGAGTCGATCATCATGCTGGCGAATAATCGATGGCTAGCTCAAGCTATCTCAGATCTGCGGAAAATTCTCAAGCTGGCACGCCTCCAGCAGTTGCATGCGCCGGGCCGGTTAAATCAAAGTTTGACGGAACATTTGTCGGTTTATGCGGCGTTGATGAGTCGAGACAGCGAAGGGGCAGAGGCCGCCATGCGCACCCATCTGACACGTCAGCGCGACGCCTTACGCGATCTTTCACGTCTTCAAACAAAAAGCCGGGTGGCAGCATGAACTCAACCGAATGGCTGCTCCGCAGCGTCCAGTCTGTCAGCAAGGGATTGCAATTCAAGCGCAATGATGCAGCCGCAGCAACGCCGACCAAAGTGTCTCGTGCAACTGCTGTCGGGGTGTCTTCGGTGGCTGTAACCGAGCCCAACAACGCCAAAGGTCGTAGCACCCGGGAGCGCCTGAGTGCGGTGTTGAAGCACAAGGAGGAAGCCTTGTCACCGCGCGTTTTGCGCCGCACTTTGCTTGAATTGCAGTCTGTGATTGACAAACAAGTCAGTGAAGTGGAGGGCGGTCGGCGTGCCCGCAACATCGCCACTTGGTACGCCAGTGCCACACCCGAGCAGCGGCGTGACGCTTGGTTGTTGATGAGCGAACAGTTCGGCCCTAACGCTGAAAAGGTGCAAGCCGCGCGGGATCATTACGAGGCGGCGCTTGGCACATCTGATGAAGGCCAGGCGGAGATCCGTCTGAGGCGGGCTTTCGTTTCGCCGCGCACGCGGCTTCTGCAGCGCTTTTCGGCTTTCCCAGAAGGTATGCGTTTTTTAGTCGATATGCGAGCCGAATTGCTGCCGCACATCAAAACAGAAAAGCGCTTGCTGGCCTTGGATTCAGAGCTTGAAAACCTATTCTCAACTTGGTTTGATGTGGCTTTTCTGGAGCTGCGCCGCATCAGTTGGGACTCGCCGGCATCGCTGATTGAAAAACTCATCAAGTACGAGGCTGTGCACGCCATCAAAAGCTGGGCCGACGTCAAGAATAGATTGGACAGTGACCGACGCTGCTACGGATTTTTTCACCCGCGTTTGCCCGACGAACCGCTGATTTTTGTCGAGGTTGCACTGGTCGATGAACTGGCCGGTGCCATCACGCCGCTACTCGACGAATCAGCGGCGGAAAGTGACCTTGGCAAAGCCACCACGGCTATTTTTTACTCCATCAGCAGCACACAAATAGGCTTGCGCGGCGTCAGCTTTGGCGACTCGCTGATCAAGCGTGTGGTGGAAACCTTGCGTGCCGAATTCCCACGCTTGAAGGTCTTCTCCACGCTCTCACCGATCCCGGGCTTTAGACCTTGGCTGGTCAAACATGCCGGGGCTTTGATCGATCAGCTCAGTGACAAAGAGCGACTGGCTTTAGGCGTCGCTTTGGGCCAGGCAGGCGTGACAACCGCCGTAGATTTTCTGGCTGCTGCTGACAAGGTGTCGCAGCTGGACGAAAAATCTCCGGTGCGGCGTGTGTTGATGCACTGCGCCGCCGACTATCTGGGCCGGCAGTTTGACAACGGTCGCCCACTGGATCCGGTGGCGCGTTTTCATCTGGGCAACGGTGCCCGTGTCGAGCGGCTGAACTGGGCTGGCGACATGTCGACCAAGGGACTGAAGCAGTCGTATGGGCTGATGGTCAACTACCTGTATGACTTGAAGCGACTCGACAAATACCGGGGCTTGCTTGCACAGGGGAAAATCCCCGTATCACCCAAGGTCGAAGATTTGTATATTTGAGCGTGCACGACACTTATCCGTGTGAGGCCCTTGAAACGGTGCAACAGGACGCAGCCCCTTTTTTTATAATGACAGGAGACACCCCATGAATAATTTTCAAATGAACGCGACCCGCCGCGATGTTTTGCGAGTGGCCGCCGCTGGTGCTGTTGGTATCTCTTTGGGTAGTCAAGCCCAGTCAGTTTGGCCTACCCGACCCATCACGGTGATCGTGCCCTTTCCCGCAGGTGGTGGAACTGACGCTTTCGCGCGGCCTTTGTCAGCGCAATTCGCCAAACTCACAGGTAAGCAATTAATCATCGACAACCGCGGCGGCGCTGGCGGTACGCTGGGTGCCGGTATTGCGGCTAAGGCCGTGCCGGATGGTTACACCTTGTTCATGGGCGCTGTGCACCATGCGATTGCACCGTCGATGTACCCCAAGCTCGATTACGACATTGAAAAAGATTTTGTGCCCCTATCGCTCTTGGCCAACGTGCCGCAAGTGCTGGTCGTGAACCCGAAAAATTTGCCAGGAAACTTCAAAGATTTTCTGACTTTGGTACGTAAATCGCCAGGTAAATATAACTATGGATCTGCTGGCGCAGGCACATCACATCATTTGGCCGGCGAGCTTTTCAAGCAGCAAAGCCATACCTATATCACCCACATTCCTTACAGGGGTGCAGGGCCAGCTTTGCAGGATCTGATGGCCGGTACCGTTGATATGATGTTTGACGGTTTGGGTTCGTCTGCTGGCCACATCAAAGGTGGCCGCATCAAGGCGCTGATGGTCTCTGGCAACAAACGCAATGCAGCTTTTCCTGATGTGCCCTGCGCCGCCGAATTGGGTTTTCCTGAGTACACCGTGACGACTTGGTATGGCATGTGGGCACCCAAAGGCACGCCAACCGATGTGCAGGTCAAAATTGTTGAAGAGTTGAACCGTGCGAGTGTCACGCCCGAGTTGAAAGCTGTCTGGGCCGCGAATGGTGCCGATTTTGGGGGCCTCACCCCGACGCAGTTTGGCAATTTTGTGAGCGCTGAAGTCAAGCGTTGGGCCGCAGTCGTCAAGGCTTCAGGGGCCAAGTTGGATTGAAGCTGTTGGCCACTCGCCTGAGGTTGCCCTTTGCAACAGGCGATTTTTTAATTTTTTCAAATAGCTTTTTAAAGCTCCTGTTGTTCCCTCATTTCTTTGTCTTTCGATGAAAAATAACAATCTCTTTGCCGCTTTACGCGCAGCTTTTCCTGATGATCTCAACGCCGTGGCAGTGGAAACTGACCAAGGATTGCTTTACTCGTGGGGTGACCTAGAACGTTCAACCGCCATGATGGCGAACTTGCTGAAGTCCCTGAACTTACCTGCGGGTGCTCGCATCGCCATGCAGGTTGAAAAATCAGTCGAAGCCATGGTTCTGTACTTGGCGACGTTGAGGGCTGGCTATGTTTTTCTGCCGCTCAATACGGCTTACCAAAGCGCCGAGATTGCGTATTTCATCGAGAATGCGGAGCCGGCTGTGGTGGTCTGTAGTTCGAAGAATTTCGGCTGGGTCAGCAAGATCGCCTTCAAGGCAGGGACGCAAAACGTATTCTCGCTGGATGACGACCGCACTGGCACATTGCTTGATCGCGCAGCCCATTGCAGTGACCAGCACGACGCGGTGATCCGGCAAGTCGACGACTTGGCGGCGATTTTGTACACCAGCGGTACCACCGGTCGGAGCAAAGGCGCCATGCTCACGCACGGCAACTTGCTCAGCAATGCACTGACGCTGAAAGCGTATTGGGGTTGGCAGCCGGGTGATGTGCTGATTCATGCGCTGCCGATCTTTCACGTACACGGCTTGTTTGTAGCCCTGCACGGCGCGCTCATCAACGGCAGCAAAATGATTTGGCTGTCGAAGTTCGATCCTAAGTTGGTGTTGAAAAAATTGCCCGAGGCCACGGTCTTCATGGGCGTGCCGACGCTCTATGTCCGCCTGCTTGCTGAGCCGGGCTTGACTAAAGAAGCTTGCCGCAACATGCGTCTGTTTGTGGCCGGATCTGCCCCGCTGCTGATCGAGACTTTTACAGACTGGCAACAACGCACCAGCCACACGATTCTTGAGCGCTACGGCATGAGTGAAACCATCATGCTCACGTCTAACCCGTATCGAGCTGAGGATGGTGAGCGGCGTGGTGGCACGGTTGGGTTTGCCTTGCCGGGCGTCAGCGTGCGGGTCTGCGGTGACGCTGGCGAGCTTCTGTCAACCGGCGAGATCGGCGCTATCCAAGTCAAAGGGCCGAACGTCTTTAAAGGTTACTGGCGCATGCCGGATAAAACCAAAGAAGAGTTCACGGTAGACGGCTGGTTCAAGACCGGCGACGTCGGAAAAATCGACGAGCGCCGCTACATCACCATCGTCGGACGCAGCAAAGACCTCATCATCAGTGGTGGCTACAACGTCTATCCGGCCGAGATTGAAGCGGTGATCAATGACATGCCGGGCGTCGCCGAAAGCGCGCTGGTCGGCGTGCCGCATCCGGATTTCGGTGAGGTCGGTGTGGCCGTGGTGATCGCTAAGTCAGGCGCACAAGTCAATGGCGACGCCGTGGTGGCATCACTCAAGGCTCAGCTGGCTAACTTCAAAATTCCGAAAAAGTGTTTCGTGGTGCCAGAACTGCCGCGCAACACCATGGGCAAGGTGCAAAAAAACGTGTTGCGCGAGCAGTACAAGGCGCTGTTTGCCTAAAAGGCCGAAACTAGCGTAGGACCATCACCGGAATGTCTGAATGCGTCAGAACGTGGGTGGTTTCGCTCCCAAGCAACAGCCGTGTGAGCCCGCGTCGGCCGTGTGATGCCATCACAATCAGATCGCATTCGTGCTTTTTGGCTGCCGCAATGATGGCTTCAGCAATCATGTCTGAATGAGTTGTTACTGCGGTGGCCTTAACGCCTATTGCCTCTGCCTGAGTCTTGATTTTTGCAACAGTGGCTTGGCCGATATCCGCCCATTCCTTTTCAATGCGGGCAATTTCACTGATGCTTACGGTGGCTCCACCCTCAAAATAACTCACGGGGTAACGCGGAACCACCTGCAGTGCGACGATATGACCGCCTGAAAGTTTGGCCAACTCGATGCCGCTATCTGCAGCCTTTTTTGACAGTTCAGAGCCATCAGTGGCGATCAAAATGCGTTTGAACATGCGAGTCTCCTATTGAATTGAGTTTCAGTCTAGCGCTTAATCTGACTTGAAGTTTGATCCACATCAATCCCCTCGCTGATTGCAACGATTACGCTTCAAGGTATGCATGCTGTTGACTTGACGCCCGCTTCTTCGCACTTGGTTTTAGAACGAGGCACGGGGCATTCTGGGCGTCAACAAGAATCCGAATCTGCTGGGCTGCGCGTCTTTGATGAGCCGCAGGAATGGTTGCGCTTTAGCCGTCATGCAAATCAGCATGGACATTCGATGGATGACACCTCAACAGTGTGGGAATCACAAGTGTTGGTCAGTGGCATGCATTGCGCCGCCTGTTCACTGATGCTTGAGCAATCTTTGCTCGCAATACACGGCGTCCAAGCTGCTCGGGTGAGTGCCGCAAGCCAGCGCGCCAGCGTCGTCTGGTCGTCAGCCTTCACACGTCCGTCAGAATGGTTGCAGGCGCCGCGCGCGCTTGGCTATACCCTGTCTCCGGCGCTTGACACGGCGGCTTCCGACCAGACCCGCAAAGACGCCCAGCTGGCACTGTGGCGCTGGTTAGTGGCCGGCTTTTGCATGATGCAGGTGATGATGTACGCGTTTCCGGCCTACATCACCCAGCCTGGCGAGATCACCCCTGACATCGAAAAATTGCTGCGTTGGGCGTCTTGGGTGCTGACCTTGCCGGTGTTGTTTTTTTCTTGTCGGCCATTTTTTGAAAATGCACTGCGCGACCTGCGGCGGCGCAACATCAGTATGGATTTGCCGGTGGCACTCGGCATCTTGATCACTTTCGCGATCAGCTCCGCCGCTACCTTTGAAACTGAGGGTTGGTGGAGTGCCGAGGTTTACTTTGACTCCTTGACGATGTTTGTGTTCTTCCTACTGACAGGGCGTTGGCTTGAACAGCGACTGCGCGCGCGCACCTCGGGCGCGCTGGACAGCCTGATGCAGCGGCTGCCCGACAGCGTGCAACGGCAGTTGCCCAATGGTGAATTTGAACAGGTGGTGGTACGGCGCCTGAACGTTGGGGATTTGGTGCGGGTCTTGCCGGGGCAAGCTTTTCCGGCGGATGGCCTGATTGAAAGTGGCAACACCTTTGCCGACGAAGCGCTGTTGACCGGCGAGTCCCGGCCCGTTGTTCGTCCTGTGGGTGCCTTTGTGATGGCGGGCAGCTACAACCTGTCGGCGACAGTTGAAGTGCGCATCCAGCAGCTTGGGCAAGCCACGCGTTACGCAGGCATTGTTGCGCTGATGCAGCATGCCTCTGTGGACAAGCCCCGGCTGGCGCAGTTGGCAGACCGTGTGGCCAAGCCTTTTTTGTGGTTTGTGATGTTGTCGGCTTTGTTTGCCGCGGCGTATTGGTGGCACATTGACCCGGCCCGTGCCGTGATGGCCGCAGTGGCTGTTCTTGTTGTGACCTGTCCTTGCGCCTTGTCGTTGGCTACACCTACCGCCATGCTGACTTCGGCTGGCGTGTTGGCCAGTCAAGGAGTTTGGGTTCGGCGCTTGCAAGCGCTGGAAGCGCTGGCTGAAATTGACACCGTTGTCTTCGACAAGACCGGTACGCTGACGCAGGCGCGGATGGGCTTGGGCAACATGGTTTCACGCGACGGTGTTTCGCCTGAGACTGCTATCGCGTTGGCAGCCGGCTTGGCTCGGCATTCCTTGCACCCAGTGTCACGTGCCTTGCTCGCGGCTTTTGATGAGTCAACCTCACCGCGGGGCGATTTTTCTGATGGCTCCGCATTAGCGAATGGCTTCAGATTGACCGAGGTGATCGAACATGCCGGACAAGGGGTACAGGGCTTTTTGACCGAAACCTTTCGGGGTGTGACAAGCGGTCTGGTTCGATTCGGCTCAGCGGCTTTTTGCGGTGTCAATGGCGTTGATGGTGGCATGCTTACTGCGCCCGATACAAGTAGCCTACAGGTTTTTTTGGCTGATGAGTCAGGCTTGCTGGCTCGTTTTGAGCTCACCGAAGTGGTGCGTCCTGATGCCTTCGAGGCTGTCAAGCGACTCCAAGCGGCAGGGTTTGAGGTCCAGATGCTCTCTGGTGACAGCCGTGTAGCGGCCCGTCGGGTGGCTGAACGGCTAGGCATTCAGCATGTGAGGGGTGACTGCACGCCGCAGAGCAAGCTGGCGCATTTGCAAGCCTTGCAGGGCAGGGGTCACAAAGTGCTGGTCGTGGGCGACGGGCTGAATGATGGGCCTGTGCTGGCGCGTGCTGATGTGTCGGTTGCTGTAGGTCAAGCCGTTCCGTTGGCTCAGGCGCAGTCGGACTTCATCATTCCCGATGGACAGTTGCTGATGTTGGGAAACATGCCGGCCCAAGCGCGCCGTGCCATGTCCATTGTTCGACAAAATCTCATTTGGGCGGTGGCTTACAACGTTATTTGCGTGCCATTGGCCATCAGTGGTTATTTGCCAGCTTGGCTGGCGGGTCTCGGCATGGCGATCAGTTCTTTGTTCGTGATGCTGAACGCAGCACGGTTGGCGCGAACACCTTGGAGCACTTGATGGACATCCTTTTTCTTCTCGTTCCTTTCTCCGTTCTGCTAGCACTTGGGGTGATCGGCCTGCTGGCTTGGGCTGTCTGGTCTGGCCAATTTGAAGATGTTGAAAGTGAAGGGCAGCGGATTTTTCAAGAGTCTGCTGCCGAGTCCGATGTGGATGATTCGTTGAGCACACCTCGAGCGTGATAGTTGTCACTTATTGAAGATTTGATCCATATCAATACGCCTGAAGCGGCATCGTTGCAAACTTAAAACCATCTTGGGTCATAGAGGGTTTTAAATGAGTGCCGTACTTCCAAACGCGTCAGTTCCTGTTGTTAACGGTGGTTGGGCGGCGTCCCGCGCTACTGTTTACAACGACAAAATAGTCCGTCAATTCGCGGTAGCTGCTGTGGTCTGGGGGGTGGTGAGCATGCTGGTGGGCGTGTTCATTGCAGCGCAGATGGCTTGGCCAGAACTGAACTTCGGTATTTCTTGGTTGTCCTTTGGCCGCTTGCGGCCCTTGCACACCAACGCCGCCATCTTCGCTTTTGGCGGCTGCTCGTTGTTCGCCACCAGTTACTGGGTTGTGCAGCGCACGTGTCAGACGCGCATCATTTCGGACAAGCTGGCTGCGTTCCATTTTTGGGGTTGGCAAGCGGTGATTGTGGCGGCAGCTGTTTCGCTGCCATTGGGCTTCACACGAGGCAAGGAATACGCTGAGTTGGAATGGCCCATCTCCATTCTGATCGCCGTCACATGGGTGGCTTACGCGGTTGTTTTCTTTGGCACCATCGGCATTCGCAAGGTGCGCCATATTTATGTGGCCAACTGGTTTTACGGCGCATTTATCATTGCTGTTGCACTGCTGCATATCGTTAATGCAGCCGTTGTCCCGGCTGGCTGGATGAAGTCGTACTCGGCTTATGCCGGTGTGCAGGACGCCATGGTTCAGTGGTGGTATGGCCACAATGCGGTCGGTTTTTTCCTGACGGCCGGCTTCTTGGGCATCGTTTATTACTTCATTCCGAAGCAAGCTGAGCGGCCGGTGTATTCGTACCGTCTGTCCATCGTCCATTTCTGGGCGCTGATCTTCACCTACATGTGGGCCGGCCCGCACCATCTTCACTTCACCGCCTTGCCGGATTGGACGCAGTCTTTGGGCATGGTGTTCTCGCTGATCTTGCTGGCGCCTAGCTGGGGCGGCATGATCAACGGCGTGATGACGCTGTCGGGTGCCTGGCACAAACTGCGCGACGACCCGATCATCCGTTTCATGATCGTCGCCTTGTCCTTCTACGGCATCGCCACCTTTGAAGGTCCGATGATGTCGATCAAGACGGTGAACTCACTGTCGCACTACACCGACTGGAACATTGCGCACGTCCATGGCGGCACACTGGGTTGGGTTGGCTTTATCTCGATGGGTGCGCTTTACTACATGGTGCCGCGTCTGTTCGGGCAAAAGAAAATGCACAGCTTGAAAGCCATTGAAGTGCACTTTTGGGTCGCCACCATCGGCATCGTGCTGTACATCGCCGCGATGTGGATTGCCGGTGTCATGCAGGGTTTGATGTGGCGCGCCATCAACCCCGATGGCTCGCTGACCTACACCTTTGTAGAAAGCGTCAAGGCCACCTTCCCGTTTTATGTGGTGCGCTTTTGCGGCGGGTTGATGTACCTCAGCGGCATGCTCATCATGGCTTGGAATGTGTTCATGACGGCGACGGCAGGCAAGCCTGCCAACGCCACGATCCCATCCGCTTTGGCCCACGCCTGAAAGAAAACAGTCATGTCCTTTTCACATGAAAAAGTTGAAACCAACAATTGGTTGATGATCGTCTTGATTTTGCTCGTCGTCGCTGTCGGCGGGCTGGTTGAAATCGTTCCGCTGTTCTTCCAAAAATCAACCACACAGCCAATTGCCGGGATCGTGCCGGACTCACCACTCAAGGTGGTGGGTCGCGATATTTACATTCGCGAAGGCTGCTACAACTGCCATTCGCAGATGATCCGTCCGCTGGTGGCTGAAACGCTGCGCTACGGTCATTACTCCGTGGCTGGCGAGTTCGTCTACGACCATCCGTTCCAATGGGGCAGCAAGCGCACCGGCCCTGACTTGCACCGCGTTGGCGGTAAGTACAGCGACGAATGGCAGCGTCTGCACCTGATCAGTCCACGCGACTTGGTGCCCGAGTCCATCATGCCGGCCTATCCCTGGCTTGAAAAAACACCGGCTGACGCTGACACCATTCAAAGCCACATGCGGGCTCTGCGCACGGTGGGTGTTCCGTATACCGACGAGCAGATTGCCGCGGCCCCCGCCGAACTCAAAGACAAGACCGAGCTGGATGCGCTGATTGCGTACTTGCAAGGCCTTGGATTGGCTCTGAAATAACAGGAGACCGAGATGACTATGGATATCAATGTGCTGCGAAGCATCGTGACCGTGGCCGCCTTTGTGGTGTTTGTCGGGATTTTGGTGTGGGCCACGTTGCCCTCCAAAAAAGCAGACTTTGATGAAGCGGCTCAGTTGCCCTTCAAGTCAGAATAGGAGCAGGATTCATGAGCGATTTTGTCAATGGTTTTTGGCCTTGGTATGTGGCCGCCATCAGCTTGGTGTCGATTTTGGCCTGCGCTTTGTTGCTCTGGTTGGCTGGCAAGGCGACCGTCAACACAGACGCCAGCAAGGCGGGTGACAACACGACGGGGCATGTGTGGGATGAAGACCTGCGCGAGCTGAACAACCCCTTGCCACGCTGGTGGATGTGGCTGTTTATTTTGACGGTGGTTTTTGGTCTGGGCTACTTGGCCATCTTTCCAGGCTTAGGAAGCTACAAAGGGCTCTCCAAATGGTCAACTCAGGCTGAGCACAAAGATGACGTGGAGCGCATGCGGGCCGAGCTAGCACCGCTCTACGCCGAATTTTCAGCGCAGTCGGTTGATGCGCTATCGCGGGATTCACGCGCGCTGGCGATCGGTGAACGACAGTTCATGAACACCTGCTCTCAGTGCCATGGCTCGGATGGTCGTGGCAGCAAGTCATACCCGAATCTGACCAATGGCAATGCCGCTTGGCTGGGTGAACGTACGGGTGATCACATCGTTCAGACCGTCACCAATGGGCGGCTTGGCATGATGCCGTCGATGGGGGTAGCCATCGGTAGCGAAAGCGATATTACCGATGTTGCGCATTACGTTCTCTCGCTGTCTGGCAGCCCGTACAACGAAATAAAAGCCTTCAATGGCAAACAAAAGTTCGCAGTCTGTGCTGCTTGCCATGGCATGGACGGCAAGGGTAACAAAGCGCTAGGCGCACCTAACTTGACCGATGACTACTGGTTACACGGCTGGGGTGAGGCGGCCATTGTGAATGCCATTAAATACGGCAAAAACAATGTGATGCCAGCTCAGTCGCCCAAGCTTACGCCCGAGCAGATCCATGTCGTGGCGGCTTACGTGTTGAGCTTGGGTGGTGTCAAGCCGGCAACCAAGTAAGCGCGAGCTATTCGAGGAACGCTCCAACAGGAGCGATTTACAACGACAGAAACAGCAAGGGCTCCACAAGCCTTGTGGTTGAGGAGATTTTCAGTGTCAGGTTTCCCAGACAGCCAATGCGCCACAACCAGGGTGAACAAGGTGATCCCGATTGTGCCGGCCAAGGTGGTGTCCACAAGCACTTCCGACCGTGACGGTGGCGATGACTCGACTGTGGTGGCTTCTCTCTACCAAGCAGACAAGAAAATTTATGCGCGTAGCGTGTCGGGCTGGTTCAGCCATTGGCGCTGGGCCATGGTCTGGATCACACAGCTGGTGTTTTATGGATTGCCCTGGCTGTCCATCAATGAGCGTCAGGCGATGTTGTTCGATCTGGTGTCGCGTCGCTTTTATATTTTCAACTTGGTGCTGTATCCGCAAGACCTGATCTACCTGACCGGCTTGCTCATCATCAGCGCGCTGTCTTTGTTTTTGTTCACCGCTGTCGCTGGACGGTTGTGGTGTGGCTACGCCTGTCCGCAAACTGTCTATACCGAAATTTTCATGTGGGTCGAGCGAAAAATAGAAGGCGATCGCGCGGCTCGCATACGTCTTGACAGCTCGGTCATGGGAATCAACAAGCTGGCGCGCAAAGGGGCCAAACACGGGGTCTGGATCGCCATTGGTTTGTGGACTGGTTTCACCTTTGTCGGTTACTTTTCGCCGATCCGCGAGTTGGCACTTGAAGTCAGCCGCTTGTCGCTCGGGCCATGGGAATGGTTCTGGATTCTTTTTTACGGCTTCGCCACTTACGGCAATGCGGGTTGGATGCGCGAGCAGGTCTGCAAGTACATGTGCCCGTACGCGCGTTTCCAGAGCGCCATGTTTGACCGCGACACCTTGATCGTGACCTACGATGACGGGCGTGGTGAAGGGCGCGGCGTGCGGCCACGTAGCGACAGCCCTGCCGCTTATCAAGCTAAAGGGCTGGGCGACTGCATTGACTGCGGTTTGTGTGTTCAGGTGTGCCCGACGGGCATCGATATTCGCAATGGCTTGCAATACGAGTGCATCAGTTGCTCCGCGTGCATTGATGTTTGCGACACCGTCATGGACAAAATGCACTATCCGAGGGGGTTGATTCGGTACAGCACGCCCAATGGCATCAAGCTCAAGCTGTCGAGCACTGCCATGATTCGCAGGGTATTGCGGCCACGAGTGCTGATCTATACGGCCGTGCTGCTGACCATCAGCATCTCTGTGCTGAGCAGTTTGATCACGCGGGCACCGTTCAAGGTTGATGTGGTTCGTGACCGCGGTTCACTTGCGCGCGTGGTCGAGCGCGGGCAGATTGAAAATGTCTACCGTCTACAGCTGATGAATGCGACAGAAGTTCAGCAGCAATACCATCTGCGTGTGTCGGGTCTAGCCGGCGCACGGATTGTTTCTGAAGACTCGGTCACAGTTGAGGCCGCTGGTTCGCGCTGGGTTCCGGTGCGGGTACAGACGCCACCCGACGCTATTGCTCCAGGCTCGCACGCGATGACCTTCCTGATCTCTGCCAATGGCGGGCATGGTGAACGGGCAGAAAAGTCTGTCTTTTTGGTGCCACGCTAGAGCTTCAGGCTCTCATGAAAGTAAATAACCATGCCTCAAATTGATAAATTTTCAAGCCAACGAGACACTGCACAGGAACGTCCTTGGTGGAAAGAGCCGTATGTGTGGATGGTGATTTCCGGGCCTCTGTCTGCTGTGATTGCTTGCGGCATCACCGCCGTCTACATTCTGCAGGGGCCGGACGCAGTGGTGTCTGAAGAGCATTACCGTGAAGGTGTTGCCATCTCACGCGAAGTGAACGCGGCGAAGCCACCCATGCAGCCCGCCAACCTCGCGCGCAACCACAGTGCCACCGGAGGCAAGACCGATGAAAAACCTTGAGGCACCGATGGCACCAGAGTTTGAATCTTCCAAACTGCGTAATGCGGCCTTGATTTTGTGGCCTTCTTTTTTAGCCGCTTGCCTGCTGGAGGCCTTAGTTTTTGCAGTGGTTGACCCCAGCGAATTGAACTGGTCTGGTCATGCCTCTATGCCTACGCGACAAGGTGTTTACACCGTGGCTTTCTTTTTATTTTGGTCTATCAGCATGGCCTGCTGTAGCTTGGTGTTGTGGCTGTCTAAGCCAGACCATCAGGTGAATGAATCAGAGCTCAGTGACTGACTTGCGAATTGACGATGCGCTTGAGCGCTTCGGCATCGCGAATATTGATTTGTCGCTGCTTGACTTCGACGATGCCATCGTCTGAAAACTTTGAGAACGTGCGGCTGACGGTTTCGAGCTTCATGCCCAAATAACTGCCAATTTCTTCGCGCGTCATGCGCAAAATAAGTTCAGTCTTGGAAAAGCCGCGCGCCTGCAAGCGCTGAACCAGATTTAGCAAAAATGCGGCCAAGCGTTCTTCGGCTCGCATACTTCCAAGCAGCAACATGACGCCATGCTCACGCACAATCTCACGGCTCATGACCTTGTGCACATGGTGTTGAAGCGCAGTGACTTCGCGCGAAATTTCTTCAATGCGGTCGAACGGCATGACGCAGACTTCAGCATCTTCGAGGGCGATCGCGTCGCAGGTGTGCAGGTCGTTGACGATGCCGTCCAAGCCGATGATTTCACCGGCCATTTGAAAGCCTGTGACTTGGTCGCGGCCATCTTCAGTGGTGACGCTGGTCTTGAAAAAACCACTGCGTATCGCATACAGCGATGTGAATTTTTCACCGTTGTGAAATAGCGATGTCCCTCGTTTGACGGTTCGACGTGTCGCGACAATTTCATCAATCCGAACAAGTTCTTGTGCATTCAGGCCTAGGGGCAAGCACAACTCGCGTAAGTTGCAATTGGAGCAGGCGACTTTAATGGATTCCTTGTTCATTTAACGATTTTCGTTGACTCTGGGTATTTCTCCTAGCGATCATTTAGTTTTCTATGGCTGAGCATTCTCATCAATTTGCGGATGAATGTGCTGAGTTGCTTGATCCACATCAACGCAGTTCACACAGAGAAGCGGCAAAGTAGCACCATTGTTCAAGGGATCAAAAGGATTGAATTATGAGTGCCATCTCACCCGACCTACTGCGACGTTTTGACCTCAATGGTCCGCGGTATACCTCGTACCCAACAGCTGATCGGTTTGTGGATGCCTTCACTGCTGAAGATTATGTGCAGGCCATGAAGTTGCGCCGGTCTGCTGCGGCGTCGATGAACATGCCGTTGTCACTTTATGTTCATATTCCGTTTTGCGAGTCGCTCTGTTATTACTGTGCCTGTAACAAAATCGTCACCAAGCACCATGAACGTGCTGAAGAGTACCTGCGTTATTTGAGTCGTGAAGTCGATTTGCACACCGAGCATCTGGGTACCGGACAGGTCATCAGTCAGTTGCATTTGGGTGGTGGGACGCCGACTTTTTTATCAGACGATGAGTTGCGCAGCTTGATGACGATGTTGCGCCGCAGTTTTAATTTCGCTCCCGGTGGCGAATACGCCATTGAAGTTGATCCACGTACTGTTGATGCTAATCGTTTGGCCGTTCTGGTTGAGCTGGGCTTTAACCGCTTGAGTTTCGGCGTGCAGGATTTTGACCCGATGGTTCAAAAATCCGTGCACCGCGTGCAACCCGCTGAGCAGGTTTTTGCCTTGGTCGAGTCAGCGCGGCATCTGGGCTTTGAATCGATCAATATTGATCTGATTTACGGCCTGCCACTGCAAACCCCTGAATCATTTGACCGGACGTTAGCTCAGGTGGCCTTGCTTCGGCCAGACCGCGTGGCGCTGTATGCCTACGCGCATTTGCCGGAGCGTTTCAAACCACAGCGGCGCATCATCACGGCTGAGCTGCCGAAAGGTGCTGCGAAGATTTCGATGCTGTCACGGTCGCTGGCTGCTTTTGAAAAAGCTGGCTACGTTTACATCGGTATGGATCACTTCGCACTGCCAAATGACGCTCTGGCTGTGGCCAAGCGACAGGGCAGGCTACACCGTAATTTTCAAGGCTACAGCACGCAACCTGACTGTGACTTGATCGCGCTGGGTGTGTCCGCCATTGGTCGGGTGGGTGCAACCTACAGCCAGAACGCCAAAACCATCGAAACCTATTACGACCATCTGGACCAGGGCCGGTTGCCTGTGGTTCGAGGCTTGGCGCTGACACGTGACGACTTGGTGCGGCGCGTCGTCATCATGGCATTGATGTGTCAGGGGCAGCTTCAGTTTGAGTCCATAGAGCTGGCGTTGCTGATTGACTTCAAGAGCTACTTTGCCAAAGAGTTGGAGGCCTTGGAAGAGCTGGTGGGGCAGGGCTTGGTCACTGTGAATGCGAGTGGGATTGAAGTCACGGCTCAAGGCTGGTTTTTTGTGCGCGCCGTCGCAATGGTGTTTGACCGCTATCTGCAGGCAGATCGCAACCGCAGTAAGTTCTCTAAAATTATCTGAATGCAAACCAGTCTGGCCGTTACCGCCTTGCTCATGGGACTCGCTGGCGGGCCCCATTGCGTGGCCATGTGCGGCGCAGCCTGTGCGGCCATGGGGCGCTCGGCTGCGAGCAGCAACGCCAGCAGCGGCAGTGGCACCAACACGCGGGCGCTGTGGATGTTCCAGCTTGGTCGGTTGGCCGGTTATTCAGCCTTGGGCGGTTTGGCTGCGGCGTCCATGCAAGGGCTGGGGTGGCTGAGTATTCAATCAGCAGCGTTGCGTCCCGTGTGGACTCTTTTGCATGTGGCTGCAGCTTTGTTGGGTTTGATGTTGCTGTGGCAGGCGCGTCAGCCTGTTTGGCTGGACGTTGGTGCTCGACAAGTCTGGAGCCGCATTCGCACGGCCACGCAGAGTTCTGGCGAGGTGGCTGGTGCTGCTGTGCCTTTGGTACTCGGTGCGGCGTGGTCGCTGTTGCCTTGCGGCTTGCTTTATTCGGCAGTTCTGGTGGCGGCTCTCAGCCCCAGCGCGATCCAAGGAGCGGGGGTCATGGCGATCTTTGCCGTTGGCAGCGGCGTCAGCTTGATGGCTGGCCCGTGGTTATGGTTGCGACTGCGGGGCCCAAGGTCCGGCGCATGGGCAATTCGCCTAGCCGGTGCAGCATTGCTGGCCAGTTCAGTCTGGGCATTGTGGATGAGTTTGGTGCATGACGCCGCACCTTGGTGCGTGACTGTCTGAGGGCTTTGTGAACCCGCGTTAGAGCACACAGATAGCTCTTACAATCCGCTTTTCTCAAGCCGGCCGGACATGGCTAGGCGCTTGCTGCAACCTGCTTCACGAATTCAAGAACATCATGAAAAAGTACCTGTGGTCATTGGCTTTGTCCGCGCTGGCTTTGACGGCCTGCGGTAAGAAAGACGAGACAGATAGATCCGCCGCAATAGCCGCTGGTAAAGAAGAAAAAATTCTCAACATCTACAACTGGCCTGACTACATCGCCCAGGACATGGTGGCCAACTTCACGCAAGAAACGGGCATCAAGGTCAACTACCAGACCTTTGAAAATAACGAAGCCCTGCACGCCAAATTGGTCGCCGGCAACACCGGCTACGACATCGTGGTTCCCGGCGCGGTGTTCGCCAAGCCACAAATTGACGGTGGCTTGCTGCTGAAACTTGACAAAAATAAGCTGCCAAACGAAGTCAATCTCGACCCATCCATCATGGCCAAGCTGTCGGCCATTGACCCCAACAACCATTATTTAGTGCCTTGGGCTTGGAGCTTCACCACGGTCGGAATCAACAAAGGCAAAGTGGCTGCCGCTCTGGGCAATACGCCGATGCCCGCCAACGTCTGGGAACTGGTGTTCAACCCGGTCTACACCAACAAGCTCAAGTCTTGCGGCATCGCCTTTTTAGACTCGCCAACCGAGGTGATTCCGCCGGCCTTGCATTACATCGGCAAGAACGCTTATTCCAACGACCCGGCTGACCACCAAGCCGCGGCCACCATGTTGGCCAAGGTGCGGCCAGACATCCGCATGTTCAGCAGCACCATGATCGACGACTTGGCTGGCGGCCGGGCTTGTGTTGCGCTGGCTTGGGCGGGTGACATCAACATCGCCCGACAACGTGCGATCGACAACAAAAACGGCAATGACATTCAAGCGCTGTTGCCGAGCACCGGCGGTTTGATGTTTTTTGACACGCTGGCCATCCCTCAAGATGCCAAGCACCCGAACAACGCACATGCCTTTATTAATTATTTTTTGCGTCCTGAGGTTTCTGCATCGCTGACCAATGAGTTACGGTATGCCACCGCCAACAAGGCCAGCTTGCCCAGTGTGAAGCCAGACATCGCACAGGACACTGCGGTCTTCCCGGACGCGGTCAACCTGCAGAAAATGGTCTCGCCGGCCAGCTTCAGCAACGAAGCCCGAGCCTCCATGGCGAACACATTCACGGCCTTCAAGAGAGGGCAGTGATCGACATGAATCCGCCTGCTGCACGCACCGATGGCTTCTTGAAAGTTGAAGGCATCGTCAAACGTTTTGACGATGTGGTCGCTGTTGACAACGTGTCTTTGACCGTTAACAAAGGCGAAATATTTGCCCTGCTGGGCAGTTCTGGCTGTGGCAAGTCGACTCTGCTGCGCATGTTGGCCGGCTTTGAGTCGCCGACGGCTGGAACGGTGATGCTGGATGGCCTGAACATCGCAGCGTTGGCGCCCTATGAGCGGCCGATCAACATGATGTTTCAGTCTTATGCGCTGTTTCCGCACCTCAGCGTTTGGGACAACATCGCCTTTGGTCTGAAGCGTGAGGGCCTGCCGAAAGCGGAGATCACTGAGCGGGTTGAAGAAATGCTTCGCCTAGTGCAGCTCACGGCCTTTGCCAAGCGCAAGCCGCACCAACTCTCGGGTGGACAGCAGCAGCGTGTGGCGCTGGCACGCAGTTTGGCCAAACGGCCACAGCTGCTGTTACTTGACGAGCCCTTGGGTGCGCTTGATAAAAAGCTGCGCGAGCAAACCCAGTTCGAGCTGGTCAACATCATTGAATCGGTCGGCGTGACCTGCGTGATGGTCACGCATGACCAAGAAGAAGCCATGTCAATGGCCTCGCGCATTGCGGTGATGAGCGAGGGGCGCGTTTTGCAGGTCGGCACGCCGCGCGAGATTTATGAGCACCCAATTTGCCGCTTTGTCGCCGACTTCATTGGTCAGGCCAATCTGTTTGATGGTGTGCTGAGTCTTGATGAGCCGGATCGCTGCGAGATCACCACGCCTGAGGGCGTGATCCGTGTCTGGCACGGCATCAGCGGCACGTCGGGCATGGCGCTGGCGGTTGCTGTACGGCCCGAGAAAATCAACATCGCCAAAAGCCGGCCCGATGTAGCGCACAACCTGTTCACAGGCACGGTCCGGGAAATCGCTTACTTTGGCAGCTACAGCACCTTCATCGTTGAGATGCCTGGCGGAAAAACCGTAAAGATCACTGAAGGCAATACGGCGCGGCAAGATATCAGCGGCATCACCTGGAACGATTCGGTGTTTTTCTGGTGGAGCGATTCAGCCGCCGTGACATTGACCTCATAAATCGGTGGTCATGAAAAATTTTTTGGCGTTCAAGTTCCGGCCCGGTCGGCGCTTTGTCATCGGTGTGCCGTTTCTTTGGCTGCTGGTTTTCTTCGTCTTGCCGTGTTTGATTTTGCTGCGCATCAGCATCACCGACATGGGCAGTGGCGTAGACCCCTTCGCGCCCTTGATCGCTTCGGCCGAGGGTGTTTGGCGCTTCGTCTTGCAGTACGACAACTACGCCGCCATTTTTTGGGATGCCAGCGCCGGTTTTGGCCGAACCATTTACATGGACGCTTACGCGACCTCGCTGAAGTACGCTTTTTTCACGACCCTGTTTTGTCTGCTGATTAGTTATCCGTTTGCGTACTTCATTGCGCGCGCCAAGCCGAGCATTCGGCCGGCTTTGCTGATGTTGGTGATGCTGCCGTTCTGGACCTCTTTTTTGCTGCGCGTCTACGCCTGGAAAGGCATCCTCGCGGACCAAGGCGTGATCAACAACGCGCTGATGGCGCTGGGCGTGATCAACGAGCCGATTCAGATGCTTTACACCGACATCTCGATGCTGGTCGGCATGACCTACGTGTACCTGCCTTTCATGGTGTTGCCGCTGTACGCCACGCTGGTGAAAATGGATCTCAGCTTGCTGGAGGCCGCACATGATCTGGGTGCCAGTCCGTGGCAAGCTTTCTGGTTGATCACCGTGCCGTTGAGCAAGGCTGGCATTATTTCGGGGGCCATGCTGGTCTTGATTCCGAGCATCGGGGAGTTCGTCATTCCGTCCCTGCTGGGCGGCGCTGACAACATCATGATCGGCCGGGTGGTGTGGGACGAAATGTTCAGCAGCAACAACTGGCCACGCGCCTCGGCCTTGGCTGTCGTCATGATTGCCTTGATTCTCTTTCCATTGGCGCTTTACTACCATTACAGTGCCAAGCCGAGTTCGGTATCCGGTGAGAACGGTAGGGCTTGAGATGCGCATGGTCAGCCGTTTTCTTAAGGCGCATGTGGGCCGTTTTTGGCTGGTCGCGGTGTATCTTTTTTTGTACGCGCCGCTGGTCTTTTTGGTTGTTTTCTCATTCAATAGCACGCGCCAAGATGGCGTTTTCACCGGCTTTTCATTGCAGTGGTACAGCGCCCTTTGGGCTGATACGCGATTGGTCGCTGGCTTCTTGTTGTCGCTCAAGGTGGCGCTGTTGACGGCCACGCTGTCGGCCGTGCTGGGGGCGATGGCCGCTTTCGTGCTGGTGCGCTACGAGCGCTTTCGCGGCAGGCCGGTGTTTGTCGGCTTGGTCAATGCGCCGCTGGTCATGCCGGAGGTGATCATTGGCTTGTCGCTGCTGCTGATGATGGTGGCGGTGCAGCGTGCAGTGGGTTGGCCAGACCGCGGCATGGGCACGATTGTGCTGGGCCACACCTTGCTGGGCATGGCTTACGCGACGGTGGTGATTCAGTCGCGGTTGCGTGAAGTAGACCGCTCGATTGAAGAGGCGGCGATGGACTTGGGTTGTCGGCCGTTGCAGATGTTTTTCCTGGTCACGCTGCCGAGCATTGCGCCTGCCGTGGTGGCTGCTTGGCTGCTGACGTTCACCCTGTCATTTGACGATGTGGTGATTTCTGAATTCTTGTCAGGCCCCGGTGTGACGACCTTGCCGCAGGTCATTTTTGGCTACGCACGTCGCGGCATCAACCCGTCGATTTATGCGGCCGCCACCTTGCTGATTGCCGTGGTGAGCGTCGGCATCATCACTTACAGTGTGATCGTGGCTAGGCAGCAGCGGCAGCGCCTGCGTGAGATAAATCTAGCACTGAGCTCAGATCGTTAAATCCGTTAAACCAAGCTGATTTTTTGACGAGGCACGGCTAATTTTCATGTCGTCATAATGATTTTCATAATGCGAAATTAGGCTATGTTGCAATGCACAATATTTTCTCAATATGAGAAAATACTTTTTGTATCGTGATAATTAACTTGTATCTATTTGATTTTAAACGGAAAAATTTATATCTTATATAAGACATAAGAGCTGTTGAGTCACGCGTAAAAGACTTAAAGTGAAGCTGTCAACATACAAGAAGTCAGGGCTCCAGCGATACAAATTCGCAGCCCCAACAGACTGTTTTGTTTCAATAGTTTTTCTTTAACTTCAGGAGTGATCACATGCCCCAGCACCTTAACGAACAACTCAGCCGCGAACAGCAAATTGCAGCCCTCGAAAGAGATTGGGCGACCAATCCACGCTGGAAAGGCATCAAGCGCGGTTACAGCGCCGCCGACGTCGTTCGCCTTCGCGGTTCATTCCCTATTGAGCACACGCTGGCCCGCCGCGGTGCCGAAAAGCTCTGGAACCTGCTGCACACCGAGGCTTACGTCAACACGCTGGGCGCGTTGACCGGTGGTCAGGCGATGCAACAAGTCAAAGCCGGCGTGAAGGCCATTTACTTGTCGGGCTGGCAGGTCGCTGCAGACAACAACACCTACTCGTCGATGTACCCCGACCAGTCGCTGTACCCGGTGGACTCGGTGCCGAAAGTGGTTGAGAC
>CANFSO010000031.1 GCA_947449895.1 Comamonadaceae bacterium
CAGATGTCGCCAACATCACGCGAACCCCTAGCGATACCAAAAATGTGGGCCCACTGTGGGTGCATCTGGCCGATGGCAGCACCCTTGAGGTTGATGCCGTGCTCTACGCCACCGGCCGCGTGCCGAATGTCAAAGGTCTTGGTTTAGAGGCGTTGGGCGTGGCGCAAAAAGATGATGGATCAATCAAAGTCAATGCGCAGTACCAAACCTCGGTGCCAAATGTTTATGCCGTCGGCGACGTCACGGCGCGCCTGCAGCTCACGCCGGTCGCGCTGGGCGAAGCCATGGTGGTGGTTGACCATTTGCTCGGGCCTGCACTTGGCAAAGCGCCACGCAGCATGAGCTACGACTTCATTCCTACCGCCGTTTTCACGCACCCGAACATTGGCACGGTGGGTTTTTCTGAAGCCGATGCGCGCGCACAGTTCGGGCAAATCAGCGTTTACAAAAGCGAGTTCAAAGCGCTCAAACACACGCTCAGCGGCAGCACGGAACGAACCTTCATGAAGCTGTTGGTCGACGACGCCACTGACCGCGTGGTCGGCCTGCACATGGTCGGCGCTGAAGCCGGTGAAATCGTCCAAGGCTTTGCTGTCGCCATGAAAGCCGGCGCCACCAAAGCCGTGTTCGACAGCACCATCGGCATTCACCCGACAGCCGCTGAAGAATTCGTCACCATGCGCGAACCCGTGAAAGCTTGATGAGATGAAAGCCATGCCCTACCTGTCGACCTACATCGCCCCCGCACGCTACACCGACCCGGTGGCGGCTCTGGCCCAAGTGCGGCTGATATACGACCAGCAAATTGCGCATTTGCGTGACTGCATGCAGCGCTACGTGGCCGGTGAAACGCTGCCAGGCAAGGTGCGCGCCTGCTATCCGTTTGTGCGCATTCGCACCGAAACTGTGGCCCGCGCAACGCTGGAAATGCCCGACATCACGCAGCTGAGTTATGGCTTTGTGGCGGGGCCCGGCACCTTCGACACGACGCTCACGCGGCCGGACCTGTACGCCAGCTACTACCTTGAACAGTTTCGGCTGCTGCTGGAAAATCATTCCGTCGAACTCGAAATCGGCATCAGTACACAGCCAATTCCGGTGCACTTCTCATTTGCAGAGCATGACCACGTCGAAGGCCATTTGAGCGCCGAGCGACGCATGCTGATGCGCGACGCTTTTGACCTGCCCGACCTCGCGGCAATGGACGACGGCATTGCCAACGGCACCTATGAACCGCAAGCCGGCGAGTCTCGGCCGTTGGCGCTGTTCACAGCGGCGCGTGTCGACTATTCACTGCAGCGTCTGCGCCACTACACCGGCACTTCGCCCGACTGGTTTCAGAACTACGTGCTGTTCACCAACTACCAGTTTTACATCGACGAATTTGTGCGTCTTGGCCATGAAGAAATGAGCCGCGCGGACAGTCCTTTTGTGGCCTTTGTCGAACCCGGCAACGTCGTCACGCGGCGCAACGGTCTGCCAGCTGTGGCGGGTGACGAGCTCGGCACAGCACCACCGCGCTTGCCGCAAATGCCGGGCTACCACTTGCTACGCGCCGACCGTTCGGGCATCAGCATGGTCAACATTGGTGTCGGCCCGGCCAATGCTAAAAACATCACCGACCACATCGCCGTGCTGCGTCCGCACGCCTGGATCATGCTCGGCCATTGCGCCGGCTTGCGCAGCAGCCAGCAGCTGGGCGACTACGTGCTGGCCCACGGCTATGTGCGTGAAGACCATGTGCTCGACGAAGAGTTACCGCTGTGGGTGCCGATTCCGGCATTGGCCGAAATTCAAATGGCCTTGCAACAAGCGGTTGAAGACGTGACGAATTTACAAGGGCAAGAGCTGAAACGCATCATGCGCACCGGCACTGTGGCCAGCACCGACAACCGCAATTGGGAACTGCTGCCGGGCAACCAGCCGCAGCGCCGCTTCAGCCAAAGCCGGGCCGTCGCGCTCGACATGGAAAGTGCCACGATTGCCGCCAACGGCTTTCGCTTTCGGGTGCCCTACGGCACGCTGCTGTGCGTCAGCGACAAGCCCTTGCACGGCGAGATCAAGCTGCCGGGCATGGCTAACCACTTTTACCGCGAGCGCGTCGACCAGCATTTGCGCATCGGCATTCGGGCGCTTGAATTGCTGCGTGTGGGCGGTAGCGACCAGTTGCACAGCCGCAAGCTGCGCAGCTTTTCAGAAGTGGCTTTTCAGTAGCCTTCAGGCTTCGCGCAGACGAATTCAGATGACCAGATTGCGCATGGTCTGGCCTTGCAGTCGGCGTCCGAGGTTGTCCAGGAAAACCTCTTCCACCTTCGCTGCGTTGGCATCCGAAAACCCGGCACTGTGCGGTGAGGCAATCACGTTTGGCATGTCCCACAGCGGTGATTGCGCAGACAAAGGTTCGTGCGCAAATACATCCAAATAAGCCCCCGCGAGTCGGCCGTTTTGCAGCGATTCAATCAGCGCAGTTTCGTCGATCACTTCGCCACGCGCGACATTGACGACATGAGCGCCAGTAGGCAGCAAGGTCAATGCGCTGGCGCTGATCAGACCGCGTGTGCGGTCTGTCAACGGGCACGCCAGCAGCAGCCAGTCGGCCTGCGGCAAGACGCTGTGAATGGTTTCATAAGCGACGGTTTCAATGCCCTCGCCCGCCGGTGTGGCACTGCTGCGCACCACCACTACGCGCAGTCCCAGCACGCGCAACACAGCGCCCAGTTGCTGGCCGATGCCACCCCAACCGACGATGACAGCCGTTTGCCCGCCCAAGTCGCGCGGCAAACCGGTTTTGATCAGCGGCTCCCAAAGATGCGCACGTTGCGAAGCCATGATTTGCGGCAAGCGCCTGGCCAATGCAAGCACGCCGGCCAACGCCGACTGCGCCACCACACCAGCATTGCTGCCGGCCGACGACGTGATCGTCACGCCACGCGCCAACAAATTTGTATACACCGGCCGATCGGCCCCAGCGGAATGCATTTGCACCCACGCCAAGCTCGGTGCGTGCGTGAGCAAATCGTAAAAGTGTTGGGTCGCTGGCAGCACCGCATGCTTGGTCGACAGTCCGGTCACGTCGCGCGAGACAAAGGCGATGTCAAAGTCAGCCTGCTCCTGTGCCGGACTGAGCAAGACATGCGCAGCCTTGCCCAGCCGCTCAGTCAAACGCGGCCCGATGGCAGCCCTCGCGGCATCAGACAGCAAAATGCGCAAAGGGGCAGCGGCAATGCTCATTCAGCAATGGCCCCAGAGGACTCGACGATGGCTTTCCACTTGACGAATTCTTTCTGCGTGAACTGGCCATATTGAGCTGCGGAACCGCCGACCGGGTCAGCGCCTTCACGGATCATTTGCGCTTCAAGTTGCGGCAAGATGTCGTTGACGTTTTTGTTCAGCGTGGCGATCACCGACGCTGGCGTGCCCTTGGGTGCGAAGAAACCAAACCATGAACCAGCCTCAAAACCAGGTAAGCCTTTTTCTGCCACGGTTGGCACGCCTGGTAACGAGCGTGAAGGCTTCAGGCTAGAGACCGCCAGTGCGCGCAGCTTGCCGGCCTTGATTTGCTGAATCACCGACGGGATGGTGGCGAACATGAATTGCAAGCGGCCGGCCAGTAAGTCGTTCAAGGCATTGGCGCCTTTGTAGGGCACATGCAGCGTCTCCACGCCGAGCCGCTGACTCAGCATGTAGCTCGACAAATGCGACGACGTACCCACACCGGTTGAGCCGTAGTTCAGCTTGCCGGGATTGGCCTTGACGTAAGCCAGAAACTCTTCAAAGGTCTTGGCTGGAACCGACGGATGAACCACCAACACGTTCGGCACATCGGCGATCTGGACCACGGGCACCAAGTCTTTCAAGGGGTCGTAAGACAGGTTTTTGTAGAGCGTCTGATTGATGGAAATAGGCCCGACCGAACCGACCAACAGCGTGTAGCCATCAGGCACAGAACGCACGACGTTTTCAGTGCCAATGTTGCCGCCGCCGCCGGGACGGTTGTCGATGATGAAAGGCTGCTTCAGCCGCTCAGTTAACTGCTGACTGACAGAGCGTGCCAAGATGTCGGTGGTCCCACCGGCCGTGAAGGCCACCACCACCCGCACCGGTTTGGCCGGATAGTCTTGCGCCTGTGCCAGAGCGACTCCGAACAAGGCCATTAAAAAAACCGTCGTCAGACGACCCATGGCACGCACTGAGCTGCGCAGAGAAAAAGAACACATCAAGAACTTCGGGGTCTGAGTTATCAACATAAAACTTTTTTTGGTGAGAGCCCTTAAGGCTGAAATCCATACAACTGAGCCGGGTTATCAACCAGCACCTGTTGCCTTGATTTTTCATCGGGTAGCCAGCGTGCCAGCAGGTTAAAAAGAGTCCCGTCATCCGGGACGCGATGTGCTTCAAAGTAATTGATGTGCGGCCAGTCCGAACCCCAGACAACCCGTCCGGGATTCGCCGCCAGCACTGCGGCCGCAAAGGGGTCTACATCTGAGTAAGGAGCACCAGTACCGGTGTTTCTGTCGGCCCCGGATATCTTGGTCCAAGCCACACCGTCGGCAAGCAACGCGCACAGCTGTTGAAAACCGGCGTCATTCACACCACGAGATGTCGCCATGCGCCCCATGTGATCAACAACAAGGGGCACGCCCAACTTGCGCAACCGCGGTGTCAGTTCCAGCAGGTCGGGGGCATGAATCCAGATCTGGGCATGCCAGCCCCGTGCAGCAAGCCGTGGGGCCAAAGCCTCTAGCACCTCAAGTCCGATGCCATTGCGATAAACCGCTTGACCATCGACGCGGTAGAGATTGGCACGAACTCCCCTGACACCGGCCGCATGCCACGCATCCAGTTGTGCATCCGTCACACCATCGGCTGACGGGACAACGACACCTCGCAATCGATCAGGAAAACGCTGCAAGGCCTCAATCACTGAACCGTTGTCCGTACCACTGGCACTGCCGGTCACCAAAACACCGCGTGACAGCCCGAGATGATCAAGATGCTGAATGAAGGCATCACCATCGAACTCAGCCGGCGTATAGCTGCGATCGGCCGCTAAGGGATGGCGCGCAAAAGGGCCGAAGACATGCGCATGGCTGTCACAAGCACCAAGCGGCGCACGAAATATCGGCTTGGAGACAGCCGTTAAAGGGGGGAGGCATGCACGAGTCATCGATTGATCCACCTTCTTGGGAACAGCTTGTCTCTACATCTTTATACGCATGTCGAGGTCGAATTTTTCTGCCATCAAGTGCGGTAGCTGGCGTCCATCCGGTCCAACTTACGCAGCAAGCCTGGCCACTCCATCACGCCATACGGGCGACGGGTGCTGGGCTGGTAATTATTCCAAGTGTCTTCAAGCACCGGTTGCGAGACAGGCGACAAAGGTGAGTTGCAGGCCATGGCTGCAAGCTGTGAACGGCAAGCCAACTCGAGACGGTGCATCCAATTGAAGGCTTCACCGATGGTGCGACCGACGGTGAGCGCACCATGGTTGCGCAAGATCAGCGCTTCGCCGTTGCCGAGGTCGCGCACCAGAGATTCTTGTTCGTCAAGGTTGAGCACCACGCCGTAGTAGTCGTGGTAGCTGATCTTCAAAAAACGCATCGCCGTTTGCGTGATCGGCAGCAAGCCGCATTCAAGCGAAGACACCGCCATCGAGGCCCAGCTGTGGGTATGGATCACGCAAGCCACTTCCGGGCGGGCTTCATGCACAGCACTGTGAATAACGTAGCCGGCTTTGTTGATGCCGTAGTTCAAATCACCAAAATCCGGCTGCGCCAAAATTTTGCCGTGATGGTCAATTTTGATCAGGCTGGAGGCGGTGATTTCTTCGTACATCATGCCGTAAGCATTGATCAGGAAAGCGCCATCTTCATCCGGCACTCGGGCAGAGATATGGTTCGCCATCATGTCGGCCATGCCGTAATGTTCAACCAGCCGGTAGCAAGCCGCAAGATCAACGCGGGCTTGCCATTCGGCCTCGCTGCAACGGTCTTTCATGCTCGAAATTTGTAGGCGGCTGGATGAAGTCATGGTTGTCTCCTGATAGTTTTAAGAGGTGCTGAGCGCGGGCGCTTAAGCTTCGGGTAGGGCCAAGTTGGTGGGCTGACGTTTTTCAATGGCAAATTTAAGCAGCGCTGCGCTGCGAAAAATCCCGTGTGCAAACTTACCATACGGCAAAGTGACGAACAAAGCCATCACCGCGCCCAAATGCACGGCCAACAGCAAGGCCATGAAAGTGGTGTCACGCCAAGCCAACAAGGCCAAGCCAGTCAGGCTGACCCAAAATAGCAAGGCGATGAAACCGCGGTCCATCGGCTTTTGGGCCGCATCACCATGGCTGGGGTGACGACTGAAGTTAAGCCAGAGCAAACCCGCCGGGCCAATCAGCAAACCGATACCGCCGACGGTGCCAAGCAAGACCGGCAAGCTGGTGTAGCCGTAAGGCGCTTGCCAATTGAACAGGTAGTGGTACAACGTGGCGACCGAGGTGGCCGCAAAGCACAGCATGAAGCCGTAGAACGTCAGGTGGTGAAAGCGCCTGCGCCAGAGCGTGGGGGTGTCGTCGTCGTTCGGGCAGCCTTCAATCGGCTCGTTGCCGCTGGTCTGGTTGGCGCCGTCGAGGTACTTCAAACGCAGCGCGGCAGACGTTGCTTCCATCGCCGCTTCACCCAAGGCGTTGGAGGCCGTAGCCGGCGACACGTCGCGCCAGAAACTGCGCACGCCTAACCCCAAGGCCAGCACGGCGAACAAGAAGATCGGCGCGAACATCGAGACCAGCAGGTTGTGCGGAAAGATGGCGTAAAAATTGCCCGCCAGCGGCTCATGAAACAGCTGACCTTGCGCTTGAATCGCCAGCACCAGAAACAGCGCCAAACCGGCGGCCAGCGCCAAGGCCACCGTCAAGCCTTGACGTTTGTAGAGGGCACCGAGCGCAGGCGGCCACGCGTAATCGGCATAGGTTTGGACGCGCACTTGGGCCATGGCCTGCGGCACATTGATGGCGAATTCATGCGGCGGCGAATACTGGCAGGCATGCAAACAAGCACCGCAGTTGTGGCACAGATTAGCCAAGTAATGAATATCGGCTTTGCCGAATTCGAGGTGCCGCGTCATGGCTGGAAACACCGCACAAAAACCTTCGCAGTAACGGCAGGCATTGCAAATTTGCATTTGCCGGCTGACTTCTGATTCGTTCGCTGTCAGCGACAAATCGCCAGTGGCCAGGGCTCGCGCCTCGCGGGTCAGGGCTTCAAGCTGCTGCATGGTTGTCTTCCGTCAAAGTCGTTGATGTGGAGGCTTGATCAGCCTTCGCTGCCTTGGCCGCTTGAACGCCGGCAATGCGGCCAAAGGCCGTGCCGATGGTCATGCCGACGCCTGCGGTGTAGCCTTTTCCCAGCACGTTGCCGGCCATCAGCTCGCCAGCGGCAAACAGGTTCGGACTGGCCTGACCGCCGAAATGCACGGCAGTCGTTTCGTTGGTCTTCATGCCCAAGTAGGTGAAGGTGATGCCGGGTTTGAGCGCGTAGCCGTAAAACGGCGCGGTATCTATCGGCCGCGCCCAATGCGTCTTGGCTGGGCTCAAGCCTTCGGTGTGGCAATCGTCGAGCACGGCATGGTCAAAGGTGCCCACCTTGCAGGCGGCGTTGTAGTCGTGCACGGTTTTGACAAAGGCTTGTTCGTTGAGGCCGAGTTGTCTGGCCAGTTGCTCCAAGGTGTCCGCTTTTTCACCAGGAAAAACCGGCGGCATGAAGCGGCCCACGGACTTGGCGTCGATGATTGAATAAGCCACTTGCGCGGGTTGGTGTGCCACCAAGCGGCCCCAGATCGCATAGCGTTTAGGCCAAAAATCTTCGCCTTCATCATAAAAACGCGCGGCGTGTTTGTTCACCACCACGCCCAGCGACACGCAGTCAACCCGCGTACAAATACCACCGTCGTACAGCGGCGCGCGGGCATCAATGGCGACGCAATGGCTTTGATCCGGCTCGCCAATCGTGTCAGCGCCTTGGTCGATCAAGTCGCGCAGCAGCACACCCATGTTGAAGCGCGTGCCGCGAATGGCGAAGTTGTCGGACGGCCATTCTCCGGCGGCGTTCTGGCCCCAGACCTCACGCATCCACTCGAGGTTTGACTCGAAGCCGCCGCTGGCCACCACGCAGGCCCGCGCTTCAATGCGCTGAATGCCGTCGGGTCCGGTCATGTGTGCGGCCACGAAGCGGCCGTCTTTGAGTTCAAGACGATCCACCGTTGACTCGTAGCGCACCTCGATGCCGAGTTTTTCAGCGCTGCGGTAGTAAGCATTCATGAGCGCTTTGCCGCCGCCCATGAAAAACGCATTGGTGCGCGAGAGGTGCAGCGTGCCTGACAGGGACGGCTGAAAGCGCACGCCGTGGTGACGCATCCAGTCGCGGCAATCTGACGACTTACGAATCGCCAAACGAGCCAGTTTTTCATTGGTCAGACCGCCGGTGACTTTGAGCAAGTCCTGCCAGAATTCCTCTTCCGGATAAGCCTCGGTCAACACATCTTGCGGCGCGTCATGCATACAGCGCAGATTACGCGTGTGCACTGAGTTGCCGCCGCGCCACTCGCGCGGTGCCGACTCCAGCACCAACACACTGGCACCCGCCTCGCGCGCCATCAGGGCCGCACACAAGGCTGCATTGCCGCCGCCAATCACCAGAACATCCAGCATTTTCATACTCCAGACTTTATTGATTTTTTATTCAGACACCAAAACGACATCAGTCGGCGCGAATCTGTGCACGCTTGACGATGTCACTCCACACCTTTTGCTCACCCGCAATAAAAGTTGCAAATTCAGTGGCGGGACCGCCACCGCCGATGGCGTTGTCGGTAGCAAAACGGGCCGTCACTGCCGACGATTTGAGCGCCTTCAGAGACTCCTCCTGCAAACGCTTCAAAATATCAGGCGGGGTCCCGGCTGGGGCCAAAATGCCATACCACTGTGAGGTCTCAAAATTCTTGAAGCCCAGCTCGGCTACGGTGGGCACATCTGGCAGACTGGAAATGCGTTGGGCAGTGCCCACCGCAATGGGGCGCAACTTGCCCGACTTGATATAGGCGCTCAGCGCCGGTAAACCTGCAGATGAGGCCTGCGTACGACCCGCGAGCAGATCCGTCAGTTGTGGTCCGGTGCCGCGGTACGGGATGTGCGTGATGAACATGCCGGTGACCAACTTGAGGTATTCCATGGCCAGATGACCGGCGCTGGCATTGCCGGCCGATCCATAGTTCAGCTGGCCGGGATGCTTCTTCACGTAAGCGACAAATTCTTGGAAGTTTTGCGCCGGCACGTCCGGATGAATCACAAATACATTTGGCACTTTGGCCAACAGCGTCACCGGCACGAAGTCTTTGTTGACGTCGTAGGGCTGGTTTTTCAGCATGTACGGATTGACCGCCAGCGTGCCCACATGGCCGAGGATGATGGTGTGGCCGTCGGGAGCAGCTCTGGCAACGTCTTGCATGGCGGTGACGCCTGCGCCACCAGGTTTGTTTTCAATGTAGACCGATTGTCCGAGCTGCTTGGTGAGTTCCGATGCCACAGAACGGGCGACGATTTCAGACGTACCGCCCGGCGCAAATGGCACCACGAAGCGAATCGCTTTGGACGGCCAAGCAGGCTGCGCCATCGCGCTAGGCAAGGCCAGAGTGGCCGCACCTAAGCCAGCGGCTTGGAGCACGCTACGGCGTGAGAGTCGGGATTCAATCATGGGTGTGTCCTGTGTCATGCGAGGGTTGATCTGGTCGACCTTAACGGGCCGCAAGCGCCCGCGTAAGAGGATTTCCCCTGCTAAACCGGCAATTTTGCCGGCCAGTCTGGCCTGATTAGGCCCAAACATGACGTTGGGTTTGACTTTTATTCACTTAAATTTGATCCAGCCTCCTACTTTAAGGCAAGCACAGCAGGTCTGAAAGCAGGCGTGCAACATGGGGCCATCACGATTTGTGATGGCAGTTTCCTCAACTGATCAGGCGAGCCCCGACCCAGCGGCCTGAAAGCACGGCTTCACGCGCACAATCAGCCAGCACCACGCGCGCGGCTAGGCCGGCTGGCGAGAGTTCGTCGTCCGACAGGCTGCACAGCGCCGTCGCCCGCCGCGCCAGCGTGTCGCTGATCTCGGTGAGTTTGAAACGTTGCGCCGCATCGGCATAGCGGCCGACCGCCGCCCACGGCTGCACGGTGCAACCCAAACCGCTGTCTACCGCGTCCATCAGCATGGCCAACGAGTCGATTTCAGCCACCACATTGGGCTTGCACTTGGCCCGTGCAAAAGCACTTTCCAAGGTGCTGCGCAAACCATGCGAGCCAGTCGGCAAGATCAGCGGCAAATCGGCCAACTGCGCCACACTCATGCGCTTGGGCGACTTGGCTGAAGGTGCTGCAATGGCCGCTTCCGGCTGCCGCGATTCAATCAGAAAGAGTTTTTCTTCCAACAGCGGCATCACGCTCCAGCGGCGTCCGGCCTGGCTGTCAAAGAGGATGGCCAAGTCCAGCTGGCGCGCATTCAGCATGCCGGTCAGGTGGCCCGACAGGCTTTCAACCACATGCAAGCGCACGTCGGGGTAGCGCTCTCGCATGGCGCGCAGCAGCGGCAGACCCAGCACGGAGGCGGTGGTGGGCGCCATGCCAACGCTGACGCCACCAGACAACCGTGACTCCTGCGCCGAACGCACCGCCTGCTCTGCATGCCGAAGCACCAGCTGCGCTTCCCTGAAAAAAGCCAGTCCAGCCTCGGTCGGTGTCACACCCTTGGAGCTGCGCTGCAGCAGACGCGTCGACAGTTCGCTTTCCAGCCGACTGATTTGCTGGCTCAGCGCCGACTGCACCAACTCCAAATCAAGTGCGGCGCGGCTGATGCTGCCCAGCTCAATGACCCGCACGAGGTAACGCAGTTGACGCAGTTCCATGACTCAATTTTCTCCAATGGTGGGCGCGATCATCGCACGCGCCACAGTGGCCGCATGGCCAACACGCCCAGCAACGGACCCAGCCCGAGCCAAGGCAAAAGCGATCCCAAAGCATGGTGTTGGGCCAGCGTGGTAAACAGCTCAATGCTGACAATCGAGATGGCGAAGCCGATGCTGTTGGTCAGTGTGAGCACGCTGCCCACCGCTTGCGACGGCGCATTGCTGGCGGTGAGTGCCGAGAATTGCGGCGAATCGCCAGACACCGTGATGCCCCAGATCAGCAGCCAGACCGCAAACCAGCCAATAGACGCATCGATCAACCAAGGCGCTAACGCGCAACACACCCCACTGATGGCCAATTGACCGGTCGCCACGCGCGCGCTGCCCCAACGCCGCGCCAGCCAGCCACCGCCGACGCAGCCCAGCGCCCCGCTGCCCACCACCGCAAAAGCCGCCAACGAGAGCGCCATGCCGTTCAGCCGACTGGCCAAAATCAAGGGCACCATGACCCACAGCGTGTAGAGCTCCCACATGTGGCCAAAGTAACCGAGCACCGAGGCGCGCACGCGCCAGTCAGTCCACATCGCTGCCAGCGCTCGCCACTCTAAAGTACTGGCCCGGGCTGGGCCGTCCGGCGCTTCAGGCAGCAGCACAAACAACATCACGCCGCCGGTCGCCGCCAGCG
This sequence comes from Comamonadaceae bacterium, assembly GCA_947449895.1. Taxonomy (GTDB): domain Bacteria; phylum Pseudomonadota; class Gammaproteobacteria; order Burkholderiales; family Burkholderiaceae_C; genus Polaromonas. Next base: position 11,621 of record CANFSO010000031.1, read on the forward strand.
CTGCCACGCCGAGCATGACGCTGGGCCAGGGCAACTCGCCACTCAATCCGCGCAAACCGTGCGCACTGGCAGTCCCCAACACCAAAGCGCCGATCAACCAACCGAGAGCTGTGCCCAAGCCTTGCGGAAACCATTGCGAAGCGATTTTCATCCCCACCGGGTAAATGCCGGCCAGAAAAAAACCGGTCGCGGCTCGCCACAGCCACAAGGCCGAGAGTTCCCGCACCATCCACCAAGCGCCGACCGTGCACAGCGCACCGGCCAAAGAACACAGCAAAAATACGCGCCGAGGGGAAAAGCGATCGGCAATCGCGAGCAGCGCAAAGACCAGCGTGCCGACAATGAAACCCAGTTGCAACGCCGATGTGAGCCGGCCCACCGCCGATGCTGGCCAACCCAGTTCATGCTGGAGATCAGGCATGACCGCATTGACCGCAAACCAAAGCGACGTACCGGCCAACTGCGCCAACACCAGCACGGGAAGCACGTGGCGTGGCGTGGCGCTCATCTGGCTAGCGTGGCAGCGGAGGCGTGGCTGGCTCGGACAACAAGCCCTGCGGGAAGTCTGATGCGACCGTGGACTGCGAGGTTGCCAGTTCAGCGCGCATCATCGGCAGGTGCTGCGGGTACTCGCGCTGCATGAAGTCGACCAGCCCCTCACGCACCTTGCAGCGCAAATCCCAGTTCAGGGCCGCGTCGGCCGAGGTCACCAGCACCCGCAGCTGCACACTGCTTTGACCGGCCTCAACCACCTGCAACTGGCACAGCCTTTTGTCCCACTCGGCAGCGGCCTCGCAAATGCGTTGCGCCTCTTCACGCAGCGGCCCCAAGGGCATGCGGTAGTCGACCCAGATCAAGACCGTGCCCATGATTTGGGAGCTGTGTCGAGTCCAGTTTTCAAAGGTGTTTTCGATGAACCAATGCAGCGGAATGATGAGTCGGCGTTCGTCCCAAATCTTCATCACCACATAAGTCGCCGTGATTTCTTCGACCCGGCCCCACTCGCCCTTCAAGATCAACACGTCGTCCAGCCGAATCGGCTGCGCCAGCGCGAGTTGCAAACCAGCAATCATGTTGCTCAACACCGGCCGTGCCGCAATACCCACCACCAAACCCAAGACACCCGCCGAGGCCAGCAGACTCGCCCCAACCTGCCGCGCACCCGGAAAGGTCATCAGCATCATGGCCAAACCGGCCACCACCACCGCCGTGCTGGCGACACGCACCAGCAGCCGCGTTTGCGTCATGATGCGGCGGGCATCATGGTTGTCAGCCACATCAAAAGAATGCCGCTCAGAGATGCCCTTGGTCATGCCTTCCAGCGCATTCAAGACCAACCACGTCAGCGCCACCATCAACAGCAAGGCATTGCCATGGCGCACCTGGCTGATCAGCAGTATGGAGTCAGGCGCCGCCTGCCAAACGCTTTGCAAGGCAATCAAGGGCAGCACCATGCGGGCCGGTGCCGCGCAACTGGCCACCACGGCAATAGCCACCGGCCCGCGCGCGATGCGCCGCAGTACCACCGAGCCGGTTCGGTGTAAGACCAAAGCAACCAGCGTGGCCACCAGCGCACCCAAGAGAACGCCCCAAGCCGGATCAGTCAGGAGGTCGATGAGTTCGTCAGTCAATGTGTCCATGCCCTGCGCTTACCTGGCCGCGCGTGGTTTGACCAGCGCCGCAGCTTCCTTTGCACGGCTGCGTGCCAAATCGACATCGGCATCAAAGGCCAGCGCCACACCCATGCGGCGTTTGACAAAACTCTCTGGTTTGCCGAACAGGCGAATGTCGGTGTTAGGCACGGCCAGCGCTTGGGCCACGCCGTCAAAGACGATGCCTTTGGCATCGACGCCGCCGTAAATCACGGCGCTGGCACCCGGGCTTTTCAAGGCGGTGTTGACCGGCAAACCCAAAATCGCTCGGGCGTGCAGTTCAAACTCGTTTTGCCATTGCGTGCACAACGTCACCATGCCAGTATCGTGTGGCCGAGGGCTGACTTCGCTGAACCAGACAGAGTCGCCTTTGACAAAAAGCTCGACACCATACAAGCCCATACCCGAAGGTTGACCGTCAAAGCCAACGCCTAAGTTGTCGGTCACGGCTTTAGAAATGTCGCGGCTTTTTTGCAGTGCAGCCGGTCGCATCGGATGCGGCTGCCAGCTTTCGACGTAATCGCCGTTGACCTGCACATGGCCGATGGGCTCGCAAAAATGCGTTTCAATCTGACCGTTGGCGCCCATGGCCCGCACCGTCAGCTGGGTGATTTCGTAGTCAAAGTCAATGAAGCCTTCAACGATGATGCGGCCATGGCTGACGCGGCCACCGGCCATGGCGTGGTCCCAGGCGGTCTTCACATCAGCGGGACCGGCAATCTTGCTTTGCCCCTTGCCAGACGAGCTCATCACCGGCTTGACGATGCAGGGGTAACCAATCTTGTCGTCAATCGCGGCCTGCAACTCGGCCAGCGAATCACAAAACACATAGGGACTGGTTGGCAGACCCAGGGTCTCAGCGGCGAGTCGGCGAATGCCTTCACGGTCCATCGTCAGACGCGCAGCGCGGGCGGTCGGCACCACGCGGACCACGCCGGCGGCTTCGAGCTCTTCAAGCATCGGCGTCGCAATTGCCTCAATTTCAGGCACCACCAAATGCGGCCGCTCCTGTTCAATCAAGGCCTTGAGTTGCGCCGGATCGCTCATGGTGATGGTCCGCGCATGGTGCGCGACCTGCTGGCCTGGCGCGTTCTCGTAGCGGTCGGTGGCGATGGTTTCGACGCCGAGCCGCTGCAGCGCAATCAGCACTTCCTTGCCAAGCTCGCCAGAGCCGAGCAGCATGACTTTGGTGGCGTGCGGCGACAGCGGTGTGCCGAGAGTTGTACCGAAAATAGAAGAAATAGAGTTGTTTGAAATAGTCATGGATCGAGATAGTTGAGCGCGGGGACAGTGGTCGTACCACCAAAGCCAGACCCTCCAATTTACAGCATCACCGCTGAGCGCAGCTTCTGCGGCTTAGAGAGTCCTTCTGATTCTTGCTGCGAGGTCACAATCTAGCCATGAACAGTGAGCCTATTTTTTCAGTGCGGGCGCTCAGCAAGCGCTACGGCAGCAGCACCGTGGTCAACGATTTGTCCTTCAGCATCGCCCCCGGCGAATGCCTAGGCGTGATCGGCCCGAACGGCGCCGGCAAGACCACCACCATCCGCATGTGCTTGGGCTTGACCACCCCCGACGCGGGCGAAGTGATTTTTTCGCCGCCCGGCAAGCCAGCCCTTCACATGCCGCAAGACGCGCTAGCCATCAAGGAACAGCTCGGCATCGTCAGCCAGTTCGACAGCCTGGACCCCGATTTTTCGTGCAGCGAGAACCTGCTGGTCTTTGGCCGGTATTTCGGCATGCCCGACGCGCTCATCAAGTCGCGCATTCCGCAACTGCTTGAATTTGCCTCCCTCTCGCACAAGGCCGACGCCAAGTTGAGCGAGCTGTCTGGCGGCATGAAGCGCCGCCTGTCTTTGGCGCGGGCGCTGGTGAATGACCCGCAGTTGTTGTTGCTCGATGAACCGACCACAGGGCTCGACCCGCAAGCACGGCACCTGATGTGGGAGCGCCTGCAACGGCTGCTGCAGCAAGGCAAATCCATCTTGTTGACGACGCACTTCATGGACGAGGCCGAGCGCCTGTGCAACCGGCTGCTGGTGCTGGACCACGGCCAGAAAATGACCGAAGGCACACCGCATGACCTGATCGCCGAAAACTTGGAGCCCGACGTGGTCGAGGTCTATGGCACGGGTGCCTTGGCTTTGGTCAACTCACCGCTGAAAGACATGGCAGCACGTTTAGAAGTGAGCGGCGAGACGGTGTTTTTCTACACCCAAGACGCCAAGCGCCTGCTGACGGCGCTCACCGATTACCCGCAGCTGCGCACGTTGCACCGCCCGGCGAATCTGGAGGACTTGTTCCTCAAGCTGACGGGCCGCAAGATCCGGGAGGACGCATGATGCCCCGCTCGCACAACACACCCGGCCTGTTCAGTCCACCCCAACTCAGTTGGCGCTGGTGGCCCGTCTTCAGGCGCAACCTGCTGGTCTGGCGCAAGCTGTTTGTGCCGAGTCTGGTCGGCAACATCGCCGAGCCGCTCATCACGCTGGTGGCTTTTGGCTACGGCTTGGGTGCCTTGATCGGGCAAGTCCAACTGAACGGCCAAGCTGTGCCCTACATCTTGTTTTTGGCCAGCGGCTCGATCTGCATGAGCGCCATGAACGCGGCTTCTTTTGAGGCCTTGTATTCGGCTTTTTCACGCATGCACGTGCAGCGCACCTGGGACGGCATCATGAACGCGCCGGTGCGGCTTGACGACATTGTGATGGCCGAGATGCTCTGGGCCGCTTTCAAATCGCTGTTCACCAGCGGCGTGATCTTGCTGGTGATGTTGGCGCTGGGCATCAGCCACAGCTTTTGGTTGCTGCTGGCTTGGCCGCTGCTGGGCTTGGTCGGCATCGTGTTCTCCAGCATTGCGCTGATCTTCAATGCGCTGGCCAAAGGCTACGACTTTTTCACCTACTACTTCACGCTGTTTTTAACGCCGACCATGTTTTTAAGTGGCGTGTTTTTTCCCAGAGACCAGTTGCCTGGCTTCATGCGAGTGATCTCAGACTTCTTACCGCTGACAGCGGCGGTCGAGTTGATCCGGCCGCTCTTCATGGGCCAATGGCCAGCGCAAGGCCTGCTGCACCTAGCAGTGCTGCTGACCTATGCGGTGGTGGCTTTTTGGGTCGCGCTGGCGCTGACGCGCAAGCGGTTTAGGAGCTGATAGAAAAATCGGCCAGGGGCTGGCCTCCTACGCAGAGAAAATCGGCCAGGGGCTGGCCTCCTACGGGGTCGTGGACAAGCTCGCGCCCTGCCCCTGTAGGAGCTGAGCCCTCTCAGCGATCCCCGAACTCAGAGATCAAAAAACACGGTCTCTTTGCCGTGCACGCTGTCTTGCATGTGAATGTCAAACCGATACACCGGTCCTGCATTCGTCACCTCGCGCTGGGCCACCAAGGTGGCGCGGCGCTCGGCTGGCACGCTGTTCAAGACTTCATCCTTGGCATTGGCCGCGGCTTCATCAGAAAAATAGATGCGTGAAAATGTGTGCAGCAAGAGTCCACGCATGGTCACGCAGACGTCGATAAAGGGCGCTTGACCTTCACCCAGCGCACCCGGTTTGAGCGTGTCAAAGATGAAATGGTTACCCGCCGATGTGCCGGTGCCGCAACGGCCAAAGCCAGCGAAGCCTTTGCGTTCAGCATCTTCTACGCTGCTGATGATTTGACCTTGGGCATCTGGCTGATTGATCTCGACCAGAGCATCGTTAACGGGGTTTCCTGCGCCATCCCATACCTGACCAGTGATGCGAATGTGCTCGCCGTCAGCATGCGCTTGCGTTAGCACAGGAGTGAACAAGCTCTTGAAGTCGTAACCGTATTGGGTCGGCGACAGGCCGTAAGCGAAGTAAGGTCCTACCGTTTGCGAAGGGGTTTGTTTGAGTTGCGTCATGGCCAATATCCTCGGTCTTTTTATTCAAAACGCGTGGCTTTGGCGCCGCGCAATACGATGTCAAACACATAGCCCAGCGCATAGTCGGGCTGGGTCACGTCAAGGCTGAATTTGGAGACCATGCAGTCACGCAGATGCTCGGGTGCGCTCATGTACATCGGGTCGTATGCCAGCAGCGGGTCACCCGGAAAATACATCTGCGTCACCAAACGGCTGGCGAAGTAGTCACCAAACAGCGAGAAGTGAATGTGGTTGGGCCGCCAGGCGTTCGGGTGGTTGCCCCACGGGTAGGCGCCGGGCTTGATGGTCTTGAAGGTGTAACGACCCTGGTCGTCGGTGAGGCAGCGGCCGGCACCCAAAAAGTTCGGGTCCAGCGGCGCGTCATGTTGGTCTACCTTGTGCACGTAGCGACCGGCGGCGTTGGCTTGCCAGACTTCAACCAGCGTGTTGCGCACCGGCCGGCCGTCTTCATCCAGCACGCGGCCGGTGACGATGATGCGTTCGCCCAAAGGCTCGCCGTTCATCAAGGCATTTTTCGTCATATCGCTGTCAAACTCGCCGAACTGTGCGGCGTTGTAGACCGGCGCATTGCGCTGCGCCAGCGCGTGCTTCATGGGCACCAAGGCTTGCTTGGGGCCTCGCAAGACGGTGGACTTGTAGCGCGGGTCGATGTGCGCGGGGTGGCAGGCCCAGTCGCGCGGGGAAATGATGGCTTTGTCGGTGTCGGCGTTCATGTGCAGTCTCCACGAAATATCAAAATTAAAAATGCAATAACCCATCACTGTAATCACTCCAAAATGTTATGTATAGTGACATTTTTTCAAACATTCCATAACCAAATAAACATGTCATTCCATGATCGATGAGCCCATCAAGTTCCGTCATTTGCAGTGCTTTTTGGCGGTGGCGCAGCACGGCAGCCTGCAAAAAGCCGCTGACGTGTTGTCGATCACGCAGCCGGCGGTGTCCAAAACCCTGAAGGAACTCGAAGCCTTGGTGAGCGTGCGGCTGTTTGAACGCGGTCGCCGTGGTGCCGTGCTGACGCGCAGCGGTGAGACTTTTTTCCGCCACGCCGGGGCCAGCGTGAATGCGCTGCGTGAAGCCGTGGCCAGCGTCTCACCAACACGGCAGCACACGCAAGCGGTCGTCACGTTGGGCGTGTTGCCAACGGTCGCGCCTTGGCTGATGCCGCAACTGCTGGGGCAACTCGACCGGGTGGCCGCCAGTGGTGGGCTGGCGCTGAGCCTGAAGATTCACACCGACCACAACCCGGCGCTGCTGACCCAGTTGCGCCAACGCGAACTCGACCTGGTGATTGGCCGCTTTGCCGAGCCTTCGCACATGCTCGGGCTGACGTTTGAAAACCTCTATGCCGAGTCGCTGGTGCTGGCCGTCCGGCCCGGCCATCCCTTGCTGCAAGATGCCGCGCTGAGCACCCATCCGCTGGCGCATCTGTCGGCCTTCACGCTGGTGTTGCCCTTACAAGGCACGGCGATCAGGCTCAGCGCCGACAACTTTTTTGTCACCCGCGGTCTGAGTCAGCCGTTGCGCACGGTGGAGACCTTGGCGGTGTCGGTGGCGCGCAGCTACACCGCCAGCAGCGATGCCGTCTGGCTGACGCCGGTGAGTGCGGCCCAAGCCGACTTGGATGCCGGCGTGCTGAGCGCCCTGCCCGTCAACATGAACGGCAGCGAAGAACTCGTCGGCCTGACGCAGCGTGCCGACGCTACCCCCACCGATGCCCAGCATGTAGTGCTGACAGCGATTCGTCAACTGGCAGCCGTGCGGCGCGCTCAGCTGACCAATTAATCGCGAACGCATTCCAATGTAGGAGGCCAGCCCCCTGGCCGATCCCCCCACCCGACCCTTCAAGCCACCCCAAACCGCGCCTTCAACTCACCCAAGCCCAACTCCTCCAAGACTTGCGTCAAGCGCTCGCGAGCGGCATTAACATTGGCAACGCGCGGCTGGCCGGGCCGACTGGCCAGAATCAATTCGTTCTTCATTGAATGCTCCCAGCCGACCAACTCGGTGACAGTGACGTCGTAGCCATGCGCTTCGAGTTGCAGGCAACGCAACACATTGGTGATCTGGCTGCCGAACTCACGGGTGTGCAGCGGATGCCGCCACAACTCGGCCAAGGGCGTGCGCGCCAGCGACAACACGCGGCCCTTTTTCAGCACGCCAGCGACCTCTGCTTGGCAGCACGGCACCAGCACCATGTGGCGGGCTTGGCGCGCCAAGCCAAATGCAATCGCGTCGTCTGTTGCGGTGTCGCAAGCGTGCAGCGCGGTGATGATATCGACCACCGGCGGCAACTGCTCTGATGCTGTGGCTTCCTGCACCGACAAATTCAAAAAACTCATGCGCGCAAAGCCCAGTCGGCTGGCCAGCTCGCGTGATTTGGCGACCAACTCTGGACGGGTTTCAATGCCGTAAACATGGCCGCTGGTTTTTTCAGCGCGATGAGCGACATTGAAAAACAAGTCGTACAAGATGAAACCCAAATACGACTTGCCCGCACCGTGGTCGGCCAACGACGGTGCGGGGTTGCGCGCAAAAGCCTCGTTCAGCAGCGGCTCAATGAACTGGTACAGGTGATAGACCTGTTTCAGCTTGCGCCGCGTGTCTTGATTCAGCTTGCCCTCCCGCGTCAGGATATGCAACTCCTTGAGCAACTCAATTGACTGGCCGGGGCGAAGTTCTTCAATCACTTGCGCGGCCGGCGCGGGTTTCGAAGACTTGTTGGCGGAGGGGCTGTAGGGTTTTGGCATGGGGTGCTGAGTCTAACTTCTGCTCTGAATGGTATGGTCTAACTCAACGTAGACAACAATCTTTAGGAGTATTTTCAATGGTTACCAAACTCGACAAAGTTATTTACACAGCACACGCAACAGCCACTGGTGGCCGCGATGGCCGGGCCGTCAGTTCGGACAATCTGCTCGACGTGAAATTGGCACCGCCCAAAGAACTCGGCGGCGCTGGCGGCGCGACCAACCCTGAGCAACTGTTTGCTGCCGGCTACGCAGCTTGCTTTTTGGGCGCGCTGAAACACGTCGCGGGCGTTCAAAAAGTGGCGGTTCCAGCCGATGCATCGATCGCTTCCAGCGTCGGTATTGGCCAGATTCCCGCTGGTTTCGGTATTGAAGTCAAATTGGTGGTGAGCCTGCCTGGCGTAGACCGTGCCGTTGCTCAACAACTGGTCGACGCAGCGCATTTGGTCTGCCCGTACTCCAACGCCACCCGCGGCAACATCGTCGTCGACTTGTCACTGGCTTCATAAATTAAAGCGTGGGCCAAGCTTGAGGCCAAGCCCCACAATCGGTGCCATGAACGATATCTCCCATGGCAACCAAGTCAATGCCGCACATCCGTATGAGTTTCTCACCCCGGATGTGGTGCTTGATGCACTCGCCAGCGTGGGGCTTTGGGGCGATGGCCGACTGACAGCGCTGTCAAGCTACGAAAACCGCGTCTACCAAATTTCACTCGAAAGCCCGGCGCCGCCTGAAGGCAACGCTGGTGGCGCCGGCGACATGGTGGTCGCCAAGTTTTATCGCCCAGGTCGCTGGAGCGACGCGCAAATATTAGAAGAGCACGCCTTTGCAGCCGAGCTGATGGCTGCCGAAATTCCGGTCATCGGTGCCTTGACGCTGAATGGCCAAACGCTGCACCACTTTGCCGGTTTTTCGTTCAGCGTTTCACCGCGTCGCGGTGGCCGCCGGCCTGAGCTGGAAGACAATGCCGTGCTCGAATGGATTGGCCGCTTTCTGGCGCGCATCCACAGCGTCGGTGGCCGCAGCGCTTTCACCGACAGGCCGGCGCTCAACATCGACACCTTCGGTTTCGCCAGCCGCGACGTTTTGTTGGCGGGGAATCACTTGCCGCTGGACATGGAATCACGCTGGCGCAACGCATTTGACGAAGCCATGCAAGTAGCCCAAGGCGTGATCAAGGACGTCGGCAGCGTGCGCACACTCAGGCTGCACGGCGACTGCCATCCCGGCAATATCTTGTGGACGCCGGAAGGCACCGCGGGTGCGGGCCCACACTTTGTCGACCTGGACGACGCACGCACCGGCCCAGCCGTGCAAGACATGTGGATGCTGCTGTCCGGCGACCGTCCGCAATGCACGCGCCAGCTTGGCGCCTTGGTGGACGGCTATGAAGAGTTTCGTGAATTTGACCGGCGCGAGCTGGCCTTGATCGAGCCGCTGCGCACGCTGCGGCTGGTGCACTACAGCGCGTGGTTGGCCCAGCGCTGGAGTGACCCGATTTTCCCGATCAACTTTCCTTGGTTCGGCTCCAGCGACTACTGGAAAGGCCAGGTCGACATGCTGGTCGAGCAGACCGAAGCGATGCAAGCAGCACCGCTGATCGTTTGAGCCTTAGCGGACTGGATTGTCCAAAGAACCAATACCGTCGATCTCAATGCGCAGCTGGTCGCCCGACACCAAGTACTTCGGTGGCTTAAAACCAATGCCCACACCGACGGGCGTGCCAGTCGCAATCACATCGCCGGGGTACAGCGTGATACCGGCCGACAGCACTTCGATCAGTGTTGGGACGTCAAAAATCAAGTCTTTTGTTGAGACGTCTTGGCGCAATTCGTCGTTCACGTAGCCACGCATGCGCGTGTTGGTGCCGTCGAGCTCATCGGCGCTGACCAGCCAGGGGCCCATCGGGCAAAAGGTGTCGAAGGACTTGCCCAGCAACCACTGCTGATGGCGGCTTTGCCAGTCACGCGCAGTGACGTCGTTGATGATGGTGTAGCCCCAGACATGGCTCATGGCGTCTTTGGCGGCAATGCCTTTGCCGCCGCGCCCGATGATGACCGCCAACTCAGCTTCGTAGTCAATCGCAGTGGACGCTGCCGGCATTTCAACCGTTGCACCGGTGCCGATCACCGACTCAGGCACTTTGCTGAAATAGATCGGGTGCTCAGGAATCGCACCGCCTGATTTGGCGCTGCTGTCAAAGCCGCTGCCAGCGAATTCTTTGGCATGCTCAAAATAGTTTTTACCGACGCAAAAAATATTCCGGCGTGGCTTTGGCAGCGGTGCGCGCAGCGTCACGTCGGCCAGCGCGACGGCGGGCAACAAGGCCGGCAGGCTTTCGCCTTTGGCTTGGCGTTCGATGATGGGCAAGGCGCCCAATTCGCGCTCGGCCAAGCTCAAATCAAACGGCTGGACGGACTTCAAGTCGCTGGACACCAGACCGACGCCGGGCTGACCTTGGTGATTAAACGCTGCGATTTTCATGCTTCATTTCTCGATGTGGTGGGTCTGAAAAAGTGTCTTGCAGCTGGCCCGGTTAGGGATTCCGCTGACGCCAAAATAATTGCAGAATGTTAGCATGCCAACTACCTTTGGGTATGCGCTTGGAACTCGATTCAGCCTCTCTCAAACCCCATCACCCCACTAGGAGACACCCATGAAACGACGCACCACCTTGCTGGCCGGCTTGCTGCTTTCCGCCGCCACTTTGGCGAACGCGCAAAGCGCTTGGCCGACCCGCTCCATCACCATGATCGTGCCCTTTCCACCTGGCGGCTTGGCCGACTTGGTGGCGCGTCCGGTGGCTGAAGCGATGTCGCGCGATTTGGGCCAACCGGTGGTGATTGAAAACCGCGGTGGCGCAGGCGGCGGCATTGGGATGGGCGTTGCGGCCAAGTCCAAGCCTGACGGCTACACCATCTTGATGGCGCTGTCGTCACTCACCGTGATCCCCGAAGCGGACGTGTTGCTGGGTCGACCTGCCATGTTTGCACTGCAAGACTTGCGGCCGATTGCACGCTACACCGCTGACCCGACCGTGCTGGCCGTGCGCGCTGACGCGCCGTGGAAAACCGCACAAGATTTTGTCAACGACGCGAAGAAACGCCCCGGCGCCATCAACTACGGCTCGTCGGGCAATTACGGCACCATGCACGTGCCGATGGAGATCTTGGCGCAGAACACCGGCATCAAACTCACACACATTCCGTTCACCGGCGCCGGCCCGGCCGTGGTGGCGCTCTTGGGCGGCCAAATTGACGCGGTGTCTTCCGGCCCGGCCACCGTGCTGCAGCATGTCAAAGCCGGCAAG
>CANFSO010000032.1 GCA_947449895.1 Comamonadaceae bacterium
CTCTGCTGTTCAAGCGCAAGCGCTTTTGCCGCTTCACCGCTGCTGGCGTGGAAGAGATTGACTACAAAGACATCGACACCCTGCGTGACTTCGTCGCTGAAAACGGAAAAATCATCCCCGCTCGCCTGACCGGCACGCGCGCGATTTTCCAACGCCAAATCAATACCGCCGTCAAGCGCGCTCGCTTCCTCGCGATGCTGCCTTACAGCGACCAACACCGTAGCCTGTAAGGAGCACAAGCATGCAAATTATTCTGCTCGACAAAGTTGTCAACCTAGGCAATCTGGGTGACGTCGTCAAAGTCAAAGACGGCTATGCACGTAACTTCCTGATCCCATCGGGCCGCGCACGTCGCGCCACCGCTGTCGCCATCAAGGAATTTGAAGTCAAGCGCGCTGATCTTGAAAAAGTCGCCGCTGCTAAATTGGTTGAGAGCCAAGCCCAGGGCGCCAAGCTCGGTGGTACCGTGGTCAAGCTGACACAGAAAGCCGGCGTTGACGGCCGTCTGTTCGGTTCGGTCACGAACGCTGACATCGCTGCAGAACTGACCAAGCAAGGCTTCGCTGTCTTGAAGGCTCAGATCCGCATGCCTAACGGTCCTTTGAAGATCGTTGGCGACCATCCGGTCAGCGTTGCACTGCACACTGATGTGGTGGTTGACGTCACCGTGACGGTGTACGGCGAATCCGCTTAACAGCGATTTAGAGAGCTCTGGCTCCCTCGAAAAAGCCGCTCCTCGGGGCGGCTTTTTCTTTGGCGGATCAAGAGGTCTGTTCGTCGTTGAGATAGACACCGAATTTCCACGCTCTATCCACAACAGACACACCTGTTATGCACAGGTTTATCCCAAGGCATTTTGCGACTCTGGCTTTAACATGGTCGTGTTAACAGGAAACCCATGTCTGCCGTACTCTCCACTCTTGACGACGCTGGTTACAGCACCGACCGGCAAATAGCCCAACTCCGCATTCCTCCGCATTCGATCGAAGGCGAGTCCAGTGTGCTCGGTGGCCTGCTGCTCGACAACAGCGCTTGGGACCGCGTCGGCGACCTGCTGGTCGACGAAGACTTTTACCGCTACGAACACAAGCTCATTTACGCCTCGGTGGGCGCGCTGATCAACGCCAGCAAGCCGGCCGATGTGATCACGGTGTTTGAGCACCTGCAAAGCCAGGGCAAGGCCGACGAGGTCGGTGGCCTGAGCTACCTCAACTCACTTGCTCAGTACGTGCCAAGCGCGGCCAATGTGCGGCGCTACGCAGAGATCGTGCGTGAGCGTTCTATCTTGCGCAAACTGGTCAAGGCCAGCGACGAGATCGCCACCAACGCCTTCAATCCGCAGGGCAAGCCCGTCGCCACAATTCTGGACGAAGCAGAGCAGAAGATCTTCAAGATCGGTGAGCAAGGCTCGCGCATGAAGCAGGGCTTTCACAGCATGGACACGCTGGTGGTCGAGCTGCTAGACCGCGTCACCGAGATGTCGGAAAACCCGAACGACATCACTGGTGTACCGACCGGTTTTTACGATTTGGATCGGCAAACCTCCGGCTTTCAGGCTGGCGATCTGATCATTTTGGCGGCGCGTCCTTCGATGGGTAAAACCGCGCTGGCCATCAATATCGCCGAGCACGTTGCGCTCAATGAAGGCCTGCCGGTGGCGGTGTTCTCGATGGAGATGGGCGCCTCACAACTGGCGGTGCGTATTGTGGGCTCGATTGGTCGTATTGACCAAGGGCATCTGCGTACCGGCAAGCTGTCCGACGAAGAGTGGCCACGCCTGACTGAAGCGATTGAAAAGTTGCGCAATGTCTCGCTACACATTGACGAAACGCCGGGTCTGACGGTGAGCGAGTTGCGCGCCAATGCACGTCGCCTTGCCCGTCAGTGCGGCAAGCTCGGTTTGATCGTGGTCGATTACTTGCAGCTGATGAGTGTGTCGAGCAGCATGAGCGACGAAAACCGCGCAACCGCCGTCGGCGAAATTTCGCGTGGTTTGAAAATGCTGGCCAAGGAATTGCAGTGCCCAGTGATTGCGTTGTCACAGCTCAGCCGTGGTGTCGAGTCACGCCCCGACAAGCGCCCCATGATGAGCGACTTGCGCGAGTCTGGCGCGATTGAGCAAGATGCCGACGTGATCATGTTTATCTACCGCGATGAGTACTACACCAAGGAAGCCTGCAAAGAGCCGGGCGTTGCCGAGGTCATCATCAGCAAGCAGCGTAATGGCCCGACCGGCACAGTGAAGCTGGCCTTCATCAGCCGCATCACGAAGTTTGAAAGTCTGGCTAGCGGGAGCGCTAGCGGCGATTATTGATTTTCATTGCGCTATGCTTTGTGCATGAAATTGCACAATTACTTCCGTTCTTCTGCCTCTTACCGGGTTCGTATCGCTCTGAACCTTAAGGGTTTGGACTACGACTACGTGCCGGTTCATATCGCACGCGGAGACCATAAAAAGCCGCCGTATGTCGCACTGTCCGCCGACACGCTGGTACCCTTGCTAGAGACCTACGACGAGCGCTTGTCGCAGTCGATGGCCATCATCGAATACCTCGACGAAACGCACCCCGAGCCGCCTTTGTTGCCGTCGGATGCCTTAGGTCGAGCGAAGGTGCGGGCGCTGGCGCAGTCGATCGCCTGCGACATCCATCCGCTGAACAACCTGCGTGTGTTGAAGTACTTGGTGCGTCAACTGAAGGTCGACGACGAAGCCAAAAATGCCTGGTATCGGCACTGGTGCCGTGAGGGTCTCGAAGCCTTCGAGCGTCAGTTGGCGCAGTTGCCAGATTCGACTTATTGCTATGGCGACACGCCGAGTCTGGCGGACTGTTGCTTGGTGCCTCAGATCTTCAATGCCAGCCGCTTCGACGTGAGTTTTGATGGCTTGCCGCGCACCATGCGCGCCTATGAGGCCTGCATGGCATTACCTGCATTCAAACGGGCAGAACCGTCGGCCTGCCCGGACAGTGAATAACACCGACTGGCTGGTCCCGCAATGGCCTGCGCCGGCAGGTGTACATGCGGTCTTCACAACGCGTCAGGGCGGCGTTTCTCTGCCGCCCTTCGACACCCTGAACTTGGGTGACCACGTCGGTGATTCTGCCGTTGACGTCGCAGCCAATCGACTGATTTTGCAGCGTGCCATCGATTGTCAGCCGGTCTTTTTGCAGCAGGTGCACGGCACCGGTGTGCTGGAACTGAGTCTTGATAGTGTCGATGGCCTGGCTGCCGACGCCTGCCTGACGCGCCAGCGCGGCGTCGCCTGCACCATCATGGTGGCCGATTGCTTGCCAGTATTTTTTGCGCATCTGGATCAGCCCGTTGTGGCGGCTGCGCATGCGGGGTGGCGTGGTTTGGTGGGGCCCAACTTGCCCGCCAATGCAGCCGCCAAAGAGACACTTTTTAATGGCGTTCTGGAGCTCACTTTCAGGCGATTTTCAGCTCTGGTCGGTGCCGACGCTAGCGCGGTCGCGCCCAGAACCATCGCATGGTTGGGGCCCTGTATTGGGCCGACAGCTTTTGAAGTGGGGTCAGAGGTAAAGGCTGCGTTTGAGGTCGTGCAACCAAGGGCAGCTGGGATGTTTGTGCCTGTGCCTGGCCAAACCCATCAAGCAAAATTTTGGGCTGATTTGCCGGGCTTGGCGCGTCTCAGATTGCACGCCCTTGGCATCACGGAAATTTATGGCAATGATGGCACGCATGATTGGTGCACCGTGAGTCGGCCTTCACGTTTCTTTTCGCACCGACGTGACGCTAGCGGTGGTCGCAGTACTGGCCGAATGGCCGCTTGCATCTGGCAGGACTGAACGGTTCGCACTGTCATTTTTTTTCGTCATGGTTCGTTTTTTGCGATTCTTCGGCCTCTACTTTTTCTCTGGCCTTTATTGCACGCTTTCGTGCGGGTGTTCGCATGATGTAGAGCACCACCGACAGCGGCAGCAGGCCGTAAAGCAAGAACGTGATCAGTGCTCCGAGGAGAGTGCCGGTGGTGTTGGTGGCTTCGGCAATGCTCATCAAGAGCACGACATAAATCCAGGCGATGGCGATTAAGTACATAAAAATTGAGGCATAGTAAGGTGCATGAAATAATATTTGTACATAGTCTAGACAGCTGTAGACGCTGGCATGAGAGTCTTGTTCAAAAGACCACCGGCTACCCGCTCAATGAAGAGGCAATATGAATTCTGAAGCAAACTGGGTCGAAGTCGCTCGGCAACTCCAGGAAACCCTGGGTTCGAGTATGCAAAAGGCCGTGAACGCCATGAGCGGAATAAGCTCCACACTTTCACCCGAGGCACCCAGCGTGTTGATGCAGGGATTGCCTCAAACGAACGGAACTTTGTCTGCGCTCCAGTTTGACCAGGCCAAACTACTGGGAATACAACAGGCCTACATCAAAGACGTCAGCGTTTTGTGGAACAACGGGCTAACACAGGATGCGGCTACGCTTGATACGGCTACTGACCGGCGCTTCGCCTCTGAAGCTTGGCACACCAATCCGCTGGCGCATTTTTCTGCTTCTTCTTACATGCTCAATTCGCAAGCCTTGATAGGCATGGCTGAAGCCGTCGAGGGCGATGAGAAAACCAAAGCCCGCGTGCGCTTTGCTGTTGAGCAGTGGCTGGCCGCTGCGGCCCCTAGTAACTTTCTGGCCCTGAATGCAGAGGCGCAGAAAAAAGCCATTGACACCAAGGGCGAAAGCATCGCGCAAGGCCTGCAAAATCTGATGCACGATATGCGTCAGGGGCACGTCTCCATGACCGATGAAAGCAATTTCGAAGTCGGTAAAAATGTCGCCACGACTGAAGGAGCGGTCGTTTATGAAAACGCGTATTTTCAGTTGCTGGAATACAAGCCGCTGACGGCCAAGATTTTTGAAAAACCTTTGTTGCTGGTGCCTCCTTGCATCAACAAGTTTTACATTTTGGACCTGCAGCCAGCCAACTCCCTGATTCGTTATGCCGTCGAGCAAGGCCACCGTACTTTTGTCGTCAGCTGGCGGAACCCAGATGAGTCGATGCAAGACAAAACCTGGGACGACTACATTGAGCACGCGGCCATTGAGGCCATCCGGGTGACGCGTGACATCACCGGTGCCGAGACCATCAACGCGCTTGGCTTTTGTGTAGGTGGAACGATTTTGGCGACGGCCTTGGCCGTGTTGGCGGCTCGCGGTGAAAAGCCGGTTGCCAGCGTGACTTTTTTGACATCCTTGCTGGATTTTTCGGACACCGGCATTCTGGATATTTTCATCGACGAGACCGCCGTCAAGTTTCGTGAAATGCAGATGGGGCAGGGCGGGTTGCTGAAGGGCCAAGACTTGGCCTCGACCTTCAGCTTTTTACGGCCCAACGACTTGGTCTGGAACTATGTGGTGGGCAATTACCTCAAGGGCGAGACGCCGCCGCCATTCGACTTGCTCTACTGGAACAGCGACTCGACCAACTTGCCTGGGCCGTTTTACGCTTGGTACCTGCGCAACACCTACTATGAAAACAACCTGATCAAACCTGGCAAACTGACCGTCTGTGGTCAGCCCATTGATCTGTCTAAGCTCGACATGCCGGCCTATATTTACGGCTCGCGTGAAGACCACATCGTGCCGATTCAAGGGGCTTATGCCTCGACCCAAGTACTCAAGGGCACGAAGCGTTTCGTCATGGGCGCATCCGGTCACATTGCCGGCGTGATCAATCCGCCTGCCAAAAAGAAGCGTTCGTATTGGACCAGTGACAAGCTGACGGTCACGCATGAAAAATGGCTGGCTGGCGCGACAGAGCACCCGGGTAGCTGGTGGTCGGACTGGTCGGCTTGGCTCAAGCGTCAGGCTGGCAAGCAAATTGCTGCACCCAAGACCTTCGGAAGCCGCAAATACAAAGCCATCGAGCCAGCGCCTGGTCGCTACGTCAAGGTCAAAGTCTGAGTGACACGATCAGCAACTATCAACTACTACTAGAAAGAGACAAAAATGGAAGACATCGTTATCGTTTCAGCCGCTCGCACGGCCGTTGGTAAATTCGGCGGTTCGCTGGCCAAAACGCCGGCCACTGAGTTGGGCGCTGCGGTCATCAAAGCCTTGATGGAGCGTTCAGGGCTGCCGGCTGATCTCGTCGGGGAAGTCATCATGGGCCAAGTGCTGGCGGCGGGTGTGGGACAAAACCCAGCGCGTCAGTCGGTGCTCAAGTCGGGCCTGCCGCACGGCATTCCCGGCCTCACCATCAACGCTGTTTGCGGCTCTGGCCTGAAAGCCGTGATGTTGGCTGCGCAGTCGGTGGCCACCGGCGACAGCGAGATCGTCATCGCTGGCGGTCAAGAAAACATGAGCGCCTCACCGCACGTGCTGAACGGCTCGCGTGACGGTCAGCGCATGGGCGACTGGAAGATGACCGACACCATGATCGTCGACGGCCTGTGGGACGTTTACAACCAATACCACATGGGCATCACGGCTGAAAATGTCGCGAAAAAATACGGTATTGACCGCGCCATGCAAGACGCCCTCGCGCTGGCCAGCCAGACCAAGGCGGCGGCGGCTCAAGATGCCGGCAAGTTCAAAGATGAGATCGTGCCGTTTTCGATTGCTCAGAAAAAGGGCGACCCAATCATTTTTTCAGCCGACGAATTCATCAACCGCAAAACCAATGCCGACGGTCTGGCTGGTTTGCGTCCAGCCTTCGACAAGGCCGGCAGTGTGACGGCAGGCAACGCCTCTGGCATCAACGACGGTGCTGCCGCCGTGATGGTCATGACGGCGAAAAAAGCGGCGGCGTTGGGTTTGAAACCACTCGCGCGCATTGCCAGCTACGCCACCAGCGGTCTTGATCCAGCCCTCATGGGCATGGGCCCCGTGACGGCGTCCACCAAGGCGTTGCAACGTGCTGGCTGGAACGCCCAAGACCTCGATTTGCTGGAGATCAACGAGGCCTTTGCCGCCCAGGCTTGCGCCGTCAACAAAGAGATGGGTTGGGACACCAGCAAGATCAACGTCAATGGCGGCGCGATTGCGATTGGTCACCCGATCGGTGCGTCCGGCTGCCGTATTTTGGTGACGCTGTTGCACGAGATGGTGCGTCGCGACGCCAAAAAAGGCATTGCCAGCTTGTGCATTGGCGGTGGAATGGGTGTTGCGCTGACACTGGAACGCTGAGTTCAGGGCAATACTCTCGGCGGAGACAAATTCTGAGGATCGACTGTTATTTAAAAAGTAGCAATTAAGGTCGGACTCGGGATGCGAAGACAATAATTTTTAACAAGAACCGAAAGAGCGAAACATGACACAAAAAGTTGCATACGTCACAGGCGGCATGGGTGGCATTGGAACGGCTATTTGCCAGCGACTTGACAAAGACGGATTCAAAGTCGTTGCCGGTTGTGGCCCGACTCGGGACGCAGCCAAATGGCTGGCTGAACAAAAATTGCTCGGCCATACCTTCTACGCATCCGTCGGCAACGTGGGTGACTGGGAATCAACAGTAGCGGCCTTCGACAAAGTCAAAGCCGACCACGGCCCCGTCAGTGTGCTGGTCAACAACGCCGGCATCACGCGCGACGGTCAGTTTCGCAAGATGAGCAAGGCCGATTGGGATGCGGTGATTTCGACCAACCTGGACAGCATGTTCAATGTGACCAAACAGGTCATTGAAGGCATGATTGAAGCGGGCTTCGGGCGTGTCATCAATATCTCCTCCGTCAATGGTCAAAAAGGTCAGTTTGGCCAAGTCAACTACTCGACAGCCAAGGCCGGTTTGCATGGCTTCACCATGGCGCTGGCGCAAGAAGTGGCCAGCAAAGGCGTGACAGTCAACACCGTGAGTCCGGGATACATCGGCACCGACATGGTCAAGGCGATCCGGCCTGACGTGCTTGAAAAAATCGTCTCCGGCGTGCCTGCCAAACGGCTTGGCAAACCAGAAGAGATCGCCTCGATCATTTCTTGGATTGCTTCAGAAGAAGGCGGTTACGCGACCGGTGCAGACTTCTCGCTCAACGGCGGTTTGCACATGGGCTGAAAGCGCATGTCGCTTTTGAAAAACCTGCTTTGGCAGGTTTTTTTACGACTGCTTACAGCGGTTGACCAAAAATCGGTTGATCTCGCTTGCGTAGGACGGCGCTGACATCAAGCAATTGGTTTGGCTGATACCTCATCAGCAGCCAATCGATCACCATCAAGCATTGTCAAAAAACGTCTGTGCAGGGTATTTATGTTGAGAATCGTCCAATTCACTGGTTGGTTTAACAAGCATCGAATGTCGTTGGGAGTCTTGCTGTACTGCTTCGTGGTGGCGCTTCTAGCCAGCGCTGCGGCGCTCATCTCGATGGAATTGCCTTTCACTGGTTTCCGGCATGTGGTGGACGGTACCTTGAAGGCTTTTAAAATTTAAAAGGAGAAGACCTTGTTAAAACTGAAACTGTTGCCTGGTCAGGATGCCCCAATAGGACCTAAAGAACCCTCAGAGTCCCGTGTCGGGTTACGCAAAAAGGAACGTTCTTCCCCTCGCTTTGCCTGATGCTTAACAACTGAACCCAAATTCCAATGGATTCATCTATATCAGTACTGCGAGCGGATTACGAACATCTGCGTGCCCGTCTTGAAAGCCTATTGGCGCAGCCTGAAAAAGACATGACCGAGGTAGACTATTTGGTTGATGCGCTCGAACGTATTCAGCTGGACATCAAGGCTGAACTCGGCATCCAAGGCAATAATCCCATCGAGTGACGCTGCGCCCTGCGCATTCGATACATCAATACCCTCAAGCTGGTCTGCGTTATGTGGAAATGGTCAAAATGGCCGTTCTACACGTAATCTTTGCGCTGTTGATCATTGAGGAAGACTTTTATGCAAGACGACGAGCGCTGTTGCGGAACAGGCACCTGCATCATTGATGCGCAGGGTGCGTGTTGGTGCGGTCAAGTATGGGATGGCGAAAAAATGTGCATCCCTGTGCAAACACCTCCCTTGGCCGATGCTGAGTCTCCGTGAAAGTAATGTGATGAAAGCCCTTAGTTTGAATGCTGATGTGGCACAGCGCTGCATTTTGAACAGCCATGCATTGCCTTGGCAGCCTTCACCGTCGCCGCTGGTGCAACGCCGTTTGTTGGCGCGCGATGGTGGTGAAGTCGCCCGCGCTACCTCCGTTGTTCGCTATGACCCTGGCGCCCAATTTGACTTGCACACGCACGCGCTGGGTGAAGAAATCTTGGTGCTTGAGGGAACCTTGAGCGACGAATCGGGCGACTACGGACCGGGCACTTACATCAAGAATCCGCCGGGTTCTGCGCACGCCCCTTTTTCTGAAGGCGGTTGCACCTTGTTCGTCAAACTGCGGCATCTAGACCCGCATGACCTAGAGCGAGTGGTCGTGCCGACCCGGCAAGCGCAGTGGCGCAAAGGGATGGTTCCGGGCTTGACC
The DNA here is from genome assembly GCA_947449895.1 of Comamonadaceae bacterium. GTDB lineage: Bacteria > Pseudomonadota > Gammaproteobacteria > Burkholderiales > Burkholderiaceae_C > Polaromonas. The sequence goes on from CANFSO010000032.1 coordinate 9,411, forward strand.
GTTTTGCCGTTGTCGGAGTTTGGGACGAGCCACACTGCCATGGTGCAGTGGGCGCCGGGCACGTACTTCAATCCGCATCGTCATTACGGCGGGGAAGAGATTTTCGTGGTTGATGGCGTCTTTTCGGACGAACACGGTAACTACCCACAGGGCAGTTGGCTGCGCAGTCCACACCTGAGCCAGCACCAGCCTTTTAGCCGAGAAGGCTGCCTGATTCTGGTGAAAACCGGGCACCTGTTGAATGCTTAGCCGAAACGCCAGCGTGCCAGTCCTCACAGAAGCAGATATCTCACGCATCATCGAGATGGCATGGGAAGACCGCACCCCTTTTGAGGCAATGGCGGTGCAATTCGGCTTGAACGAGTCGGCGGTGGTCGCCCTCATGCGCCTTCATATGAAACCTTCGTCGTTCAAGATGTGGCGCAAAAGAATGGCTGGTCGTGCGACCAAACACGCCGTGCTACGGGGTGCCAAGTTGCTACGGCATCGCGCATCCCACACACGGCAGTAGTTGTGCTTGATCGTGCCTTAGTTTGGTTCAAACGCGATCTGCGCGTGCATGACCATGCGGCTCTGGCAGCTACGCAGAACCATCATGACGCCCTCGGCCTGTTCATCATTGAACCCGAATGGCTGCAAAGTCGCGAATGTGACTCTAGCCACGTGGACTTTGCGCTGGGCTGTCTCAGCGAATTACGTACCGAATTGGCCTTGCGCGGCATGCCGCTGTTGCTGCGTGTGGGTTCTGCGATTGACGTGCTTGAGCAACTACATGCTGAGGTGGGTTTCAGCCATCTGCTCAGCCATGAAGAGACCGGTTCTGGTTGGTCTTATCAGCGCGATTTAAATGTCGCCGCATGGTGCCAATCGCAGCAAGTGCTGTGGCAAGAATTCACGCAGACTGGGGTTGTTCGCCGACTGCGCAGCCGCTCGGGCTGGGCCAAACGTTGGCAGTCACGGATGGACGCGCCGCTGGTTCTGCCTATCACTGATTTCAGCGCCGCGTTTTCATTGGTGCAACCCGACTTGCCGACTCTCGCCAGCCTAGGGCTCACCCCACATGGCAAGACTTTGCAAGCAGCCGGCGAAAAAGCCGCTCAGCAAACACTCCAGTCTTTTTTGCAATCACGCGGCCACAACTACCGCAAAGCCATTTCAAGCCCGCTCACGGCAGAAGACGGCTGCAGTCGCTTGAGTCCGCATCTGGCCTTTGGCACGCTGTCGATGCGAACGGTGCACCAAGCCACCGAGGCCACCATCGCCAGCACCAACGACCGCGGCTTGGCTTACGCGTTGCGGGGCTTTGCTGGGCGACTTCGCTGGCACTGCCACTTCATGCAGAAGCTAGAAGATGAGCCCGGCATTGAATTCAACAACTTTGCACGCGCCTGCGACGGAATGCGCGAGAACGACTTCAACCAAGACCACTTTGCGGCTTGGTGTGCAGGGCGAACTGGCTACCCCATGGTGGATGCCTGCATGCGCTCGCTCAAAGCCACCGGCTGGCTGAATTTTCGGATGCGGGCCATGCTGGTGAGTTTTTCAAGTTATCACCTGTGGCTGCATTGGCGTGAACCGGGCCTCTTTTTGGCTCGTCAATTTCTGGACTTTGAACCGGGAATTCATTGGAGTCAGATGCAAATGCAAAGTGGCACCACCGGCATCAACGCCTTGCGCATGTATTCACCCACCAAACAGGCACATGACCAAGACCCCGATGGGCGGTTCATTCGTCGCTGGTTGCCCGAACTGGCACGTGTGCCACTGCCTTACTTGGCAGAGCCTTGGAAGATGGACGACAGCGTGCAGCGCATGGTGGGTTGCATCATCGGGGTTGACTACCCCGCTCCTATCGTCGATGAAAAGGTGGCACTGAAGTTGGCCAAAGACCGCTTGTATGGTCTGCGTCAGACGACTGTGGCGCGTCTTGAAGCTGCTGGTGTGCACACCCGTCACGGCTCGCGCAAAAGCGGTTTGCCTGCCAGCGGGCAAGACCGCAAGGCTAAGCGCGCAGCCACCCCCCCGAATGGGCCATCACCGCAAGGCGATCTATTCTGATGCGCACAGCCAAGAAAAAAGATTTCAAAGGCAACAAGCAATCTCTGCCGAGCAAGCCCTGTGCGGTTTGCGGCCGCACCATGACGTGGCGTAAAGCTTGGGCTAAAAATTGGGAGTCTGTTTTGTATTGCTCGGATGCTTGTCGCGTTGAAAAGAATGCAGCGCGCTGAACGACTGCCAGTCTGTATATTCCGACGACTGGCCAGAGGGTGATCTGCTGAATTAGAACAACCGCAGCTCTTAGCACGGTGGTCGATGCTATGACATCGTCGAGCGTCGTGAGTTGCGTCGTGTCACCATCAATGACACACCCGAAGCACGGTTGATAGCCTCCTGATTTTCTAAAGCGCTAAGTGGCCCATCTTCAACGACAGTTCAATGGCTATTTTTTTCAGTAGCTGAGCTGCAGAGCCATCTAGGCTCGCATCAAAACTGGGTGACATCCCCAGAATCGTGATCGCTGCAATCAATTCGCCTGTTTGGTCAAATAAAGGGGCCGACAAAGCATTCAGTCCCGCCCGCCTTGAGCCCAATGAATTTGCAATTCCGCTTCGACGAATTTCCGCATAGTTCGCGTAAACACGGCTGATCTCATGGGCATTGCAGATCTTCTTTTCGAGCAGTTCAGCACGGACCAAGGGCTCAGTCATGTCGCGGTGCCGATAGGCCGCCAGCAACATGGCCGTCGCCGAGGCGGTGATGCTGAGGTGGACACCAGGCTTCATGCGGATGGAGAGTGGCGAATTGCTTTCAAACCACTTCACGATGGTCGGTCCGTCACCGACCCATTGCCCAATACCAACGGCCTGTCCCAGGTCGGGGTTGGTTAACTCGGCAACAAAATCTTCAAAATAAGGCTCTAGAAAACTGAGCAGTTCTTGTCCGTGCGTTGCTGTTTGACCTAGACGGTAGGCCAACAAACCGAAGTCATAACGACTCCCCGTTTTTTGCTTGGCAATCAGGCCAGACTTGGCCATGCTAACCAAGTACCTGTGTAACTTGGCTGAGGGGATGCCGGTTGCCGCTTCGAGCTCTTTCAGCCGGGCAGGTCGCGACACTTGCAGCATTCCGTGCAAGATGGCGCCGACAGTTTCGGCCGCTTCAACCCCTTTTTGCTCACGCGCCATAAGCATCTCCCTTGATAGATCTGAGTGAAAACCCGAGTGACTTAAGAATGAAGAAATCATATAGTTAATTACTTCAAAAGTAATTAGTTACTCTATGAATAATTTTAGGACACCATGAAATCTTTCAATATGAACCTTGGGCTTGTCTTGGTGCTGGCATTTTTGGGCGGTCACTGCCTGGCGCAAGACTCCAAAAATTATCCCTATCGAGCCGTCAAGTTGGTCGTCCCTTTTACGGCCGGTTCAACGGTTGATGTCTTAGGTCGTGCTATCGCTGAAGAGCTACAGGCTGAACTCAAGCAGCCCTTTGTGGTGGATAACCGTGCCGGGGCAAGCACTCTGCTGGCTGCCAAGATCGTTGCTGCGGCACCTCCAGATGGGTACACCCTCATGTTTCCGACGGTCACAACACTTAGTCTTGGACCTCAGCTCATGAGCAACCCCGGCTTTGACCCGCTGAAAGATGTGACCCTGATTGCAAGGCTCAGCCTGACGAACTTTTTTTTAGTGGTGGCGCCGACATTCCCCGCTCGCACGATGAAGGAATGGATCGAGTTAATACGCAAAAATCCAGGTAAATACAGCTATGCATCATCGGGTAGCGGATCACCACAACACATCTTCATGGAACTGCTTAAAAAAGAGCTGAGCTTGGATATTGTTCACGTTCCCTACAAGGGCAGCAACAACTCCATGATGGATCTCTTGTCTGGCAAGGTTGAAATGACATTTATTGACGGAACGCTTGCGATTCCGCACCTCAAAACCGGAAAACTCTTTGCTGTCGGCACCTCCATGGCAAAGCGAACGGTCTTGTTTCCTAGCGTCCCGCCGATAGCGGAGACAGTGCCCGGTTTTGATTGGTCGGGATGGATCGCTTTTGCCGGCCCACCCAACATGCCCCTCCCGATTGTTGACGTGCTCGCCGAGAAAATTAAGCGGTTCCAAGCGAGCCCGGCTTATGCGACCTTGTTGAATAAGGCGGCCATGGAACCCTCAGAGCCTATGTCGCCCGCTGCAACGACCGAGTTCGTCAAAAAAGAATACAAGCGCTGGACGCCCGTGATTGCAACGTCTGGCGCGGTCGTTGACTGAGCAGTATTCATTTATATAGAAAGAAAAAATGTCGCATAGCATTCGTCGCATCGTTACCGGCCACGATGATTCTGGTAAAGCCATCATTGAAATGGATGGACCGGCACCCAATCAAAAAATACGCGAAGGTGCAGGATTTGTGAGCACCTTGGTGTGGGTCACTGATGAGACGCCTGCACGACTTGATTTGAGAATTGACCGTGCTGACAGAACCATGGCAGTGCCCCCGCCGCCACACGGTTCAGTGCTTCGGGTGGTGGAGTTTCCGCCGGTCACCAAGGAAGCTGAATCCATCAGCCAAGATGACTTGTTGAAGTCGATGGGCGTGCCTCAAAGTTCAAAAGATGGACAGGCAGCCCGGCACGCCTTCATGCACAGGACCAAAAGCGTGGACTACGTCATTGTGATGTCGGGCGAAATTGACATGCTGCTTGACGACTCCGAAGTGCACCTGAAGGCTGGCGACATCATGGTCCAGCAGGGCACAAACCATGCATGGGTCAATCGATCAACCGCCATGTGTCGAATCGCATTTGTGCTGATTGATGGCATTGACCCGCTAGGACTTTGAGTCTTTCGGTTGCGGCTCAAACTCTCGACTTTGAAAGACGAACTGTTATGAAATTTGGTGTGTTTGATCATTTAGATCGTGGCTCTGTGTCCTTGGCTGAGCATTTCGAAAACCGCCTCAAGTTGGCTGAGGTCTATGACCGGGCGGGATTTCACGCTTATCACATTGCTGAACATCATGGCACTCCGTTGGGCATGGCTTCATCGCCCAGCGTCTTTTTGGCCGCAGTCGCGCAAAGAACCAAGCGTTTGCGTTTCGGTCCACTGGTGTACACGTTGAGCCTGACCCACCCGCTTCGCATCATTGAAGAGGTCTGCATGCTCGACCAGTTGAGCGGCGGTCGATTGGAGTTGGGTATTGGCCGGGGTAGCTCTCCCTATGAGATGGGCTACTTCGGGGTGAATGCGCAGAATTCCGGCAAGTTGTACATCGAGTCTTACGATGTCGTGATGATGGGGCTCACGTCTAGGGTCATCAACTTTGAGGGAGAGCATTTCAAGTTCAAAGATGTGCCGGTTGAGCTGGAATGCGTTCAAAAACCGCACCCCCCGATTTGGTATGGCATGTCAGCGCCAGCGGCCGTTCCGTGGGCTGCTCAAAACGGTGTGAATATCGTTTGCAATGGACCTTCTTTGCCAGTGAAAGCCATCACCGATCGCTACCGCGAGGTCTGGCTCGAGAAGTTCGGCGGAGATGACAGCCCTATGCCCTTCATGGGGCTGGGTCGTCACATCGTCATTGCCGACACACACAAAGACGCCTATCAGATAGGTGAGAGAGGGTTCAACTGTTGGTACAACAGTCTTCAGCATCTCTGGCGTGCCAACGGCAATCCGATGAAGAGTTATCCGATCCCCGAGGACTTTTCGGCCGCTGTCGACAGGGGCATTGTTTTGGTTGGAACGGCTGATGAAGTGGCAGAAAAACTGCAGCAAGAGATCGATATTTCTGGTGTTAACTATGTGCTGACGCGTTTCGCCTTTGGCGACTTGACCTATCAAGAGTCGTTGCACTCGCTGACGCTTTTTGAGCAAGAAGTCATGCCTAGATTCAACCCAGAAGTCGTGATGGCCTGACGCTGAAAAGCCATACCGATTTCTTTGAGGCTTTGACATATGACTTTCGCGTCGTGCTGCGACGACTCTTTTCGAAGGCAAAAAATGCTATTTCTAAAGCCCCTTTTATCTTGTATTTTTTTAGCCTTTCTTGGGCTGCAGGTCTTATCGGTCGCTCAGGCCCAGGTGTTTCCTGCTCGCGCGATCAACCTCATCGTTCCGTTTGCGGCGGGGGGACCGGCTGACATTCATACGCGTGCGGTCGTAGAGGAAGCCAGCAAGGTTTTGGGCCAAACCATTGTGGTTGAAAATCGGCCCGGCGCCAGCGGTACCCATGGCGCTTTGGCGTTGTTACGTGCCCCTGCAGATGGCTACACACTGGCATTGCTCACCTCGACGCTTTACCGAGAGCCGCACATGACCAAGGTGAAATATGACCCCTTGAAGGACTTTGCCTACATTCTTCTGATGTCCGATTACACGCAAGGCGTTGCCGTGCGGGCCGATGCGCCGTGGAAGACTTGGCAGGAGTTTGCTAGCGATGCAAACCTCAGACCCGGCAAGATCAATATCGGGGTGAACGGTGTCATTGGGACGCCGCGCCTTGTGATGGAAGAGGCTGCGGACGCCAGTGGCATACAGCTGAACATGATCCCGTACAAGGGTGACTCCGAAATTGTGAACGCGCTACTAGGCGGCCATCTTGATGCGGCGCCTTTGTCCGGTATCACCACGGCCTATATTGACGCGGGGAAGCTGCGTTATTTGGTTTTGCTCACGGAGAACCGCGTCAAGCGGTACCCCGCTGTTCCAACGCTAAAAGAAGGCGGCGTCGATGTTTGGTTAAGTTCACCTTATGGCATTGGGGCACCCAGTGGTACAGACCCTGCAAGGCTCAAAATTCTTCACGATGCATTCAAGCGTGGGCTTGACTCACCCGGTAGTCAGCGGGCCATGCAGCAGCTCAATCAATTGATGTATTACCGAAACCAAGAGGACTACCGCAACTACGTTGTCACGACGTTTGCGCAAGAAAAAGTACGTGTGGAGCGACTCAGGAAAAAGGGCCTGCTGGATTGAGCGTCATACCACTGCGCTAAGCAATGAGTCCGCAGACTTCGAGGAAGTCGACTTGAACACAAAAAAGGGATACACCCATGAAGCTACATCTTTTTGCCGCGGCCATCGTCTGCGTGTCATTGACCGCCACGCCCGCCATCGCGGACGTCTACCCGTCTAAGCCGATCCGCCTGATCGTCTCAAATCCGCCGGGTGGCACAGTCGACCTGTTGCCGCGCATACTGGCCGATAAACTTCGTCAGCGACTCGGTCAGCCGATCGTCATTGAAAACAGGGCAGGCGCTGCTGGCAACTTGGCCGCCGAGGTCGTGTTCCGAGCGGAGCCGGACGGCTACACCTTGCTCGTGTCGCCGCCACCGGCGCTGGTTATCAATCAAAACCTTTACGCCAAACTGGCATTTGACTCAACGGCCTTCACGCCGGTGTCTGTCATGGCCAAAGTGCCCAACGCTCTGCTGGTGCGGCAGGACTTCCCGGCAAAGAACATCGCAGAATTCATCGCCTATGCGAAAGTGCGGCCGGGTAGCGTGACCTATGCATCGCAAGGAAACGGTTCCACCAGCCACCTCACGGCTGAACTTTTCAGCGCTATGAGTTCGATCAGCATGCTACATGTCCCGTACAAGGGGTCGAGCCCGGCGCTCAATGACTTGCTGGGTGGGCAGGTGAATGCCATGTTCGACAACCTGGGTGCATCGCTTGAGCACGTCAAGGGCGGTAAGCTTAAAGTTCTGGGCGTCGGTAGCGCCACACGTGTTCCTTACCTGCCTGATGTGCAGGCCATTTCTGAAACCCTTCCAGGCTTTGAGGCGGTGACTTGGTTCGGCATTGTGGCGCCGCCCAAGACGCCGGCAGCCGTTGTCGAGAAACTGTCCGCAGCGGTGGCCGATGCATTAAAAGATGAAGGCGTGCGCAGCCAAATGCAGAAACTCAGCGCCACACCCGTTGGCAACACGCCCGCGGAGATGGGCGCTTTCATGAAATCGGAAACGGCTCAGTGGGGTGGCGTCATTCGCAGTGCCAACGTGAAGATCGACTGAGCGTAAGTCAACCTCCCATTCAACTAACCGGTGCTGAACTTTGAAAAGAATTGCAATCCTCGACGACTACCAGGGCGTGGCCCTCTCATTGGGTCCTTGGGATCTGCTGCAGGGACGTTGCGATATCCAAGTGTTTCGTCACCCCATCGAATCTGAAGACGAACTCGTCGCCAAGCTCGCTGGTTTTGACGTCTTGGTGGCCAACCGGGAGCGCAGCGCATTTCCTCGCAGCGTGTTGCAGCGCCTGCCTCAGTTGCGGCTGATTGCGACCTCCGGCAAACGCAACGCATCTATCGACATCGTGGCAGCGCGCGACATGGGTGTGGTGGTGTCCGGTACTGACACGCTGGGCTACCCGACTGTCGAGCTGACTTGGGCTTTGATTCTGGCCCTCTCCCGCGGTCTCGTTGCTGAGGTGAACTCTGTTCGGGAAGGTGGATGGCAGCAGACGATCGGATCTGGCCTGCACGGGAAGGTGCTGGGCGTGGTCGGTTTGGGAAGGCTCGGCAGTGCGGTCGCGCAGATTGGTAACGCCTTTGGAATGAAGGTGTTGGGATGTTCCCGCAGCCTGACTGCTGCGCAGGCTGAGGCCGTGGGTGTGCAGGCGGTGTCGTTTGAAGAACTGCTGCGGCGCTCGGACGTTGTGACACTCCATGTGCCGCTCAACCGGCAGAGCGTCCATCTGGTCGGCGCAGCGCAACTGAAACAGATGAAGCCGAGCGCCGTGCTGGTGAATACCGCTCGAGGCCCAGTGATCGACGAAACGGCTCTGGTTGACGCACTCCGGAATGGCGCGATTCGGGGAGCCGCACTCGACGTTTACAACGAGGAGCCTTTGCCAAAAGGCCACCCGTTGCGCAGCTGCCCCAATGTTTTACTAAGCCCCCACTTGGGTTATGTCGTGGAAGAGAACTACCGCGTCGCATTCGAACAGTCGGTGGAAAACATCTGCGCATGGCTCGATGGAAAACCGATCCGGGTGATTGACGCGCCGGCCACCCCGGCATCGACCCCAATTCAAACTACTTAGACTTTTCATTTCCATCAGGACCCATCATGGACACCACCACCCAGAAAAAACCCTCACGCGTACTGCCGGTGGGTGCACGCGAAGCCATGGAGGCCCTCAATGCCGAAGCCGGGCCACTGAATATCTGGCTACGCACGCAGGCCAACTCGCCAGCGCAGCGGCCGTGGTTCAAGGAGACCGAGATTCGAACAGAAGGCGAACTGTCCAGTGGCCGTGTTGGCGTCGCGCAGATGAAAACGCGTGCGCACCTTTGGCGCTGGACCGAGATATCACCTTACCTTGACAAAATCGCTCGGATCGCGTCGACGGCAGACATCTCGCCGATCGAATTCGCTGACCGTCAGCAATTCCTGCTGACGAACCCAGGTCTTGGCGGTCGCCTGCAGGTCACCAACTCGATGCGGTGCGCGGTCTCGATTTACAACGAAGGCGATCGTGCGCCGGTTCATGTGCATTCACCCAATGCGAGTCGTACCATCCTCTCCAACAGCGGTGGCTACACGATGGTGGAAGGTGAGCGCTGCGAGGCTTCCCGTGGCGACCTCATCCTGACACCCAATGGCACTTGGCACGACCACGGCAACGATTCGGGCGAGCCGGTGGTCTGGATGGATGTACTGGACTGGCCCGTGCTCGAGTTTCTAGACTGCATCTGGCTGGATGATGACTTCGAAGGCGATGCCGGCGAACACCCTCGGTCGCAAAAAATGACCCAGACCAGCGGACACTCGGCCCGGCTGTACGGCGCGGGTGGGCTGATGCCGACCTTTGCACCGGCCCAGCGCGGATTTGGTCACGGTACAAGCCCTATGGTTCACTACAAGGGTGCTGACATCCGGCGCTCGCTCAATGAGCTCCGTGGAGAGCAGGGCGACGCGTATGAAGGTGTGAGTCTGCGGTTTGTGAACCCGGTAACTGGGGGTCCCGTTTTTCCAACCATGGACTACGGCGCGCAACTCCTGCGCCCGGGGGAACGAACGCAGGCGAAACGCGAGACGTCCAGCACCCTTTACACCGTGCTTGAGGGCAGCGGCTACACAGACATTGGCGGTAAGCGCTTCGAGTGGTCGAAGAACGACATCTTCGTTGTGCCGAACTTCACGTGGCGTGTGCATGGCAACCTCAGCGCATCAGACGATGCCGTGCTTTATTCGGTGTCCGATCGTGCGCTCATGCAGCGTATTGGTCAGTACCGCGCGCAGGGCCGAGGGTCTGACGATCAGGTGATCGTGCTGGCTTGATTTAGCAAGGACTATGTCATGGATCTGAAAATCAAAGACCGCGTTGCTTTTGTGTGCGCTTCTACGAGCGGTATCGGACTGGCCTGTGCGACCGCGTTGGCGCGTGAAGGTGTGCGTGTCTTCATCAATGGGCGGGATGAAGCCCGTCTGGAGCTTGCCCGGCAGTCGATTCGGCAAGCGACCGGTCATGACGTGTCGACCGTGCGCGCAGACCTCAACACCGCATACGGGCGCGCTCTTATCTTTGACGCCTGCCCGGCACCAGACATTCTCATCAACAATAACGCCGGCCCCACACCCGGAAAGTTTGAAGACTGGCACGAGGCAGAGTGGTTGGCGGCGCTGAATGCCAATCTTCTGGCCCCAATCTTCCTGATCCAAGGTTACGTGCGGGGCATGCAGGAGCGGCGATTCGGGCGCATCGTGAATGTGACGTCGGCCATGGTCAAGTCCCCGCGACTTCACCAGGGTCTGTCCACAACCGCTCGCACCGGGCTCACGGCATTCTGTAAAGCGTTGTCGATGGAGGTCGCTCGCGACAATGTCACGATCAACAACCTGCTCCCAGAGCGCATAGACACCGGACGACTCAAGCAGATGGTCGCGCGGATGGTGAGCCTAGAGTCGATCAGCCCCGAAGAAGCGCGGCTCAAAATCGCGGACACCATTGCGGCCAAACGTTTCGGTACGCCGGAAGAATTCGGTGACACCTGCGCTTTTATTTGCAGTGCCCAAGCGGGTTATATTTCCGGGCAAAATATCCAGTTGGATGGTGGTTCCTATCCGGGACTGATCTGACGAATGATTCTATAAAGTAACTTTTTTAAGTGGAAAAAAGCCAATCAAATCAACACTATTCGTCTGGAAAATTATCGGTGGCCCCGATGATGGACTGGACCGATAAACATTGCCGTTACTTTCACCGCCTATTGAGTCGTCATGCGCTGCTGTACACCGAGATGGTCACCACCGGCGCTTTGCTGCATGGTGATGTGCCGCGGCATTTGCGCTTCAACGTTGAAGAACACCCGGTTGCCCTGCAGTTGGGTGGCAGCGAACCGGCTGATCTTGCGCAGGCCGCGCGGCTGGGTGAAGAGTGGGGTTACGACGAGATTAACTTGAACTGCGGTTGTCCGAGTGAACGTGTGCAGCGGGGTGCTTTTGGCGCTTGCCTGATGGCCGAACCGCAGCTGGTCGCTGACGGCGTGAGGGCCATGCTTGATGTGGTGAGCGTGCCAGTGACGGTGAAGCACCGCATCGGCATTGACAAAGGCGAGAGCTACGACTTTGTGCGTGATTTTGTCGGCACTGTGAGCGAAGCCGGTTGCCGCACCTTCATCGTCCACGCCCGCAATGCATGGCTGAAAGGTTTGTCACCCAAAGAAAACCGCGAGGTACCGCCGCTGCGCTATGAGATGGTGCATCAGCTCAAGCATGAATTTCCACAATTGCGCATCATGATCAACGGCGGCATCAACACCGCCGAGCAAGTGCACGCGCAACTGCAGCACATCGACGGCGTGATGATCGGCCGCGAGGCGTACCACAACCCTTGGTGGCTGGCCTCGTGGGACACTGATTTTTTCGGTGACGCAGCACCGACCGAAGCGCTCACACGTGAACACATTGAGTCGCAAATGGTTGATTACATGGTGCGCGAATCAGCCTTGCATGGCACGCCTTGGAGCGCTATCGCCAGGCACATGCTGGGTCTGCGCCACGGCTTGCCGGGGTCGCGTCGTTGGCGTCAGGTTTGGAGTGACCACAAGCTCAAAACCTTACCGCCACACGAGGTGATGGCGCTGGCGCACGCTGAGTTTCAGGCTGCGGCCTGAGGCTTTGGTTTGCCCGGTCCGGGCAGCAGCATCAAGGCTGCAAACCCGCCGCCGCCGAGTGCGGCTGAAAACCACAAGGCAGCAGCGCCGTAGCTGTCAATCGCCAAGCCAAACAGATACGGTGACAACGCTTGGGCGAAGCGCGCCGGAACCATCAAGATGCCTTGTCGCAGCCCGTAGTCTTTGGCGCCAAACAGCACCAAGGGCAGGGTGCCTTTGGCGATTGTCAACACGCCGTTGCCTGCGCCATGTAGCAGGGTGAACGCCGCACCTGCCGGCACACCCACCAACAAAAAAGCCAGCGCACCGATCGAATGCAGGGCGCCCGCCACCCGTGCTGACACTACCGGATGCACCCGACGCAGCAAGCCGTATTCGAGCAAACGGCCAGCCACTTGCGCCGGCCCAACAAGTGCCGCCAGCAGCAAGGCGGTGGCCAGAGGCACGCCCTCAGTCTGCAGCAGTCGCGGCAAGTGGGCCGCCATGCCGGTGCTGATGAACCAAGTGATGGCAAAGATCAACGCCAGCAACACAGATGTGCGCGTGGCATTTGCCGTGGTGGTCGCAGCAGCGACCAAAGTGACGGGTGTCGGCGGCGCACTGTCTGCGTGGTCAGTCTCATCTTGAATCGGCGTTTTGGACAGCAAGCTGTACAGCGGCAACCCAAGGAATAAGTGCAATCCAGCCCAAGTCAGGCAGGCACTGCGCCAACCCCATTCGAGCTCCAACCATGCCGAGAGCGGCCAGCCGATGGTGCTGGCGAAGCCGGCCATCAAGGTGATGCCGGTGATCGCGCCACGTGAACGCTGGCCGTACAAATGCACCAGCGTCGCAAAGGCCGCTTCATACAAACCGGTGGCCATAGCCACACCCAAAATGCCCCAAGCCACGAACATCCCCACGGGGCCCTGCGCCACTGCCAATGCTGTGAGTGCGATTGCAAAGACCAAGCTGTTTAGCATCAGGATGGGTCTGCCGCCGTAGCGGTCAATGGCTTTTCC
>CANFSO010000033.1 GCA_947449895.1 Comamonadaceae bacterium
CAGCACGCCCACGTAGCCGATCTGCGCAGCAATGGCTTCGGTCGCGGCGCGTGCGCGCGCCGACAAGGCGGCCGGCAGGCAGCCGTCATATGCGTGTGTCACCGCCAAAATGCCGTCGACATGCACATTGCGCTGCGGTGCAAAACTGACGATCTCGCCGTTCCAGCCGCGCGCCACGATCACCGACAGTTCGGCTTTGAGGGGCAGCATTTTTTCGAGCACGCAAGGGACGTTGTTCAGGTTGCTCCAAACTGCCGCGAGTTCGGCGGCGTTCTTCACGCGGGCCTGGCCTTTGCCGTCGTAGCCCATGCGCGCAGTTTTTAAAATGCCGGGCAACAAGTCAGCCGAAACGGCGGCTAAATCCGCTGGTGTTTCAAGCACCGCATAGGGCGCACACGGCACGCCGGAAGCAGCGGCACAAGCGCTGAAATGGGATTTTTCGTCGATCCGGTTTTGGGCGATCGAGACGGTGTCGGCGCTGGGCGCCACCGGCCGCGTGACGGCAAGTTGCTGTAGCGCGGCAGCCGGCACGTTTTCAAATTCGGTGGTGATGGCTGCGCTGACGGCAGCCAGTTGCGCCAAGCCTTCGGCGTCGTCGTAGGCCGCTTGAATGTGGTGATGGCTGACGCGCCCAGCTGGGCTGGTGACATCCGCGTCGAGCACGGCGGTGAAGTAGCCGAGGCGTTGTGCGGCATGCACAAACATGCGACCGAGTTGGCCGCCGCCCATCACGCCGAGCGTGGCGCCAGGAAGGATGGGTGTCATAGTGGTGGCAAGGTCATGGCTTCGGCCGCCGCCGTTTGCGCGACCCGAAAGGCCTGCAATTGAGCGGCCAGCGCCGGGTTCTGCAAGGCCAGCATGGCGACCGCAAAGAGGGCCGCATTGGCCGCACCCGCGTTGCCAATCGCAAAGGTCGCGACCGGAATGCCTTTGGGCATTTGGACGATGCTGTGCAGTGAATCAACGCCTTGCAAATGCTTGCTGGCGACGGGGACGCCGAGTACCGGTACGGTGGTTTTGGCCGCCAACATGCCGGGCAGATGCGCCGCACCGCCAGCACCGGCAATGATGGCTTGCAGACCGCGACCGAGGGCTGTTTCAGCGTAGGCAAACAAGGCGTCGGGCATGCGGTGCGCGGACACCACGCGGGCTTCGTAGGCAATGCCGAACTGCTGCAAGATTTGCACCGCGTGCTGCATGGTGTCCCAGTCGCTGTTGGAGCCCATCACCACGCCGACGGTGACGGCGGCGCCTGGGGCTGGTGTATGAGCGGTGTGGGCCGGGGACGTGGGGCTAGCGGTCGGTGGTGTGGTGGTCATGGTGTGCGTCTTCAAAGCGGGACTGCGGACCGGCGATTTTAAGCGTTGCGGCTCGGGCGTCCGTCAGCATGCTATCGTTTTGCTTTCCTTTTCAACTGTCCTCAAAGCCTCAGCGCACTTCAAGCGCCCCCAAACATGATTGATGTCACGCTCGCAAATTTTGAACAAGAAGTCATTCAGGCTTCCATGACCATCCCGGTGCTGGTTGATTTTTGGGCGCCTTGGTGCGGCCCTTGCAAATCACTCGGCCCAATACTTGAAAAAGTCGAAATCGCTTACGAAGGCCGCTTCAAGCTGGTGAAGATTGACTCCGACCAAGAGCAACAAATCGGCGCTGCCTTCGGCATCAAGAGCATTCCGACCTGCATCTTGCTGATGAACGGCCAGCCAGTCGACGGTTTCACCGGTGCGCAGACCGAAGGCAAGATCAAAGAATTCTTGGATAAACACCTAGGAGAGCCCGGAGAGTTAGCGGCTCCTTCAGAAGCTGAGCAAGCGCAAGCTTTGCTGGAAAGCGGTGATGTGCAAAGCGCGCAAGACACGCTGGCTGAAGCGCTGGCCGTCAACCCAGCCAACGACGAAGCGCGCTTTGACTATGTCAAGTTATTGATTGGCACGGGTCAATTGCCCGCCGCCAACAGCGCGCTGGCACCAGCCCTGGTGCAAATTCCGATGCAGCTGCGTTTTGAAGCGTTGCGCCAGTGGTTGCAGGCGCTCGAATTCGTCAGCACCGACCCACGCGGTCAGTGGGACTTGCCGCAGTTTGACGAATTGATCGTGCAAAACAAACGTGATTTTGAAACCCGTTTGGCCAAAGCCCGCGTGCTGATCAGCCACGGTGAGTGGACGGCAGCGATGGACGAGTTGTTGGAAATCATCATGCGCGACAAGACTTGGAGCGACCAAACGCCGCGCAAAACCTTCGTTGCGATTTTGGAGCTGCTGACACCGCCCAAACCCAAGCATTCTCAGGATGCCTCCGGCAAAACGGCTGCGGGTATCGAGATCCTCGGCAAAGCCGTTGTCGAGGAAGACCCGCAGCTGGCGCTGGTGTCAACTTACCGCCGCAAGCTGAGCATGATGCTCAACTGAAAACGCGGCGGCGCACTACTGCGTCGCCATGACAAAACCCCGTCATGGCGAGCGCAGCGCGACGATTCATCAGACCTCAGTGTTGGGCGGCCGACCGTTTGAAAACCAGGACACGTACAGCGCCGGCAACACCACCAGTGTCAACAGCGTGGCGGTGATCAAACCGCCAATGATGACGATGGCCAACGGCCGCTGCGTCTCTGAACCAATGTCGTGTGACAAGGCCATCGGTAGCAAACCCAGCGCCGCCAACATGGCTGTCATCAGCACCGTGCGCAGTCGTTGCATAGAGCCGAGCTTGACCGCGTCCAGCACGCTGTGTCCGGCTTCTTGCAGCTGCTGAAAGACCGACAGCATCACCACGCCGTTGAGCACCGCTTGCCCTGACAGCGCGATGAAACCGATGGCGGCGGAGACCGACAGCGGGATGGAGAAAATCCACAGTGCGACAAAGCCACCAATCAGCGCCAAGGGCACGTTGATCAGAATCAGCGCGGCCATCTTGAAGGACTTGAAGGCATCGAACAGGAGCACGAAGATCAGCAGCAACGAGATCGGCACGACCACCGACAAACGCTGCATCGCGCGCTCTTGGTTTTCAAACTCACCTGACCAGCCCACGGTGTAGCCGGCCGGCATCTTGACGTTGTTGGCCACCCGGGTTTGCATGTCTTTCACCACCGAACCCATGTCGCGGCCCTTGATGAAAATACCGATGGCCATGGTGCGCCGACCGGCTTCGCGGGCGATGTTCATGGCGCCATTGGTTTCACGAATCTTGGCCACGCTGCCCAACTGCGCATAACCGCCGTCAGGGGTGGGGATCAGCGTTTGCGGCAGGCTGGCAATCACGCGTTTGTTTTCCGGCAGCCGGACAGCCACGGCAAACTTACGCTCGCCTTCCCACAGTTGAGTCGCCGCTTTGCCGCCCAGTGCCGCCTCCACAACATCTTGAATATCCTGCACGTTCAGGCCTAGCCGTGCGGCTCGGTCACGGTCGATGTCGATCACCAGTTGCGGTAGATCTCCTAGGCGGTCAATTTCGCCCCGCTGGACACCTTGAACTTGTTTGATCTCGCGTTGAATGGCTTCAGCCACGCGGCGCAACTCGTCTAAGTCTTCGCCAGACACTTTGACGACAATTTGCCCCTTGATCTGTGAAATGGACTCCAGCACGTTGTCGCGAATCGGTTGCGAGAACGCCGGGTCAATGCCAGGAATCGCCCGCAGCTTGCTGTCCATTTCTTCAATCAGCTGGTCGCGCGTTAGACCTTTGCGCCACTCTTCCTGCGGCTTCACGTCGATGAAAATCTCCGCCATGCTGAGTGTTTTGGGGTCGGTACCGTCTTCCGGCTGGCCTGCCTTGGAGACCGCCGTGCGCACTTCCGGCACGGTGTTCAGGGCATTGCGCGCCATCAGCAGAATTTTCGACGCCTCTTCGCTGGAGACGCTGGACGGCATGTCGAAGTTGGCCCAGAAGGTACCTTCGTTGAGCTCGGGCAAAAACTCCGAACCGAGCCTAGATGCCGCACCCATGGCCAGCGCAAACACCGTCAACGCAATCACCACCACGGTGCGGCGCCGCTCAAGCGCCCACGACAGGACGGGTTCATAAATGCGTTTGCTGCTGGCGACCACGCGGTTGTCACCGTGCGGAATTTTGTTGCGCAGCATCCAGTAGGCCAACAAGGGCACCAGCGTCAGCGAGAAAATCAGCGCACCGATCAGAGCCGTAGTGACGCTCAGCGCCATCGGCTGAAAGATGCGGCCTTCATGGCGTTGCAGCGCAAAAATCGGAATGTGCGCCGCAATGATGATCAGCATCGAGAACAGGGTCGGCCGTCCGACTTCGCTGGCGGCATCGATGATGACGTTGCGCCTCTGAGCGTTGGTCATGCCTTCTTTTTTCTCAGACAGTCGGTGCATGATGTTTTCAATCACGATCACCGCGCCGTCGACGATGATGCCGAAATCCATCGCCCCCAAGCTCAGCAAATTGGCCGGCACGCCCATGATCTTCAGGCCGAGAAAGGTCGACAGCAAGGCCAGCGGGATGATCACCACGACGGCTAGACTGGCACGAATGTTCGACAAAAACAGGTACAGCACGAGGGCCACCAGCAGCGCGCCCTCGACCAAGTTTTTAAACACCGTGGTCAGCGTTTTCCCCATCAACCACGTGCGGTCGTAGTAGGGCAGTATTTGCACGCCCTTTGGCAGACCGCGCGCATTGAGTTCAGCGATCTTGTCTTTGACGCCCTTCAGAACGATGCTTGGGTTCTCGCCTTTGCGCATGATGACGATGCCGGTCACGACGTCGTCGTCATGGTCCTGACCGACGATGCCCAGTCGCGGGATGGCGCCAATCTTGACTTCGGCGATGTCCCGAATCAGGATCGGTGTGGCACCGCGTGCCGCCACGACGATGCGACCAATGTCGTCTGGTGACTGCAGCAGACCAATGCCGCGAATGGCGAATTGCTGCTGACCTTGCGCCACATAACTGCCGCCCGCATTCGAGTTACCACGGCCCAGTGCGTCCAGTAAATTCTGGAAGGTGAGCTTGTAGGCGCGCAGTTTTTCGAGGTCTGGCTGAACCTCGTATTGCTTGATGAAACCGCCCATACCGACGACGTCGGCGACGCCCGGGACTTGTCGCAGGCCACGTTCAATTACCCAGTCTTGCAGCGTGCGCAGGTCGGTCGTGCTTTGGCCATCGCCCTTGACGCGATAGCGCATGACTTCGCCGACAGGCGTTGCGTTGGGTGCCACATTGACTTGCGCGCCTGCTGGCACATCGATGCTGTTCAGCCGTTCATTGACTTGCTGGCGAACGATGTTGACGTTGGCTGCATCGTCATAAGTGACGACGGTGTAGGACAGGCCAAACTGGGTGTGCGAGAAGACCCGGATCGAGTTCGGCAACCCGGACAGTGCGATTTCTATCGGTAGCGTGACTTGTTTTTCAACTTCTTCGGCGGCGCGCCCGGGGAACAGCGCAATCACCGTGACCTGCGTGTCGGTGACGTCAGGGAAAGCTTCGACCGACAGGGTCTTGAAGGCGATGACACCGGACATCGCGAACAGCAATGTGCCCAGCACAATGAAGAGCGGCTGGTGCAGCGCGTAGTGGATCAGGCGTTTCATGGTTTAGCCTGTGCGGTGGAAGCGGGTTGCGCGTCGTTTTTAGCGTTGCGGAACTCGCGTGCCAGCAGCAGCATGTTGTCGCTGACGACTTGCTCGCCGGCTACGACGCCTTGGGATACCACGGACTCGTGCGGACCCTGATAGCTCAGCTGAACTTCGCGCACCTCAAAAACGCCAGCTTCGACTTGCACCAGCACCGTGTTTTTGGCGCCCAGCAGCGAGACCGCGCGTGAAGGAATCAACACCCCGGGGCCGATATTGCGCTGAATCCGTGCGGTGGCCAGCATCTCGGCTTTGAGCAAGCGAGCCGGATTCGCGACCAGACCGCGGACCTTGATGGTGCGGGTGGTCGGATCGATGTAGTCGGCGGCAGCGGTCACCCGGCCTTCAAATTTTTGACCGGGCAGGGTCGGGATGATCAGCTCGAATGGGGCGCCAGGACGCAGCGTGCCGACCTCAGACTCCCGTGCGTCAATCTGCACCCAGAGCGTGGTCGGATCGGTCACCACGAAGAGTGGTGGCACACCGACGCCAGACTGGTCGGGCCGGACTTCTTGGCCCGGGTTCAGATTGCGCTCAACTACCACGCCTTTGATGCTGGCGCTGATGGCCAGAGCTTGGTTGACACTGGCGGCCTCGCGGGCGCCGCCATACATTTGGGTACGGGCTTCGGCGCGCTGAACTTCAGCCAATGAACGTGCGCCATCGGCCTCCGCTTGTTCGAGGTCTTTGCGGGGGATGATGCCGGCGTCAAACATCTCACGCTGGCGTTGCAAGACTTTGTTGCTCAGGCGTGCATCGGCGCGCGCTTTAGCGGTGTCGGCTTGGGCCATGCCAAAGTCGGGTGAGGCCAGCTGTGCCAGTACTGAGCCGGCGTTCACGGCCTGCCCGACGTCGGCCTGAATAGCACTGACGCGGCCCGCAAAGGCTGGGTAAATACGTTGGGTGCGTTCTTCGTTCCAGACCATGCGTGCCGGCAGGTCGACCGTGATGGTTTGCGCTGGCGTGGCGCTGACCAGACCGATGAGGGGGAGTTGCGGATGGTTGGGCGCAAAACGCAGTTGCTCACCCTGCAGGATCGGGGGCGGGGCTTTGGCTGGTGGCGGAGCGGGCTCTTGGCAACCGGTCAGGATGAGCAAGCTGAAGAGCAGGCCGATGTGCAGGGACGGGGCGCTTAGTTTTTTCACGGTGGTGTGTGGCATCAGGGTCAATCAGAAGGCTCAAAAAATCAAAGGGCGGGTGCCAAGCTGCGCAGTTGCCATGCGGCCAAGCTGCGGGCGTGTTCAGCACGGGTCGTCACGTCTTCCAGCAGGGCGGCGCGGAGTGTGCGGCGGGCGTCCAGCAGTTCTGTCAACGACATGGCGCCTTTGCTGTAAGCCAGCTCAGCCATGCTGGCGACTTGACGGGCCCGCGGCACGATGGCGTTTTGGTAAGTCAAGGCCCGCTCCGACGCGGCCAGCAAATCTTGCTGCAGGCGGCTGATGTCGAGCGCGGCCGACAAGCGGGTTTTGTCGAGCAGGTCTTGGGCTTGCGCCAGTTGGGCGGTAGCGCGGCCTAGCTCGCCTTGGTAGCCGTAATTGCCAAACAGGCCGGCCAGCGGCATCTGCACGCGAAATTCCAGCAGCCGATTCGAGGTGCCCGGGTAGTGGTCGAACGAAGTGCCGAGTGTCAGGTCGTTCTTGCGCAAAGCCTCCGCGCTTTCCAGCACGGCCTGCGCGGCCTCGGTGCGTCGTACCGCGGCGCGCACATCGGGCCGGGCATCCAGTTGAGGTTCCGGCAGCGTGGGCAGCGTCAAGGCCGGCGCAGGCCATTCAGCATCGGCCGCTAGCGCGCCTGACAAACGTGTCACTTGCTTCAGCGTCAGTTCGGCGCGGACTCGGTCTGCTTGCGCGGCCCGCAAATCTGCGTTAGCGCGCTCGGCTTCGATGTCGCTGCGGGCGGCGTCTTGTAGCGACAAATCGCCTGCGCCCAGCCGACGCTGCGCGGTGCGAGCCAATTCATTGGCGCTGTTCGCTATGGCTTGCACCTGTGTGATGCGCTCTTGCGCTGCCAGCAGGTCGTAATAAGCACCTGCCGCAGCCAGCTGTTGCTGGACCAAGGCTTCATCAAGGTCGGCTTGAGCGGCTTGAGCGGCCCTCTGCGCGCTGCGGGTGCGCAGTTCGCGCTTGTTGCCACGCTCCCAAGTCCAGTCGATGCCGATCGATTTATCGATCCGCTTGTCGTTCAAAGCGTTGCCGGAGCCAACGCCGTTTTGCAGATCGATCGAGGCGGTCTTTGCTGTCAAGGTCGGCGTTGGCGCGCGGTCAGCACTCAGCACATCGGCGCGGGCGGCGTCAAAGGTGCGTTGTGTCAGCGACACATCGAGGTTGTTGCGGGCGGCTTGCAGGGCTTGTTCCAGCGTGACCGCGTGCGTCGGTGTCCGTGCAACCGATGCTGGCATGGGTGCGGCCGCTGTCGCAGGGGCTTGGGCCCAGGCGGGCAAGGCCAGCGCCACGCTTGTACAAAAAAACCAGTGTTGTATGCTCATGTGGCTTTTATCTCACGGGCCAGCTGACCGGTTCCTGACCAGCGGTTGACCGATGTTGTCAATACAACGAATTACCCACGAGCCGAGACTGACTACCGATGCGAATCCTCCTGGTTGAAGACGATGCCGTGTTGCGTTCGCTGATGTTGCGCAGCCTGCGCGAAGCTGGCCATCGGGTGGATGAAGCGACCACGGTCGAAGAGGCGCTTCATTGGTGGCGTGTCCAGCCATTTGATGCTGTGTTGCTGGATTTGAATCTGCCCTTGACCAGCCATGAACGCAGCGGGTTGGGCAACGGCCTGTCGGTGCTACGTGAGGCGCGGGCGCGCGGCGACCGTACACCCGTGCTGGTGCTGACGGCCCGCGACCGCACTGAAGAACGCATTGCCGGCCTCGATGCCGGCGCTGATGACTATCTGGGCAAACCGTTTGACCTGAACGAGGTCGAAGCCCGGCTGCGCGCCTTGGTGCGGCGCGCGCAAGGCGTTGAAGATCGTGTTCAATTGGGCCAACTGCATCTCGACCGCAAGGCCAGGCGCTTCTTGTTGGCCGGCGACCCCTGGGACCTGCCGGCGCGTGAATTCGAAGTCTTATGGGAACTGCTGACGCCGCCAGGCCGCGTTGTCAGCAAGCGTCAACTCGCCGACAAACTGTCCGAAGCCGACACAGCTTTGGGAGACAACGCACTGGAAGCCTTCATCTCCCGGCTGCGTAAAAAACTGCTGGGTTCCGGGGTCGGCATACGCACATTGCGCGGTCTGGGTTACGTGCTGGAAGAGTCGACGTGATCCAGCCACGGTCGTCGTTGCGCACCCGTTTGGCGCAGCACGTGCTGGTCCCGTTGGTGATCACTTGGGCGGCAGGTACGGCAGTGACATTGGCACTGGCGAGTTACTTCACCGGTCAAGCATTTGACCGCGCACTGCTGGACGACGCCTACGCCTTGGCGGCGCACGTGACGCTCGGGCCCGTCGGCAAGCCCGGCCTGAACTTGTCGATCGATGACATGGGGACGCTGTTGTTTGACCAAAGCGAATCTATGTTTTTTGCCGTTTATGGCGACGAAGGACAGTTTGTTGGCGGTCATGCCGGATTGCGCCCACCTGCATTGCCGGCTAACGTGAGTTCACAATTTTCAGACATGGTTTACTTGGGGCGCGAAATGCGCAGCGTCAGCTTGCGCCGGACTGACCCAGTGGAGGTCGAAATTGTTATGGCGCAGACCTCTGCCACGCGCAACCGGCTGTTGCAACGACTGTTGGTTTATTCGGCCATTCCGCAGGCCCTGCTGCTGGGTTTTTTGGCTTGGTGGTTGCGACGAAGCATCGGGCGCGACTTGGGACCGTTGGCGACCTTGCAGCAAGCGCTGGGCAGGCGTGATGCCAGCGACCTCAGACCCGTGCCGGATGATGCGACCACCGGCGCCAACACGCGTGATGTCGAGAACCTGCGCGTGGCGCTCAACGCCTTGCTGCTGCGGCTGAGCCGAAGCATTGATGCACAACGTGAATTTGCCGGCAACGTGGCGCATGAGTTGCGTACGCCGCTGGCAGGCATTCGGGCGCAGGCCAGTTATGCGCTGGCGCAACAATCGCCACAGGTTTGGCATGAGCAACTGCTGGGTATTGCTGACGGCGAGCAGCGCGCCAGTCACTTGGTTGAGCAATTACTCGCCTTGGCGCGTGCTGATGAAGGCCGCGCCGCCTTGCATTTACAAGCTTTGCAGCTCGATGAATTGGTGCGTGATGGGGTCTTGCGCTTCATGCCCAAGGCTGACGCAGTGGGTGTCGATCTTGGCGCCGAAGGTCTTGAGCAGCCGACGACCGTGCTCGGTGATGTGGCTTTGATTGAAGGTATCTTGGGTAACCTGCTGAACAACGCGCTGCGCTATGGCGTCGGCCCCGAGGCCCATGTCACCGTTAGCGTGCTGTTGGAGGACGGGCAGACGGTGCTGCGGGTGGTCGACAACGGCCCCGGCATGAGCGCGCAAGACATGTTGTTCTGGGGTGAACGCTGGGCCTTGGGCGAGGCTGGCCAGCGTTTGGGCGAAGGCTTTGGCCTGGGCTTGGCTATCGTGCGGCGCTACGCTGAACTGCTGGGCGCCGACTTCAGTTTGACGCCGGGCGTTGACGGCCGTGGTGTTTGCGCTAGCTTGCGCTTTGGTTCCAGCTTGAGTGCTTAGCTCGTTAAACGGGCCAAGGCTTCTTCGTATTTAGCGGCGGTCTTCAGCGCCACCTCTGGCGGCAGATGCGGTGCTGGTGGTGTTTTGTCCCAAGGCTTGCCGTTGATGCGCACGGCTTCCAGCCAGTCGCGTACAAACTGCTTGTCGTAGCTGGGTGGGTTTTGGCCGGCGGTGAAGGCTTGCTCGTATCCTTCGATCGGCCAGTAGCGTGAAGAATCAGGCGTCAGCACTTCGTCCATCAGCGTCAACGTGCCTTGTTCGTCGAGTCCAAATTCAAACTTGGTGTCGGCAATGATGATGCCTTTGGTCAGCGCGAAAGCTGCTGCTGTTTGGTAGATCTCGATGCTGAGTTTTTTGATTTGTGCGGCGAGCTCGGGGCCGACGATGGTTTCGACTTGCTCGTAGCTGATGTTCTCGTCATGCTCGCCGGCTTCGGCTTTGGCCGCCGGCGTGAAGATGGGTTCAGGCAGTTGGCTGGCGTTTTTCAAACCGGCGGGCAAGGGCACGCCGCAGACCGATTGCGTGGCTTGGTATTCTTGCCAACCGCTCCCGGCCAAGTAGCCGCGAACCACGGCTTCGACCGGGATCGGCTTTAGGCGCTTGACCAGCATCGAGCGGCCGGTGACTTGCGGCAGTTCAGCCGCAGTGACGACGCTTTCAGGGGCGTCGCCGGTCAGGTGGTTAGGGCAGATGTGGCCGAGCTTGTCGAACCAGAACAAGGCCATTTGCGTCAGCAGCGCGCCCTTGCCGGGAATCGGCTCACCCAAAATCACGTCGAAAGCACTGAGCCGGTCGCTGGCGACCATCAGCAGGCGGTCTTGACCAACGGCGTAGTTGTCGCGTACTTTGCCGCGAGCCAGCAGGGGCAGGGAAGTCAGGGTGGAAGTGTGAAGCGCTTGGGTCATGGCGTGCTGGTAAACAGTAAAAAAGCGCTCAGCGAACGACTTGTGCCAACTCGCCTTTGGCGTACTTGGCAGCCACGATCGACAGGCTGTCGCCTTTGATCTTACTGGCCTGGCCTTCGCAGCCGAACTCGATGTAGCGCTGTTTGCAAATGGCTTTGGCCGCGGCCGTGGCTGGCTTGAGCCATTCACGCGGGTCAAACTTAGATGGATTTTCAGCCATGAATTGGCGCACGGCGGCGGTCATGGCCAAGCGAATGTCGGTGTCGATGTTGATTTTGCGCACGCCGAACTGAATGGCTTTTTGAATTTCTTCCACCGGCACGCCGTAGGTTTCTTTCATGTCGCCGCCGAACTGGCGAATGATCGCCAGCAAGTCTTGCGGCACGCTCGACGAACCGTGCATGACCAAATGCGTGTTGGGAATGCGGCGGTGAATTTCCTTGATCAGCTCAATCGCCAGAATGTCGCCGGTGGGCTTGCGTGTGAACTTGTAAGCGCCGTGGCTGGTGCCAATGGCAATCGCCAGCGCGTCGAGTTGGGTGCGCTTGACGAAGTCAGCGGCTTGTTCGGGGTCGGTCAGCAATTGGGCGTGTGTCATCACGGCATCGGTGCCGTGGCCGTCTTCTTTGTCGCCCTGCATGGTTTCCAGGCTACCGAGGCAGCCGAGCTCGCCTTCAACAGAAACGCCGGTGGCGTGGGCCATTTCAACGACTTTGCGGGTGACTTCAACGTTGTAGTCGTAGTCGGCGATGGTCTTGCCATCGGCCATCAAAGAGCCGTCCATCATGACGGAGCTGAAACCTAAATTGATGGCGCCACGGCAGACGTCAGGGCTTTGGCCATGGTCTTGGTGCATGACGACGGGAATGTGCGGATAGCTTTCAACCGCCGCTTGAATCAGCCGTTTGAGAAAACCTTCGCCGGCGTATTTGCGGGCGCCTGCGCTGGCTTGCATGATGACAGGTGCATTGACCTCGTCTGCGGCCTGCATGATGGCTTGCACTTGTTCAAGGTTGTTGACGTTGAAAGCGGGGATGCCGTAGGTGTTGGCTGCTGCGTGGTCGAGCAGTTCGCGCATGGAAACGAGGGCCATGGATTTAATCCCTTGATGAGTATTGGGTGGTTGGTAACCGAGCGGTAACGGTTGATTTTAACCGGCGTCTCATCGGTTGTTCCTGCTCGGTCATTTATGAGCTTTGCCATCGTGGGTTGTTCGGCCCGGATCTTGTTCATCTCTGGTGTCGATGAGGCGCAACCGTGGTGCGCATGAAGTGTTGAATGTACCGCGTGCTAAAAACGGCCCCCTCAAGCCACCCGACAAATCTTCAGCATGTTCGTGCCACCCGGCGCCCCCATCGGCTCGCCACACGTGATCGCGTACACGTCACCGCTCTCCACAATATGACGACGCAGCAAATGAGCTTCCGCTTGGGCCAGCGCCGTGTCGCGGTCAATAATGGTGTCCATCAACAATGGCCGCACATTCCTGTAAAGCGCCATTTTTCGCTGCGTCGCCAAGCGAGGCGTGAGCGCGTAGATCGGCACGCGAATATCGTGCCGGCTCATCCACAAAGCGGTTGATCCGCTGTCGGTCAAGGCGACGATGGCTTTTGCGCCAAAGTGATGCGCTGTGAACAGCGCACCCATCGCAATCGACTGGTCAATGCGGCCAAACGTCTTGCCGGTGAAGTCGGCCTCCAGTTCCCGGTACTCGGCTTTTTCAGCCTCCACGCAGATCTTTGCCATTTCCTCGACCGTCTCCAGCGGATAGCGGCCGACCGCCGTTTCCGCGCTCAACATCACCGCGTCGGTACCGTCCAGCACGGCGTTGGCCACATCGCTGACCTCGGCGCGGGTTGGCACCGGATTTTGGATCATGCTCTCCATCATCTGCGTCGCCGTGATGACCAGTTTGTCGGCAGCGCGGGCCATCTTGATCATGCGTTTTTGCAAGGCCGGCACAGCGGCATTGCCGACTTCAATTGCCAAGTCACCGCGGGCCACCATGATGCCGTCGCTGACGCGCAAGATTTCGTCGAGATTCGGAATCGCCTCAGCACGCTCGATCTTGGCGATCAGGCCCGGTTTGTGTTTGTAAGGCCCAGCGGCTACGTTGCAGAGTTGGCGAGCCATCTCCATGTCGGTGGCGTTTTTGGGAAAGCTCACCGCCACATAATCGGCCTGAAAACTCATGGCCGTCTTGATGTCGTCCATGTCCTTGCTGGTCAGCGCCGGTGCGGTCAGGCCACCGCCTTGTTTGTTGATGCCTTTGTTGTTGGACAGCTCACCGCCGACCTTGACGCGGGTGTGAATTTCTTCACCGCGCACAGCGTCCACGGTCAGCACGATCAGGCCGTCATTCAGCAGCAGCACGTCACCGGCTTTCAGGTCGCGCGGCAGCTCTTTGTAGTCAAGGCCCACGCCCTTGATGTCACCGGGTTCTGTGCGCGAAGCGTCGAGTACGAATTTGGCACCAGTCACCAGCTGCACTTTGCCTTCGGCGAACTTGCCGACGCGGATTTTTGGGCCTTGCAAGTCGGCCATGATGGCGACTTCGCGGCCGACACGTTGCGCGGCTTCACGCACCAGCGTGGCCAGTTTGATGTGGTCTTCGGCCTTACCGTGGCTGAAATTCATGCGCACCACGTTGACACCCGCTGCAATCATTTTTTCAAGCATGGCTGGGTCGCTCGAGGCGGGACCGAGGGTGACGACTATTTTGGTTGCGCGGCTGGGCATGGTCTTGTCTCCGTGTAGTTTTGTTTGCATTCTCACATGAAGAAGTTACCAAGCTGGTACACACCAATTGCCGTCACCTTGATCTGCATCAGAACCTGGGCCGGTAGCTCGTCTTAGGATGACTCGTTATCTTATTCATACACGCCCATGTCTGCTTACACCCTTTCGCATTCGGAGCCTTCCGAATCCCACCGGCTTGAACTCAACGCGCCTATTCCTGCGCATGAACCCTTGCCGCACCGCAAGACGCTGCGCGCATGGTTGATCCCACTGTCAACGCGCACCACGCTGTGGGCGCTGGTGCTCTTGGCGTTTGACTACGCTTTGCTGGTGACGGCGTTGGCCGGCACGGTCTGGTTGGCGGCGGGCTGGGCCAAATTGCTGTCCGGGCTGGCGGCTGGTTTTGTCACGGGGCGGCTTTTTGTGATCGGCCATGACGCTTGCCACCAAAGCCTCACGCCGCACCGCAAACTCAACAAATGGCTAGGTCGCTTGGCCTTTTTGCCATCGCTCACGCCTTACAGTTTGTGGGACATTGGTCACAACGTGATTCACCACGGTTACACCAATTTGAAGGGTGTTGATTTCGTCTGGGCACCGCTGACGCCAGCTGAGTACGCCGAGCTCACGCCCTTCGCACGATTCAAAGAGCGTGTCTACCGCAGCGGTTGGGCGCCGGGCCTGTATTACATGACCGAGATCTGGTGGAAGCGCATGTTCTTTCCGAATCACCAAGCGATGCCAACGCGGCGGCCAATTTTCATGAAGGATTGTTTGTTGGTGGCTGCTTTTGCACTGGCTTGGGCTGCTCTGCTGGCGGCGGCGGCAAACGCCACCGCGCAACCGATCTTGCCGGTGTTGTTGGCCGGTTGGGTGCTGCCGTTTTTGTTCTGGAACGCCATGATTGGCTTCGTCGTCTACGTGCACCACACGCACACACAAGTGCGTTGGCATGAAGAAAAAGCCGCCTGGACGCGCTCGCAGCCCTTCGTGTCGACCACCGTGCACCTGACCTTCCGGTTCGGCATCGGCGCGGTCTTGCACCACATCATGGAACACACGGCGCACCATGTCGACATGAGCATTCCGCTGTACCGACTCAAGGACGCGCAGTCCCAACTCGAACACATGCTGCCCGAGCGAATCATCGTGCAGCCGTTTTCATGGCGCTGGTATTTTCAGACCGCGCGCCGGTGCAAGCTGTACGACTTCAAGCGCAATGACTGGACTGATTTTTCGGGTCGGGCGGCGGGGGCTTCAGCGCTGCCGGCTGGCTGAGATTTCCCGCGATACCGGCTCCTTCTGAGAATCGCTGAGGGGGCTCAGCTCCTACAGGGGATGGGCCCGCAAGACTCGACGGTGTGGGCTTGACGAGGCGTCGAATGTGTAGGAGGCCAGCCCCTGACCGATCTCGCCGACTTCGACGAATCGCTGAGGGGCTCAGCTCCTACGGGACAGGTTTCAAGCCGCAGCGCGCTTTTCCAAAATCTCAAACGCCGGCAGGGTTTTGCCTTCCAGTACTTCCAGAAAAGCGCCGCCGCCGGTGGAGATGTAATCAACGTCTTTCTCAATGCCGTATTTGGCAATCGCGGCCAGGGTGTCGCCACCGCCGGCAATCGAGAAGCCGCTGCTGTCAGCCACCGCGCGCGCAATGCCTTCGGTGCCATGGGAAAAAGCCTCGAACTCGAACACGCCAACCGGGCCGTTCCAGACGATGGTGCCGGCGGCTTTGAGCTGCGCTGCTAAGCGTGCGGTGGTGTCGGGGCCAATGTCCAAAATCAGGTCGTCGTCGGCCACATCGGTGGCGGCTTTGATGGTGGCGGGTGCGTCCGCGGCAAAGCTCTTGGCGGTCACCACATCGGTCGGAATCGGCACTTCAGCGCCGCGTGCTTTCATGGCGACGATGACGGCTTTGGCGTCGTCCAGCAGGTCGGCTTCAGCCAAGCTTTTGCCAATTTTCAGACCGGCCGCCAGCATGAAGGTGTTGGCAATGCCGCCGCCCACAATCAGCTGGTCAACATTGTTGGCCAAGGCTTTCAAAATGGTCAGTTTGGTCGACACTTTGCTGCCCGCCACGATGGCCACCAGTGGCCGGCGTGGGTCTGACAGGGCCTTGGCTATCGCGTCCATTTCAGCGGCCAGCAGTGGGCCGGCTGAGGCGATCTTGGCGTATTGCGCGATGCCGTAGGTCGAGGCTTCGGCGCGGTGTGCCGTGCCAAAAGCATCGTGCACAAAAATGTCACACAGCGCCGCCATTTTGCGAGCCAAGGCCTCGTCATTTTTTTTCTCGCCGCGGTTCAAACGGCAGTTTTCGAGCATGACGATCTGGCCGGGTTTGATGTCGACGCCATCGACCCAATCGGACACCAGCGGGATATCGCGCTGCATGAGTTCTGCCAAGCGCTGAGCCACGGGCGCCAGTGAATCAGCGGCTTTGAATTCACCTTCGGTGGGCCGACCCAGATGCGACGTGACCATCACGGCAGCACCTGCATCCAGCGCCATCTGCAGGCACGGGATGGAAGCGCGAATGCGCGTGTCTTCCGTGATGCTGCAATTGTCGTCTTGCGGCACGTTCAGGTCGGCACGGATAAAAACACGCTTGCCAGACACTTGGCCGGTGGCGCACAAATCAGAAAAACGGATGAAATTCATGGAGTTTCTTAGGAATAACGGGGTGTGAGGCTCACGTGCAAAAGCACCGGCCGACGTGAGTTGAATTGTAAAGAATCAAGTCAGCTTACCAGCCGAGTCCGACGTGCAGCGGCAAGTACACAGCCATGCCGGCAATGATGGTGCCCAGCATGCTGCGCTTCCAGTAGAACCAGGCGAGGCCCGTCGCGACCGCAAAGAAGCGGGCATCTTGCCAGGTGCTGATCAGCTGGCCTTGTGTCGTCACCATCTCGGGCACGATCACGGCTGCCAGCGCGGCGATGGGCGCGTAGTGCAGTCCGCGTTGCAGCCAGGCGGGCATCGGCCAAGGCTTGCTCGATAAAAAGAAGAAGCAACGCGTGATGACGGAGAGCAGCGCCATGCAGCAGATGGTCACAACCGTCCAAAGATCGGTCGTTTGGTTCATGGTGTTTTCTTCGGTCTTTTGGGCTTACTGGCGTGCGCTTCGAGAAAAGGTTTTTCGAGCAACAGGCAAACGGCCACGGCCAGCACAATGGCCACGATGATGTTGAGCTTGAGCGGCAAGCCATAAGTGACCACGGCCACGCTGCCGGCGACGGCTGCGGCCATGACGCGCAGGCGGGTGGTGGCCAGTGAACTCAAGATGCCCAGCAAGGCCAGAATGCCGGCGAATCCCAGACCCCAACGCACGGGAATGGCATTGGCCAGTGCCATGCCCAGCAGACTGGCGAGCATCCAGTTGACCCAGCCCAGCGCGCAGTTGCCTGCTAGGTAGGCTTCTTCGGCGCGCTTGCCCGCGGCATCTTCGGCCGGGTGCGGAAAGCGTTTGGTGAACTGCACATAGGTGGGGTCGGTCGTGAAATAACCGCTGACCAAACGGCGCCAGAAAGGCTGGTGCATCACATAGCTCCGCAGGTGCACGCTGAAAACCATGAAGCGCAGGTTCACGCACAAGGCCGTGGCCAGCACCACCCACATCGGTGCGCCGGCAATGATCAGTGGCAGCGCAGCCAGTTGTGAGCTACCGGCAAACACCAGCAGCGCCATCAGCAGCACCTCGACCAAACTCAAGCCCGACTTGATCATCGCCACGCCGGTCATAAGACCCCATGCCGCCATGCCCGGCGCCACCGCCAGCATGTCGCGTACACCGATGCGAAATTCCGGGTGTTTGTAAAGCGCTGTCATGCCGACAGCACAGCAGGCGCGCTGCTGAAGTGCTGGCCGGGTTGAATCTCAAAGCCTCGCAAAAAGTCCGCTGCATCGAGCGGCTTGCCGCCGGCTTTTTGCAGTCGGCTGACGCGCAACACGCCGCCCAGCGCCGCGATGTCAACACCCTCAGCACTGGCCGCCAACACCTCGCCAGCAGCGGCACTGCCGGGCGGCAGCACATCCGTCAGGATTTCAGCTCGCCAAAACTTGATGGTCTCGCCGTTCAGTGCGCTACAGGCCACCGGAAACGGGTTGAAGGCGCGGATGCGGCGCTCTAAAGTGAGGGCGGGCTGGGTCCAGTCGAGCGCGGCTTCGCGCTTGTCAATTTTGTGTGCGTAGCAGATGCCTTCAGTCGGCTGCGGCACTGCTTGCAGGCCACCGCTCGCTGAAGACTCAAGCGCTTGCACGATCATTCGGCCACCGAGTTCGGCAAGCTGGTTATGCAGCGTGTCGGTGCTGTCGTGTGGGCCGATCGGCAGCGTTTTCAGCAGCAACATGTCGCCGGTGTCGAGGCCGGCATCCATCTGCATGATGGTCACGCCGGTCTCCTGGTCACCGGCCTCAATGGCGCGGTGAATCGGCGCGGCGCCGCGCCAACGCGGCAAGATTGACCCGTGGATGTTCAGGCACCCCAGCCGAGGTGCGTCGAGCACCCACTGCGGCAAGATCAAGCCGTAAGCGGCGACCACCATCACATCGGCTTTGGCCGCTTCGATGGCAACGCGTGCAGCTGCGGCGTCTTCAGGGTATTTGCCGTCAAGGCGCAGGCTGCGCGGTTGGGCGACGGGAATTTGCTGGGTCTGGGCCCATTGCTTGACGGCTGAAGCTTGTAGCTTCATGCCGCGACCGGCAGGCCGGTCGGGTTGCGTCAGCACCAGCGCAATCTCAAAGCCGGCACTGTGCAATTTTTCTAAAGCCACTCGGGCGAATTCAGGGGTACCAGCAAAAATAACGCGCATGGATTGATTCTAGATGTGCATCTCAGACGCAGCGCTTTAGCGCTCCCCGTCGCGCTCGTCGTCTTTCTTTTGCTTGATGAGTTTGGTCTTGATGCGGTTGCGCTTGAGCGGCGACAAATACTCCACAAACACCTTGCCGATCAAGTGGTCCATCTCGTGTTGAATGCAGACGGCCAACATGCCTTCGACAGCCAACGTTTGCATCTTGCCGTCCAGATCAAGTGCTTTCACCTTGATGGAAATCGAGCGCTCAACGCCGTCATAAATGCCGGGTACGGACAGGCAGCCTTCTTCGCCAAGCCGGGTTTCTTCACTGGCCCAAATGATCTCGGGGTTGATCAGCACCAGTGGTTCGTCGTGCTTTTCGCTCACGTCAATCACCACCAGACGCTCATGCACGTCGACTTGAGAGGCTGCCAGACCAATACCTGCCGCCTCGTACATGGTTTCAAACATGTCGCTCACCAGCCGCTTGAGGCGGGCGTCAATCGCCGCCACGGGCTTGGCCACCGTGTGCAGGCGCGAATCAGGGTAGCGAAGAATAGTCAGTTGGGTCATCAGAAGAGGCGTCAGATAAAAACGTGAGAAGACATCTATTTTCTGTCAGTTTGGGGAACCCATCGTGAGTCGGTTAAATTAGCCATTAAGTTCCAATAAATTAACAATTAAATACTTTTAAATCATAGAAAGATTGTTTATGACGACTTGTCATACTTGGCCGCTTCGGAACACGGGCATCTGATGAGCGCGCCTAGCGCTCTGCCCATGACCGAGATGGGCGAACTGCAGGCGTGGTTGCGGCTGTTGCTGACGCCCGGCGTCGGCAACGATTCCGCGCGTAAGCTGTTAGCGGCATTCGGTTCAGCGCCAGCGATTTTTGAACAAAGTGCGGCCGCATTGCGCGCAATTGGTTCTGCGCGTCTGATGCAAGCGATCCAGACAGAACCAGCAGAACTCAAAACTCAACTGGCGAGCACCCTAGCTTGGTTGGCCGCAGGTGCAGACCGCTGTGTCGCGACTCTGGGCGACGCTCATTACCCGGCCGCCCTGCTCAACATCCCTGACCCGCCGCTGATGTTGTTCATGCTCGGCAGTCTTGTGCCTAGGGCCGAGACCCATGTGACCTTGGATTCGTTGAGTTGTTTGGCGATGGTTGGCAGCCGGAATCCGACGCCCCAAGGCGAAGTCAATGCGCGGCAATTTGCGCAGACATTTGGTGCCGCCGGCTGGTGCGTGGTCTCGGGCATGGCGCTCGGGGTCGATGGTGCCGCGCACGACGGCGCACTGATGGGCGGAGGCCACACCGTCGCTGTAGTGGGCACTGGGCTGGACCGGGTCTACCCGAAAAAGCATTTGAATCTGGCCCATCGCATCGCCGAACGCGGCTTGATCATCAGCGAATTCCCACTGGGCACACCGCCGCTGACCGCCAATTTTCCAAGGCGAAACCGTATCATTTCAGGCTTAAGCCACGGCACATTGGTGATTGAAGCCGCCTTGCAATCGGGTTCGCTCATCACCGCGCGCCTTGCCGCAGAACAAGGCAAGGATGTGTTCGCCATTCCTGGTTCCATCCATTCGCCGCAATCACGCGGGTGTCACCTGCTCATCAAACAGGGCGCCAAGCTGGTTGAATCGGCGCAAGACGTGCTGGAAGAGTTGCGTCTTCCGCTGTCCTTTGCTGCCGCTGAAGCAACTACAGTCGACGACATGACACCGACTGAGGCTGAAAAGACAGAGTCCCCTTTGCTGAATGCGCTGGGTTTTGACGCCGCGAGTCTTGACGCGCTGCAAGCCCGCACCGGCTGGCCGACGGCCCAACTGCTGGCTCAACTGCTGGCGCTGGAACTCAGTGGTGAGGTGGCGCGCCTGCCGGGGGGCTTGTTTGTGCGTATCGCCAGCGCCTGACCCTGCTGACAACCAGACCTCTGCGTTGAGCTGTAAAGGTGCCGCCAACTGCGTTATATTGGCAGCATATGTTTGAAGTCTTGGTCTACGTTTATGAAAATTATTGGCAGGGTGACGCTTGCCCAGAGCCCCGGCAGCTGGGCCGCAAGCTCACGGCCGCAGGCTTTGAGCCTGAAGAAATTGAGGCTGCGCTGTCTTGGCTCAGTGGCTTGCACGTAGCGGCTCACAACACCCGCGTCGGCGGCATCACTGATGAAGACATCGGTGTGCTGCCAGAGCGTCCTGTGCTGATGCAGGCGCAGTCACCGGACAGCTTACGTGTTTATTCCGTCGCCGAGCAAGACCATCTGGGTGCCGAGGCCTTGGGCTTTGTGTGCTTTTTGGAATCCGCCGGTGTGTTGCCACCCACCATGCGCGAAATCGTCATGGACCGGGCTATGGCTGCACCGGGTTTCCCGCTCGACCTCGATGACTTGAAAATCATTGTGCTGATGGTGTATTGGAGCATTGGTGAAGAGCCTGACGCGCTGGTGCTAGACGAGCTCTGCGACGACGCCGACTTCAGGCTGGCTCACTGAGCAACTAAGCGTTAGAGGCCCACTGGGCACAAAAAAGCCGCACTAGTGCGGCTTTTTTAATGGACGAAGCGCAAGGTCTTAGACCGTGGCGCCAGCGTTTGGATCGTTTGGGTCTTCATCTTTCTTGGTGCCGCTGCCCGGCTTAACCAAGTCTTCTCGCTTGATGCCCAGCCACATGGCGATGGCTGCAGCGACAAACACCGACGAGTAAATGCCGAACAAGATGCCGATGGTCAGTGCCAGCGCAAAGTAATGCAGCGTCGGGCCGCCAAACAGCAGCATCGACAACACCATGATCTGGGTCGAGCCGTGCGTGATGATGGTGCGGCTGATGGTCGAGGTGATCGCGTTGTCGATGATCTCGCGGGTTTGCATCTTTCGGTAGCGTCGGAAGTTCTCCCGAATTCGGTCAAAAATCACCACCGATTCATTCACCGAGTAGCCCAGCACGGCCAGTACAGCAGCCAGCACTGCCAGTGAAAACTCCCACTGGAAGAAGGCAAAAAAGCCAAGGATGATGACGACGTCGTGCAAGTTGGCGATGATGGCCGCGACGGCGTACTTCCACTCGAAACGAATCGCCAGATAAATCATGATGCCGATGACCACCATGGCGAGTGCCTTGAGGCCGTCTTGGGCCAGCTCCTTACCAACCTGCGGGCCGACAAACTCACTGCGTCGCATCTCCACTTGTGCGTCTTGCGCCTTCAGCGCCGTCATGACGCGTTCGCTTTGCTGCGCCGTGCTGACGCCTTCTTGCGCCGGCAAGCGGATCATCACATCGCTGGCGGTGCCAAAGGTTTGCACCTGCACATCAGCAAAGCCTAAGCCAGAGACGGTGTCGCGCACCTTGCCGACGTCAGCGGCTTGTGTGTAGCCCACTTCCATGACGGTGCCGCCGGTGAATTCCACCGACAAATGCAGTCCGCGCGAAAACAGGAAGAACACCGCCAACACAAATGTTGCGAAGGAGATGACGTTGAAAATCAGGGCATGCCGCATGAACGGAATGTCCTTGCGGATTTTGAAAAACTCCATGGTGGGCTCTTTTCTGTCGGGTCTGTGTCAGTGGGCTGAGGGCAGCGACTTGCGGGCTGGCTTGTCGCCGG
>CANFSO010000034.1 GCA_947449895.1 Comamonadaceae bacterium
TGGACTTCGCCACGGGCGAGACCGTGATGAAGCTGATGTTCGAACTCAACCAAGAGTTGGGAACGACCTTGGTGCTGGTGACGCACGACCAGTCCATCGCCGCGCAGTGCCAGCGCAAGATCACGATTGAGGCCGGGCAGGTGGTGATGCCTAGCTAGTCTTAGAAACGGGGAACGTGGCGATGAAGTCCCGGTGATAATTGGCGTATGTCTTCTCCCCCTAAAGTTCTTTTTGGCTTTCATGCCCTCGGCGTGCGTATCAAAACCGCGCCGCAATCGGTCATTGAAGTTTTTTACGATGTCTCCCGCCGCGATGCGCGCATGCGTCAGTTCACTGACCGTGCTCGCGAGGCTGGCATCCGGCTGATCGAATCCGACGGCGTGCGGCTGGCCAAAATGGCGGGCGGCCATGGTCATCAGGGTGTAGTTGCCCGTGTCAATGCCGTGGCGGTTATCACCTCGCTTGACGAACTGCTGGAACAACTTGAAGCCAGCGGCGTGGCGTCGCCGTTGATCTTGGTGCTCGACGGTGTGACCGATCCACACAACCTTGGCGCCTGTTTGCGCGTGGCCGATGGTGCTGGCGCTCACGCGGTGATCGCCCCTAAAGACCATGCCGCCGGCATCAATGCCACGGTGTCCAAGGTCGCCAGTGGCGCAGCGGAAACCATGCCGTACTTCATGGTGACGAACTTAGCGCGCACCTTGGGCGAACTCAAGGAGCGCAACATCTGGTGCATTGGCACCAGCGACGATGCGCCCAAAACAATTTATGACGTCGACCTCAAAGGTCCTGTGGCTTTGGTGCTGGGGGCCGAAGGCGAGGGCATGCGCCAACTCACCCGCAAGACCTGCGACGAACTCGTCAGCATTCCTATGCACGGCGCGGTTGAAAGTCTGAACGTCTCAGTGGCCAGCGGCGTCTGCCTCTACGAAGCGCTGCGCCAGCGGCGCTGAAGCCTCAAATCCAGCCGAACCAGCCCAACAGCGCACCCGCGCCCAGCAGCCACAAAATGTGCAGCCGGGTGCGCCAGAAGATCACAGCGCTTACAGAGGCCAGTAACCACAGTGGCCAGTGCTCCAAGGACTTACCGCTGGCGCTGGCGAGAATCAATCCGGTGGCAATCAACATCGCCACCACAATTGGCGCCAAGCCCTGCTTGAACGCACGGACACCCCGCAAGTTACGATTTCGGTGTCCCCATTGGGTGGCGTTGTAGGTCAGCACCGAGCTGGGAATCAACATCCCGGCCATGGCCAGCGTGATGCCCAGTAATCCGTAGAGAACGCCACCTGCGTTCATGCCAACATTCCAGCCCATCAGCGCGATGAACAGGACGTTCGGTCCAGGTGCCGCTTGCGCAATGGCCACAGAAGCATTGAACTGGGCGTCCGTCAGCCAGAGATTCTGGTCGACCAGAAAACGATGCATATCCGGAATCATGGCAATCGCGCCGCCAATAGCCAACAGCGACAGCGACAGATAGTGCAAAAAAAACTGCAACCACTCAGTCACACCAAAGGTCAGCGTCTGGCTCATGGTTTCAGTCTTTTGTAAGCGAGGAAAAATGCCAGGCCACCAAGCCCAAACAACACGTAAGCCAGCGGCAGCCGGATCACGACGATACCGATCAGGCAAGCCAGACCCAATAAGGCACACCAGCGCCAGCCCAGCACATTGGTCTTGAGCGCGCTGATGAGCTTGATGCCCGTGGCCAGGATCAGGCCTGAAGCCACCGCGCCCATACCGCGCAGCGCGCCAGCGACGCCGGCATTCTCTGCAAAATGCGAGTAAACAAGTGCAAGAGCCAGCACCAACACCAACGGCACCGCCAGCATGCCGGCCAGCCCCACCAGCGCGCCTTTCAGGCCGAAGTAGCGACCGCCAACGATCAAGGCCAGATTGATCACGTTGGGGCCGGGCATGATCTGCGCTACCGACCAGTCTTCGATGAACTCATCTCGGGTCAGCCAACGCTTGTTGTCGACCAACTCTCTTTGCACCACGCCGAGCACACCGCCAAAACCTTGCAGGGCCAGCAGCGTGAACGACACAAATAGGTCGGTCAGGGACTTGGGGCGTGGACGATCATCCGGGGGTAAAGCGCTCATGCGCGGATTATCGCTTCTCCTCAGTAGGTCAGTCAGCCAGTTTGTCAGACGGTCATGCCGCCTGACACTTCTATCACAGCGCCATTGATGTAGCTGGCCTCGTCACTGGCCAAAAATGCATAGACGTTGGCAATTTCTTCGGGCTTGCCCAAGCGTTTCAGTGGCACGCGTGCTTTCATTTCCTGCAACACGTTCTCGGGGATGGTGTCCAGAATCGGCGTCGCCACAAATCCCGGTGCTACCGCGTTAACCCGGACTCCTTTGGGGCCCAGTTCTCGGCTCCATGTTTTGGTGAAGCCGATCACTCCAAACTTGGTGGCTGCGTAATTCGTTTGGCCAAAATTGCCGTAAATACCGACCACCGAGCTGGCATTCAGAATCACGCCGCTGCCTTGGGCGATCATGGTCTCGGCCACTGCTTGGGCGCAATGAAAAACACCGCGCAGGTTCACATCAATAACTTGGTCAAACTGCGCCAACGTCATTTTTAGCAAGCGCGCATCTTTGGTGATGCCGGCGTTGTTGACCAGCACATCAATCCGGCCGAATTGCGACTTGACCTGGGCGACTACCGCATCAACCATCGTGCGATTGGTGACATCCATCAGGCAACCGATGGCTTGTGCGCCCAGCGCTTTGCATTGTTTGACGGTCTCATCAATCGCCGGTTGCCGCAAGTCGCAGACGACCACGATGGCGCCTTCGGCTGCAAACTTGAGCGCG
This sequence comes from Comamonadaceae bacterium, assembly GCA_947449895.1. Classification (GTDB taxonomy): domain Bacteria; phylum Pseudomonadota; class Gammaproteobacteria; order Burkholderiales; family Burkholderiaceae_C; genus Polaromonas. Next base: position 2,835 of record CANFSO010000034.1, read on the forward strand.
GTGGCCAAACCAATCCCCTGCGCTGCGCCTGTGATGATGCTGACTTTGTTGTTGAGTCTTGTCATATTTTTCTCCGGTGATATTGATGCGATGAACCCTTGTTACATCATATTGATGCTGCTCGGTGACGCCTACCTGACACAGTCTCATGTAGGTCTCAGACCACGCGCAGGCGCGCTGTGGGCCTGCCACGAGCTTGCCTCAGCAGAGCGATGATTGAAACTGTTGATCTTCGTATTGAATGAAAGAGAGAAAGAATGCAAATAATGGCGTGCCGTGAGCACAAGTCGACATCGACATGGGCTGAAGGAGAATCGCTTGCATGATTTGAGTGTCCATCGCTGGAACGCCTTGAATCTCAATCTGCATACTGAGTGGACGGCCGGCAGGAATGGGCAAGTGGAGTTTCTCAGCGAACGCTGGCTTGATTGGACGGGCAAGCGCGGTTTAGGTTGGGCTTGGGCCGATTCAGTACATCCTGACGACCTTTCGACGGTGGCTCAATCGTGGCGATGTGCACTTGTCTCTGGTGAAACCTTGGATGTCGAACACCGGCTCTGCATGCGCGGTGGACATTACCGGTGGATGCGCTCGCGCGCACTGGCGCAACGCAACAGCACTGGCAGTATTGTTAGTTGGTATGGCGCGACCGAGGACGTTGACGATCGAAAACGCGCCGAACTCGCTCTGCAACGCAGCGAAGCTGCGCTACTAGCCCTGAATCTGTCGCTGAACCAGCAGGTTCAACGCCGTACAGTTGAGCTCACCGAGTTGAACCGGCATTTACAACGAACAAGGGAAGAAGAGCGGAATCGTTTAGCAAGTGCTCTGCATGACGACCTCGGCGCCTTGTTTTCCTCCGCCAAATTTGACGTTGCACGCCTGAAGTCGGCTTTGGCGCCACTTTCACCAGAGATTTCCGCACGCTTCACGCACTTTTCGGAGATGTTGGACAAGGGCATTGACCGCAAGCGTCACATGATTGAAGATCTGCGGCCTTCCTCCTTGAACTCACTCGGCTTGGTGCAAGCATTGCGCATATTGATTGGTGAATTCACGCGTGCGAACAGCATCAAGGTGCAGGCAGAGCTTGACGACCTGCACTTAACTCCTGCAGTTCAGCTCACTATTTACCGGTTGGTACAAGAAGCGCTTGCCAATGTCGCGTCATATGCCATGGCACTCAATGTGTGGGTGCGTTTATCATCCGATGCGAGTGGTCGGGCGCATGTCAGCGTGACGGATGATGGCGTCGGGTTCGACGCCACGTCTGAGCGCATCGCCATGTTGGGCTTGCTGGGGATGCATTACCGCATTGAAGCCGAAGGCGGTTGTTTTGCTGTCAAATCCAGCCATCAATGCGGCACCACCTTGAGTGCTTACTTCCCGGCCTTGGAAATTCACGCCAGCGCGGGCACAGGTGTCAGCGACTTTTGAATGTGCGCCATGCCCGACTCCCAAGCCTGCTCCATGATGGCCAGTAATTCAGCCGCTTCTAGTGGCTTGCCTGAATTCACGGCTCTCGCGCCTTTGAGTATCAAGGTCTTGTTGGCGGCAGAGATGCTGTCGAAGCACTCAGCTGCATCTATCAGGTCTGGGTGGCCCCCATCACTGAGCCATCGAAGATGGGCTGCAGCCAGTTCAAACGCTGCACCAGCCTGACGAATGGATGCAAACGCCCATGCGTGGTAGCGCACAAGGCTGCTGGTTCTTAACTGCTCTCGATCATGAATCAAGCGCTCTCCGAAGCGTGAAAACGGGTTGGTGCGAGGCCGATTTTTGAAGTGCCGCTGAAACATCGCGTAGGAGCGTTTGGCCAGTTCGGACGGCGACTGTCTAAGCAGTCGATCGACCCGAACAAATTCAGCGTAGGGTGGCAAGTAGGACGCATCAGGCGCACCCGTCATGCGAAACAAATGGGTGAAGTCATCCCCTGAAAGTTCAAAATACCCGGCGTTGTGAAAGTATCCCAACTGCCTATTTTTAACATCCATACGGGCCATCAAAATGGTGGTCTTTGAGTGCTGATTTCGGTAATCTGTGCCGACTGTGTCGGGTAAGTAAAAAGCATCTACTTCGCAGCAGATAAACTTGCCCGCAGACAAATACTCTTGGGCGTGCTCCAGCAGCGGGCGCCAGACAGTTAACTCCTGAACATCAATGCCGTAAAGATCGCGGAGTTCTGTGTGCACCGGCTTGAAAAATGTCCACTGGTCACCTTCGAAGTCAGCCGTGTGCGTGAAGGCAAACATCGCCATGGGGTCACACCCCAGCGTGTGAACCAACTCAATCCAGACGTCGGTGTAGCAGTTTTTTTCCGGCCATAAGCAGTCATGGTCATGCAAGGCGTGACGATCATAATTTTCTGCGCGCAGGCCGGGCCAAGCGTCAATGCGGGTCATTGCCATAGCTGCTCCCTGACTGCATCAGGCCATTGTTTCGGTTCGAAACCATGGGTTTTTATCAACGCCAGCGTGACCCGTTCAAGGCCAAAACCCAAGCAGGCTGTGTGGGCCAATGCCTGTTCACTCTGACGAATTCCAAACTTGCTGCTGAAGTGATCCTGATGCCAGTTAAAGGAGCAAACAGCGGTTGGTTTTTCTGTCGAAATGACGGGGGTCAAAATTTCAAACTTCAGTCGTTGCTCGGTTTGATCTGCCGCCATCATCTTGCCGATACGGCCAAAAAATGGATCTGAAGCCACATCACTTTGTGCCGGCAGACCCAAGCCTTGCAATAGTTTCAAACCCCGCGCCAGCCACATGTCGCGCCATTCAATGACAACATCGGGCGCGCCCACACGGACGTACTCACGAATACGAAAAGATTGCAGGCGAGTCGCTTCGATAGACGGCTCGTGTCGGTACACCCAGCTGTGCAAGGTAACCAAACGGCCGCCCGCCGGGAGCAGTCCACTGAAAAGTGGATAGACCGGGTAACAAGCAGCAGGCGTTAGCATGACCTCCGTGGGCTCCAGTAAATCTTCCCAGCGTTGGCCTTGGCGCAGTCGTTCCGACAGTTCATGGGCCTGACGCTCATTGCCCGCAAAACTGTGAACTGAACCAGCCAGTTGCGGGAAGTTATCCATGTAACCCAGCTTCTCTATCAGCGAGCGCGGCAAGATTGGCGGGAAGGTCATTTTCTCCGCACCGTCAGCACTCGCGATGTGGGTGACCAACGCGTCGAAGCGGTGCAAAATATCTTCAAAAACAGCGCCTCTTCCATAGCATCCGTTGACATCCGTTGGGATGATCAATTGGTGCGACACCAAGCCTTTGTTGAAGTTGTCGACGTCGTTAATAGCTGTCATGCGACGTCCTTGTAAACCAGCAACATGGACGCGCTCTTGGCTGCGACGCGGTCATTTGAGATCATCAGCGATCCTGATAAGGCGTCTCGGTACTGTCGGCCCAGGCTCAAAGGCGAGTCATTTTTGTAACCCATGATGCCCACAATCTGTAAGGCACGATGAACGATTTGCGGTGCGGCCTCGGAACACGATATTTTCAAGTTGTTCATCCGTAGCGCCCAAGCCATGCTCGCAAACTGGTCTTGCGACGTGGCATCGGGCGCGATCGAATCAAAAGCCTGTGCAGCGGATTGCCAGTTGTTTTTCATGGTGTCCAGTTGCATCGACACTTCAGCAAGTCGTGTGGCCGTGGGCGGCATAGTGCCGGGCTTGTCCCGGGCTTGTCCACGCACAAAATTCGCGGCCTTGGAGACTGCGTCAGCGGAAATACCCCACCACAGCGATGCCCAAAGAATGTGTGAAAAAGGAACCATCGTGCGCGCAGAACTGTCCGCATAAGGTCCCGGAATAATTTGCTTTATCGAGCCCGCGCTTTCCAGACGGAATCCTGGGCTGCAGGTGCCGCGCATGCCCAAGGTATCCCAGCTGGTGGTTTGCTTGAGTGTGCAGTCTTCACGTCGCACCAACACCAGTACCTGGTCGTTCGCCGCGGCATCATGGTCGCGGCGTGTGGTGACCAAAATTCCGTCGGCGAAACCGCAGTAAGAACCCGTTGTTGCGTCTTTGTTCAAAATGAAACGATCGTCCGTGCGTTCCACTGAACAAATGCTCGAACGCGTGTCGCCATACGTGCCGACCTCGGAGGTCATGGAGCCAAGCAAGTACTGGTGTTTGACAAGGTCACGCAGGTAATCTTTGAAAAAATCATCGTCCTGCCCATGCCGAGCGATGCAGCCAACCTGTATGAAGTGCATCGCTAAGACCATCGCACTGGAGCCACAGCCTTGGGCCAACGTTGAGCACAGTTGAGCAAGCTCCAAAAGGGTGCAGCCAGCGCCACCCAAATGGGTCGGAACAGCCGCAGATAAAACAAGTGCCTTGCGTAGCGCAGCCATTGTTTCCTCTGGAAATCGGGCTTGATGATCAACGTCTGCTGCATGCACTGCCGCCACCTCGACCGTGATTTTTCTAACTGATGCCAGCAATTTTGAAAATGACCTTGGAGGTTTGATTTCCTGAGTTGAATAGTGCTTCAGAGCACGCTTATTCGGATGCTTCAACAAAACATCAGCTTCGAAAATGATGGACACAGTTGATCCTTTTAGAAAGACGATTCGGGTTATGAACAACTCGATTGTCTGCACGTATTAATCAAAATTATTTGATGATGAGCATCGTGCGACTTTGTGAGGCCTTGTTGTTCGATGCTCTCCTACAGGTGGGCAAGAGTTAACGAATTTAAAGTTCGTTCAATCAATTTTCAACTTGAGAGGCTTTAAAAAACTCAATCGATCGCATCCATTTTTGTGCATCACTCAAGTTCTCCATTTTCATATTTTTTACAGCGGGACGTTATGTTTGAGCACGCGTTTTGTGGGCTGGCTATGGGCTTTGATATTGTTCAAATCAGCCAAATTCAGAGTTCTCTCGCGATATTTGGTGTTGCTTTTAAAGAGCGACTTTTTACACATGTTGAGCTGAGTTACGCATGCTGTGATGCGAGCCTGTGCGCAGAACGATTGGCGGCAAGGTTCGCGGCAAAAGAAGCCGTCATCAAAGCCCTTCAATTGAGTGAGGTGGGTGTTGATTGGCGGAATATTGAAGTGATCAAAAAGCCCGATGGTGATTGTTGTTTACAGCTGCACGGTGACGTTGCCGGGTTTGCTTTGAGCATGGGTGTGACGCAGTGGCTGCTGAGTATGAGTCACGACGGTGACTATGCCGGTGCGGTGGTGATGGCCTTGGGTTTTACACCGCACCGAAAAATTTCTGAACTCTCAATAAAGGTGAAAAATGTTGGAATCCATTGAACTCAAGATCAGAGACGTGTTGCGTGATCACGGACGCTTGAACCAAGATGTTGAACACATTGATATGCAAACAGATCTATACAAGTCAGGCATGACCTCGCATGCGAGTGTGAATGTCATGCTGGCGTTGGAAGGTGTGTTTGACATTGAATTTCCCGATAACTTTCTCAAGAGAAGTGTTTTTGGCAGCATTGACTCTATCCGCCGTGCCGTGACAGAGTTGCATGTTGTCAGCTGAAGTTGTCACGCTTGGCTGAACTTGCGCCTGTTGCTACGACGGCTTTTTTATTGGCGAGAAACAGGCGTCGTTTGAGCGAAAACTGGTCTATGTGCGCGACCGACCCAGATCAGTTTTCTTCGCCTCCGTTGTCCGCAGATGTCGCATGGCGGGCATTGCCTGAGCTCATGTCGGTGGCGGCGGCATTGCGTGCTTGTCAGCAGTGGTCTTTGGCGGGAACGCCTAAGCGCTTTGATGAACAGGACTGGTGGTTCCAGCTTCACTTTGATGCCCCGGAGCATTTGCCCACTGACCGCTTGATGTTGGGTTTAGATGGTTTGGCGACGGTGGCCGAAGTTTGGCTCAATGGGGTTTTGCTGTTGGTCAGTCGGAATATGTTTGTGGCCCATACCTGCGATGTGACGGATGCACTCAGGCCCGTCGGTAATGAGTTATTCATCGTGTGCCGTTCGCTGGATCAAAAGCTGGCACAGCAACGCGGCAGGCCGCGCTGGCGGTCACCGATGATCGCGCACCAGCAGCTGCGTTGGTTTCGCACCACCTTGTTGGGGCGCACACCGGGCTGGTCTCCGCCGGTTGCCGTGGTCGGTCCGTGGAAGGATATTTGGCTGGCGTCGACGCCCGCTGGGGCTGTTGAAAATGTTTTGCTGACGGCCTCGCTGGAGGGCACAGCCGGCAAGTTGGTCTGCAGGCTGCATCAGCGCAGGGACAAAAACACCGAGCTGCCGGTGATTCGACTGCTGTTGACGCGTGGTGACCAATCTTTTATTCAACCAATGATGCATCACCCAGGGACGCAGACTTTCGAGGCTGAGTTGCATATTCCGCATGTCGACCTGTGGTGGCCGCACACCCACGGCGCGCCCTGTCTTTACCATGCAACTCTGCAGGTTCAATCCGCAGGCACTGACACGATACTTGATTTTGGTACAGTTGGATTTCGCACCGTGTCGCTTAAAAAGCAAGATGCATCGTTCACGATAGAGGTCAACGGAACGCCAATTTTTTGCCGTGGCGCTGTGTGGACGCCGCTTGATCCAGTAAGCCTTCGATCTTCGCCTGAACAATGCCAAGCCGCCGTGACCCAAGCGCGTGTGGCGGGCATGAACATGTTGCGGGTGGCAGGCACCATGGCTTATGAAGAGCAGCATTTTTACGATGCCTGTGATGCCCAAGGCATTTTGGTTTGGCAGGACTTCATGTTTGCCAACATGGATTACCCCGCAGCGGATGAATCTTTCATGGCCAGCGTTGGGCTTGAAGTACGCCAGCAATTGCAGGTTCTTCGCAACCGGCCATGCCTGACGGTGCTGTGCGGCAACAGTGAAGTGGGGCAGCAAGCAGCGATGTGGGGCGCCCCGGCCGAGGTATGGCATCCGGCTTTGTTTGCTCAGGTCATTGCCCAGCTCTGCACCGAGCACGCACCTGGCATTCCGTACTGGCCCTCTAGTGCACACGGCGGCGCGTTTCCGCATCAGGCAAGCGCAGGCACCAGTTCTTACTACGGTGTTGGCGCTTACTTGCGGCCACTTGAAGATGCCCGGAACGCCGACGTGAAGTTCGCCACAGAATGCCTGGCATTTGCGAATGTTCCCGCTGAAAACACGATCAAGCGCATGCCCGGGGGTTTTGCAACCCGTGTGCATGACGCCAGCTGGAAAGCGCGTTCACCTCGGGACACGAACGCGGGCTGGGATTTTGACGACGTGCGTGACCATTACTTCGAACAGCTATTTCAAACGGACTCTCGCCAGCTGCGGCGCTACGACCATGATCGCTACCTGACTTGGAGTCGCATGGTAAGCGGCGAAGTGATGGCCGCCAGCATGGCTGAGTGGCGTCGCCCGGCGTCCAGTTGCCAGGGTGCGCTAGTCTTGTTTTTGCGTGACTTGTGGGCAGGCGCAGGCTGGGGTCTCATAGATGATTCGGGCCAGCCCAAAGCCTGCTACCACTACCTCAAGCGTGTGCAGCAGCCGTGCACCGTATTGCTCACCGATGAAGGCGTCAACGGCTTGTGGATTCACCTGCACAACGAACAACCGCATGACGAGGCGGTTGAGCTTGAACTTAGCGCTTGGAAGGGCGGTGATGTGCGGGTGGCCTTCGGCCGGAAGGCGTTGACGCTGCCGGCGCGTGGTGCTCAAAGTTTGTCAGCGCTGGATTTTCTAGGTGCCTACTTTGACTTGACGCATGCCTGCCAGTTCGGCCCGCGGGTCTGTGATGCGGTTGTTGTGACGATGAAGGGCGCGAACGGCTTGAGCGCACAAGCGGTTTACTTTTGCGGTGGACTTCATACGACGCAGGAGTCAGACGTCGGGCTCAGTGCTCAAGCGACGTTACTGGACCCACACACGGCAGTCGTTACCGTGAAGTCGCAGCGTTTTGCGTACGGCGTTCATTTTGATGTGCTTGGATTTCAGGCCGACGACGACTTTTTTCATCTCCCGCCCGGATCAGAAGTCCGTGTCATTCTGCGCGGCACAGGCTCACAGGCCTTTTCGGGGCAGGTGATTGCGGCCAATTCGCTGCAGCAAACCAGCATCGAGTTGCCTTCGAACAAGACCTTGCAAGGACTCTCCCAGCCATGAGCTATCCCGGAAGTGAAGATTCCAAGACTGCCTGTCCGTTCTTTTTTGGTGTTGATGGCGTCAGTTGCTTGGGCTGGTTTCATGCGGCCAAGCCGCCTCGATTGGGTCTAGGTATTGTCCTGTGCCGCGCTATCGGTTATGAGTCCATGTGCGCTTACGGTGCTTACACCCACTTGGCTGAACAGCTGGCCTTGGTCGGTTTTGACGTGCTTAGATTCGACTACCCCGGAACCGGGGATTCTGCTGGCGACGATGCACAACCCAACCGATTACAACGCTGGACGGACAGCATCGTCTACGCCACACAGCAGCTCGAAAAACTAGCTGGATGTTCTGAATTTTGTCTTTTTGGGCTGCGTCTGGGGGCCAATTTGGCCGCCCACGCGGCCACACAATTAGGCGGTGTTGCGAAACTTATCCTGTGGGCGCCCAGTCCCACTGGGCGAGCCTTTGCCCGCGAGTTGCGCGCGGCAGCGTTCGCCCGTGATCGCCGCCATGACGGTGATAGCGAGCCAGTGTCTGGCGAGATCGAGTCCCTGGGTTTCTTGTACACCGCGCAAACGATGGCTGATCTTGACGCCTTGCCGGGTCTGCCAGCTGATGGGCCCTTGGCGGATCGCGTTCTGATATTGGACCGTGATGACAGGCCGAGCGCTAAGCCCTTGTTTGCAACGCTTCAAAGCCGGGGTGTGGATGCAAGCTATGCGCTGGCGCCGGGCTATGCCGCCATGATGAACGAGCCGCGTGAAACGCATTTAGATGCACCAACACTGTCGCTGCTGAAGGAGTGGCTTTTGTCTGATCTGACTGATTCAAAAGAAGTGCGCGCGGAACCGTTGTCTTTGCCTCTTCACGCCGAACAACCAATAGTGCGTCAGCATCAATTTAACGGACTTTGCGAGAGCGTTGTCAGTTTTGGTGGCATGCGTTTCAGTCCTGTGTCAAAGCTATTTGGTATTTTGACCGAGTCAGACCAAGCGCAAGAACAGCAGAGTTGCAGCGATACGGCCGTCCTGATGCTCAACGTGGCTGGAAATTACCGCATTGGGCCCAACAGAATTTACGTTCATATGGCCCGCGAATTGGCCCGGACGGGCTGCCGCACCTTGCGCTTTGACTTAGCCGGTCTGGGCGATAGTCGTCACGATGAAGGCTTTCGGGTGGCCAATCTTTACAGTAAAGACTCCACGCTTGAGGTCAGGGCCGCGATTGATTTTTTGAGTGCAAAAGGCTGCAAGAAATTTTATTTGCTGGGTATTTGCTCTGGTTCTTTCGTGGCGTTTCAAGCGGCTCTTGCCGACCCGCGCGTGACAGGTCAGATTTTGATGAACTCTCGCCTGCTTGAGTGGCGTGAAGCGAATCCCGACGGCACTTGGCAGGACTCCATGCAGCAATCCTATAAGTCCGTCGCGTTCTATCGGCGTCAGTTGCTGGACTGGCGCGTGTACAAGCGCATATTTCAAGGCGATGTTGACGTTAGCGGCATTGCTAACCGAGTGCGCGTGTTGGTGGGCGCTCGCTTGAACAGAGCCTTGAGATCAGCCTTTCGGAATGATTTATCTGGCAACGGCCCACTGCAAAAGGTAAAACAACTGAGCCGCAGGGGAACAGACACGTTGATGATCGTGAATGCCGATGATGATGGACGCGACTATTTGGAGTTCCACTTTGGCGCGGGCGGCAAATACTTGAAAAATGATTCTCGTTTTCAGATGACTTTCGTCAACGATTCTGATCACACCTTTTCGGATCAAAACGGTCAAAAATCCGTCATCTCCAAAGTGAAGGCCCATCTTGGTGTGAGTGATTCGATTGCCCAATAAGCCACGGCTGAGCTCTCGCAGCGAATGGGACTGGACTAGGATGAGCTTGGGTGGAGTCGTACCGGCGGCGTTACTCTTTGTGCCTAGCCGGTTAGCAGGAGAACCTCAATGAACAATATTCAATTTCGCCGTGTCGGCATGGCGCTTCTGGTGTCCGTCCTGCTGGCCGGTTGCGGCGGCATGATGCCGACCGATAACAAAAGCCATCTGCTTACTTTTACGACCCAGATGCGCGGCGGCAATGAGGTGCCGCCAGTTGCGACCAGCGCCAACGGGCAGGTCGACGCCATGCTCAACACCGAAACCAACGTGCTGCGTTGGCGGCTCACTTATACGAATTTAAGTGGTCCAGCCCGCGCCGGGCATTTTCACGGGCCCGCTGGCGTGGGGGCGAACGCTGGCGTGGCGTTGCCATTTTCGGGGCTGATCAGCAGTCCGATGGAGGGATCAGCCACACTCACCGCCGCGCAAGTGGTTGATTTGATCGCCGGTCGTTGGTACGCCAACATCCACACGGCCGCCAACCCCAGTGGCGAAATTCGTGGGCAAATGACCTTGCGGCGTTAAACCAAGTCGGTCACGGCGAGCGCAGCGACTGAACACGCTGCTTTCCCGGCCCAATAAAAAGGGCCATTCTTCATAATTGGTGTATTTTAGGTAGAAACCTTACAATGCCGGGCTACCCCTGAGCCTCTATGAACGCCCCAATCGACGTCTCCTTTTTCGCGCGTGCCGCCAAGCCGCTGACCAGTTACCGCAAGTACTGGGCGGCTCGCTTTGGCACGGCCAAGTTTTTACCAACCAGCCGCGAGGAAATGCAGGCGCTGGGCTGGGACAGTTGCGACATCATCATCGTCACCGGTGACGCTTACGTTGACCACCCGAGTTTTGGCATGGCGGTCATTGGCCGCATGCTTGAAGCTCAAGGCTTTCGGGTCGGCATCATCGCCCAGCCAGACTGGCAAACCGCCGAGCCCTACAAGCTGCTGGGCAAGCCGAATCTGTTCTTCGGCGTGACTGCCGGCAACATGGATTCGATGATCAACCGCTACACGGCAGACCGCAAAATCCGCAGTGACGACGCCTACACCCCCGGCGACATCGGCGGCAAACGGCCCGACCGCGCCGCGCTGGTGTATTCACAGCGCTGCCGCGAAGCCTACAAAGAAGTGCCGATTGTGTTGGGCGGCATCGAAGGCTCGCTCCGGCGCATCGCGCATTACGACTACTGGTCTGACAAAGTTCGTCGCAGCGTGGTGGTCGACGCCAAATGCGACTTGCTGCTGTATGGCAACGCCGAGCGCGCGATTGTCGAAATCGCCCACCGCCTCGCAGCCAAAGAACCGATCGCCAACATCACCGACGTTCGCGGCACCGCCTTCATTCGCCGCCAAGGTGACGAAACCGCGCAAGGGTGGTTTGAGATTGACTCCACCAATGTCGACGCACCAGGTCGGGTCGAAGCCCACGTCAACCCGTACTTGATGATTTCGGAGCAGGCCAAAGAGCAGGGCGCCACTTGTGCTCGCGAAGACGAAGCCGCTGATGTGGCTGTCAAGGCCGAAGCCGCTGGCTCGCCCGTGCTCAAAACAAAAACGGCGCCTCAGGTCAATCCCGCCATCAAGCCGCTGACCTTTGTGCAGAACCCGAGCTTGCCGTCGATGCAAGGCAAGATCAAGGTGCCGCCGCGTGACCGTTCGGTCATTCGGCTGCCGTCTTACGAGCAGGTTCGCAGTGACGCCGTGCTCTACGCCCACGCCAATCGCGTGTTGCACCTTGAGACGAACCCTGGTAACGCGCGCGCCTTGGTGCAAGCCCACGGTGTAGGCGTCACCGCCCGCGACGTGTGGATCAACCCACCACCGATCCCGCTGACCACCGTCGAGATGGACTTGGTTTTCGATTTGCCGTACGCGCGTTCGCCGCACCCAAGCTACGCCGACGAGAACGGCAGTCACGACCACGCCACCAAGATCCCCGCTTGGGAGATGATCCGCTTCAGCGTGAACATCATGCGCGGCTGCTTTGGCGGCTGCACTTTTTGTTCAATCACCGAGCACGAAGGCCGCATCATCCAGAGCCGTTCCGAGGACTCCGTGATCCGCGAGATCGAAGCCATTCGTGACACCGTTAAAGGCTTCACCGGCGCCATTTCAGACCTCGGTGGCCCGACCGCCAACATGTACCGCATCGGTTGCAAGTCGCCCGAGATTGAGTCCGCTTGCCGCAAACCGTCTTGTGTTTACCCCGGCATTTGCTCCAACCTCAACACCGACCATGCACCCTTGATCAAGATGTACCGACGGGCGCGCTCGCTCAAGGGCATCAAGAAAATTCTCATCAGCTCTGGCCTGCGCTATGACTTAGCGGTGCAAAGTCCTGAGTACGTCAAAGAACTGGTGACGCACCACGTGGGTGGTTACCTGAAGATCGCGCCCGAGCACACCGAGCAAGGCCCGCTCACCAAGATGATGAAACCCGGTATCGGCAGCTACGACAAGTTCAAGCAGATGTTCGAGAAGTACTCGCTGGAAGCCGGCAAGAAGCAGTTTTTGATTCCCTACTTCATCGCCGCCCACCCCGGCACCAGCGACGAAGACATGATGAACCTCGCCATTTGGCTCAAGAAAAGCGGTTTCAGGGCTGACCAAGTGCAAACGTTTTACCCGTCACCGATGGCCACGGCGACGACGATGTACCACACCAACCGCAACCCGCTGCGCAAGATCACGCGCGACAGCGAGACAGTTGACATCGTGCGCGGCGACAAACGCCGGCGCCTGCACAAAGCCTTTTTGCGCTACCACGACGCCAACAACTGGCCGCTGCTGCGCGAAGCGCTCAAGACCATGGGTCGGTCTGACTTGATCGGCAACGGCAAGCACCATTTGATCCCGACCTACCAGCCGCTGACCGATGGCGGCTACATCAGCGCACGCAAGAAAAACTCGACCACCGTCGCGTTGAAGTCTGCCGCGCCGGTCAAAGGCCGCATCCTGACCCAGCACACCGGCTTGCCGCCGCGTGACAACGGTTCGGCCAAGCCCTCTCGTAAACCGCGCTAATTTCCAATGATGAACATCACTGTCAGTGAAGAGCTGCGCGCGTACATTGACCCGTTGACCCCGCACGAACATGCGGCACTTGAACGCAGCTTGTTGACCGAAGGCTGCCGCGACGCCTTGGTGCTCTGGGGCGACGTGCTGGTCGACGGCCACAACCGTTACGGCATTTGCAGCCAGCATGGTATTGCTTTCAGCACCGTGCAGAACACCCAGTTCAAGTCCATGGACGACGTTCATTTGTGGATGATCGACCAGCACTTGGGCCGGCGCAGTCTGTCTGACTTCCAACGTGGTGTGCTGGCGTTGCGCAGGAAAGACATTTTGTCCGCCAGCGTGCCTGTAGCGGCTGGGGCGTCCACGCCGGAGTCAGCTGCCGCCGCGTCCAGTCCAAGCGTTGCTAACAATCATGTTGAAGCCATGACCACCAGCGACGCCACAGCCAAAGCTGCACGCCTCAGCAGCAGCACCCTGAACTACATCAAAAAGATTCAGGAGACCGCCGCGCCCGAATTGGTGGCTGCCGTCAAGTCGGGATCCATTTCAATCACCGCCGCCGCCAACGTGGCGTCGTTGCCTGTTGCGGAGCAAGTCGCTGCTGCGGCAGGCGGTAAAAAAGAACTGCAGCAAGCCGCTCGTCTAGTGCGGGAAAACCGTGCTGTCGAGCGCAGTGAACCCGATTCGCCTGCAGGCGTGATCGCGCGTTTAAAGCAAACTATCACTGCGCTTAGTGCAGAAAATGCAGCGTTGAAAGCGCAGCTGGCTGAGTGGACCGCCGGATAAGGGGTTAACTGGTTAGGTCTTTTCAAGCCATCGTGTGCAGCGGAATGTCCTTTGACGCCGCCAGCGCATCGAGTTGCTGACGCGTCTGCTTCTTCAAAAACCGAGCGATGGTGTCGCGTGTCGCCTGGGTTTGCAGACTCACCACATCGGACGCTGGCAAGCCTGCTGCAGCACACAGTGCAGCGGCAAAATGCGGCTCCAACGCCGCCACCGCCACACGGCCATCCTTGCACGCATACACGCGGTAACCGGCATGGGCGCCGCCGACAAAACCGCTGGGCTGCGTCAGTCCCCAATGCCTTGGCAGCGCAAGGTATTGCGCTGCACTGGCCAACGCTACCTCCAAGCGAATGCCTTTGCCTTTTCCACTCCAGTTGCTGCGTTGTGCCAAAACCGCCTGCAACACCGCTTCACTGGCTGTCAAGGAACCGCCCATGTCGGCGTACAGCGTGGCGGGTAACTCCAAGCCCGGCACCAAGCCGCTGTCCGCCACGTAGGTCAGGTCGTGGCCGGGTTTTTCGGCGCGTGCCCCGGGGCTGCCGACGATGGCGACCTGCGAGAGGGTAGGGTAGAGACGGTGCAAGTTCTTCCAGCCCAAGCCGAGTTTCTCAATCGCAGACGGCCGGAAAGAGGTGATCAGCACATCAGTTTTGGAGAGCTCGCGATGCAGCGTTTTTTGGCCTGCCTCCGTCTTCAAATCTGCCTTGATAACCTTAATGCCGCTCTGCAACTGCGCATAAGCGGTTGGGCTGTAATGCTGCATCGGGTCGCCATTCGGCGACTCCAGCTTGACGCAGCGCGCGCCCATCTGCTGGCAGCGCATCAACGCTGCAGGACCGGGTAAATTCAAGGCCAAGCTAAGCAGGCGAACGCCCTTCAAGACTTGTGGGATTTTCAGGGCAGGGGCTTGGGGTAATACGTGGGGTTTGGCTTGCGTCATACCCAGCAATTTACAGCAAGCCGCGCACTATTCACAGCCAATCACTGCTCCCCAAAATTCAGCGGTAGCCCCACGTAATTTTCAGCCACTGACAAAGCACCCGCTTCGGAGTGCACGATGTAGTCGAGTTCGGCTTCTTGCAGCTTTTGGCCGATCTCACCGTTCTCCGGAAAGCGATGCATCAAGCTCGTGAACCACCAAGAAAAACGCTCTGCACGCCAAACCCGGCGCAGGCAGCGCTCCGAGTAACTGTCGATGCCAGCTTCTGTTTTCTCTTGGTAGAACTCGATCAAAGCACCCGACAAATACTTCACGTCAGTGGCCGCCAAGTTCAAGCCTTTGGCACCTGTGGGCGGGACGATGTGAGCGGCGTCACCAGCCAAAAACATGCGGCCAAAGCGCATCGGCTCGGTCACAAAACTGCGCAGGGGTGCAATGCTTTTTTCAATCGATGGCCCGGTCACCAGTTGTGCTCGCGCCTGCGGGTCGAGCCGCAAGCGCAGCTCATCCCAAAAGGCTTCGTCAGACCAGTCTTCGACCTTGTCGGTCAGCGGCACTTGCAGGTAATAGCGGCTGCGCGTGTGGCTGCGCTGCGAACACAGCGCAAAGCCGCGTGGGCTGTTCACGTAAATCAGTTCCTCGTGCACCGGCGGCGTATCGGCCAGCACGCCCAGCCAGCCGAAGGGATAAATTTTTTCGTATTCACGGATGGCGCTGCGCGGCGCGCTGGCCCGGCACACACCATGAAAGCCGTCACAGCCGGCGATGAAGTCGCACGCAATCTCGTGTTGCTCCGGGCCGTTAGCCCCCATTTTTTCAAAACGCACGCGCGGTTTGTCGGTGTCAAAGTCGTGCACGCTCACGTTGCTGGCGTTGTAGATGGTGCTCAAGCCGGCCGCTTGGCGTGCGTCCATCAGGTCGCGGGTAACCTCCGTCTGCCCGTAGACCATGACGTTCTTGCCGCCGGTCAGCCGGTTCATGTCAATGCGGTGGCGCTGGCCTTTGAACAGCATGTCAAAGCCGCCATGCAGCAAACCTTCAGCGTGCATGCGCTGGCCAACACCGGCTTCGTCCAACAAGTCCATGCTGACCTGCTCCAGCACTCCCGCGCGAATCCGGCTCAGCACATGCTCAGCGCTTTGGCGTTCAATGATCACGGCGTCAATGCCTGCCTTGTGCAGTAATTGCCCCAGCAAATGCCCGGCTGGCCCGCCACCAATGATCGCTACTTGCACCCGTTGTGTTGTCATTTCTTGTCCAAATAGTTGTCACCAAAGTCCGCTTGCAGCGTAAATCTCCTGCAGAACTTCAGCCAGCCACTGCGACCGACTTTGTGCGTTGATCGGTTTGACTGTGCGATCATCGCGCAATGGCTGAACCTCAAAAAAACTCCACCACCACCCTATTGCCGGGCACTTTCCCCATCGCCAAGGCTGACCTGATCGAAGGCATGGCCAAAGGCATGGCCGTGCTCGAGGCGTTTGACCCGCAGCGGCAACGCCTCAATGCCACACTGGCGGCAGAGCGGGCCGGCATAACCCGTGCGGCGGCTCGTCGGCATTTGCTGACGCTCGCCCATTTGGGCTACCTTGAAACCGATGGGGGCTATTTTTGGCTGGCTGCCAAAGTGCTGCGTTTTTCAGGCAGCTACCTTGCCACGGCGCGCTTGCCGCGTGCCGTGCAACCCACCTTGAACCGCTTGGCCGTGCAGTCGCAAGCCTCATTTTCAGTCGCTGTGCTGGACGGTGACGAAGTCGTCATCATCGGCCGCAGCGGCATGGAGTGGAAAAGCAGTGAGACAAAGTCGGTGCAGGCGAGGGTGCTGGCTTACGGCTTGCACTTGGGCGCACGCTTACCGGCGCACGCAACCTCCACCGGGCGCGTGCTGTTGGCCGCCAAAGCACGGGCCGACTTCAGCGCCTGGCTGAAACCGCGTTTGGCAACTGGCTTGGCCCGCCTCACGGTGCACACCACGACAGACGCGCGCGCACTCAAAGCGCTGGTCGATAAAGTCCGCGTAGACGACTACTGCCAAGCCAGCGAAGAGCACGAACTTGGGGTGCATGCTCTGGCCGTGCCACTGCGCGACATGCAAGGCCACACCGTCGCCGCCATCAATGTGGTGAGCTCATCGCTGGCTGGCGCGGGGCGATTGAGCATGTTGCCGCTGCTGCTCGACGCCGCGCGGGAATTGCGACCCTTGCTTTAGTTTTGTTGCGCCAGCCACTGCCGGCACCAACGAACCGCCGCAGCTTCTGCATCGTTGCCGCTGCTGGCGTCTAAGCAGCAGAGTTCACCGATGCGTTGAGCGCCTAGGTCTTGCAGGCGGGCATCAAACTTTTTGCCGCCACCGCAAAATGTGTCTGGGTAGCACTGGTCGCCCAAGGCGATGACGCCGTAGCGCACATGGCCCAGATAGCGTGGCTCCAAGTCCAGCGAGTCGTACAAGTCGCTGGCGTTGTCGGGCACGTCACCCGAACCGTGGGTGGCGCAGCAGATGAGGTACAGCAGGTCTTTTCCTACACCTTCTCCTTGGGCGTCGAACACCGCCACGGTGAGCCCGTCCATCGATTGAACTTCAATGCTTGCGGCCAAGTCAATGCAATCCATCTGGACGGATTGGGCGACGCTCTCGGCGGTGCCGGTCATGGTGCCGACAAGAATTTTCAGTTTCATCAGTGCTGTTGCCTCAAGATTTATAAATAGACGTCGCGTTACTCTACCCGTTTCAACTTTCCATCTTCCATCGTATTCCGCGTGCGCACAGGGGAATCCAGCCCTTTGTTATATTGATTCAATATGATTTTCTGACAAGGGATGCCTGTGCAACGACGTGATTTTCTGCAAGCTTCGGCGGCCTTGACGGCGGCTGGTTTTCCTGCCACCTCTTTATTGGCCGCCGCTGCCGCGACCAGCCCGCTGAAGTTTTTAGGTCAGCCCCAGGCTTTTGACTACGCTGGTCTCAAGGGCGCGGCCCGTGCGCTCGCTGAAAAACCTTACCAAGCACCGCCCAGCAAGTTGCCCGCGGCGGTCAGCCAGCTGGACTGGGACCAGTACCAAGCGATTAATTACCGCTCAGACCACGCCTTGTGGGCTGACGAGGCCTTGCGCTTTCAGGCTAAGTTTTTTCACCTGGGTTTGTTTTTCAAATCACCGGTCAAGATTTTTGAATTGAAAAGTGGCCAGGCACAAGAGATCGCCTACGACCCGGAGATGTTCGACTACGGCAAAAGCGGCTTGAAGGGTGTGCCGATGCCCCGAGACCTTGGATTTGCCGGGTTCAGGCTCAATTTTCATACCGATCTGGGCCGTGATGTGTCTGCATTTCTGGGGGCGAGTTATTTCCGCGCCGTGGGTTCTGACTGGCAATATGGTTTGTCAGCACGCGGTTTGTCCATTGACTGCGGCATGGAACGGCCTGAAGAGTTCCCCAACTTTGTCAGTTTCTGGCTAGAGCGGCCGGCTAAAGACAGCAGCCGACTGGTGGTCTACGCCTTGCTGGATTCGCCCAGCGTGGCCGGCGCTTACCGCTTTGAAATTGAGCCCGCGGCAACCCAAGTGATGGACGTTGAAGTCGCGCTGTACCCGCGCAAGACGATTGAACGCATGGGCATTGCGCCGCTGACCAGCATGTTCCAATACGGTGAAAATAACCGCCGGATGCCCGCTGCCAACGACTGGCGCCCCGAGATTCATGATTCCGACGGCCTGTCGATGTTGCGCGGCAATGGCGAATGGATTTGGCGCCCGTTGACCAACCCGGCGCACCTGCGCTTCAACGCCTACGCCGATGAAAACCCGCGCGGCTTTGGTTTGCTGCAACGCGACCGTAACTTTGACCATTACCAAGACGATGGCGTGTTTTACGAACGCCGGCCGAGCGTCTGGGTTCAGCCCAAGTCCGGCTGGGGCAAAGGCTCGATTCAGCTGGTGGAAATTCCGACACTGGACGAGACTTTTGACAACATCGTCTGCTTCTGGAATCCGGCTGAGAAGCCGCAAGCCGGGCAAGAGCATTTGTTCAGCTACCGCTTGCACTGGGGTAGCAAGATGCCAGTGGTGCCCGCGCAAGCCACAGTGGTCGCCACGCGCACCGGTGTTGGCGGCGTGGTGGGGCAAACGCGCAGCTACTACTCCAAGCGCTTTGTCGTTGATTTTTCTGGCGGAGACCTGCAACTGCTAGGCCCGGATGCCAAGGTGACGCCGATCATCAGCGCCTCCAGTGGTGAGATTGAAGTGACATCGGCGCGGCCGCTGGCAGCTGTTCAGGGCTGGCGCGTGATGTTCGACTTGAAGCCGACCGAGGCCGGCGTAGCCCCGATTGACTTGCGGGTGTTCTTGACGGTTGACGGCCAACCCTTGAGTGAGACTTGGCTTTACCAGTGGACGCCACCGGCTGAGCGGGGATTTTAAGCCTGAGTGCCGCGTAGGGTAGGTGGCCAGCCAGGAGGGACTCGAACCCCCTACCCCGAACTTAGAAGGTTCGTGCTCTATCCGGATGAGCTACTGGCTGCCGTGAAAACAAGACTTTGAATTTAACAGCACATACAAAAAAAGCCCACAAAGTGAGCTTTTTTTGTTGATTAAATGGTCGGAGTACAAGGATTCGAACCTTGGACCCCCTGGTCCCAAACCAGGTGCGCTACCAGACTGCGCCACACTCCGACAAGTCTCATATTATAGCGCGCTAAA
>CANFSO010000035.1 GCA_947449895.1 Comamonadaceae bacterium
CAGTGCGCGCGCCTTGGCTTCGGTTTCTTTCCATTCCAGTTCGGGCACCGAGTCAGCCACCACACCCGCGGCCGCTTGCACGTACAGCGTCTGGTCTTTGATGATGCCGGTGCGAATCGCAATCGCCACGTCCATGTCGCCGGCGTAACTCAGGTAGCCGCAAGCCCCACCATACAAGCCGCGCTTGGTGGGCTCCAACTGGTCAATCAACTCCATCGCGTGAACCTTCGGTGCGCCCGTCAAGGTGCCAGCCGGAAAGGTCGCCTTCAGCACGTCCATGTTGCTCATGCCTTCGAGCAACACGCCCTCCACATTGCTGACGATGTGCATCACATGGCTGTAGCGCTCGACCGCAAAAGCCTCGGTGACTTTGACCGAACCGATCTCCGCGATGCGACCAATGTCGTTGCGCGCCAAGTCGATCAGCATGACGTGTTCGGCGCGCTCTTTCGGGTCGTTGATGAGCTCTTGCTCGATGGCCTTGTCCGCCTCAACCGAAGCGGCGCGAGGCCGCGTTCCGGCGAGCGGGCGAATGGTGATTTTTTGCGCCATTGTCTCGGCACCACTGGCTTGTGCGTCCTTGACGACGATGGCCTCTTGTCGCACCAATATCTCAGGCGACGCACCGACCACATGGAAATCACCGAAGTGGTAGTAATACATGTAAGGGCTCGGATTCAGCGAGCGCAGCGCCCGGTACAGCGACAGCGGTGACTCGGTGTAGCGCTTCTTGATGCGCTGGCCGACCTGCACCTGCATGAAGTCACCGCCGGCGATGAGTTCCTTGGCCCGCTCGACGGCGGCGATGTAATCGGCCTTGGCGAACTCGCGCTCAGCCGGGTAACCCAGCGACGGCTTGACCACTGGCGCGCTGACTGAATACTGCAACTGATCCTTCAGCCCGCGCAGCCGTTTCTTGGCGTTGGCAAAGGCCTCGGGTGCGGCCGGATCGGCATAGACAATTAAGTAAAGCTTGCCCGACAAATTGTCGATGACCGCCAGTTCTTCGCATTGCAGCAGCAAGATGTCGGGGCAGCCGAGCGTGTCGGGCGGGCACGAGGCTTCGAGTTTTTTCTCAATGTAGCGCACCGTGTCGTAGCCAAAATAACCGGCCAGCCCACCACAAAAGCGCGGCAGACCGGGGCGCAAGGCCACCTTGAAACGCTGCTGGTAAGCCTCGATGAAATCCAGCGGGTTCTGCGTTGAGGTTTCAACCACGTGGCCGTCGGTCACCACTTCGGTCACAGCATCCGGGCCAAAGCCACGGGCCCGCACCAAGGTACGCGCCGGCAGGCCAATGAAGCTATAGCGACCAAAACGTTCACCACCCACAACAGACTCCAGCAAAAAGCTGAACTTGCCGCCGTCTTTGGAAAAGGCCAGTTTGAGGTAGAGCGAGAGCGGCGTTTCCAGATCAGCAAAGGCCTCCGCCATCAGCGGAATGCGGTTGTAGCCCTGCTGGGCTAAGCTTTTGAATTCGAGTTCGGTGATCAAAACGAGTCCTTATTGCGTGGCCGGCGCAGTCGACACTGACGGCTGGGCCACTGTTCATTCAAGAGGCCTCAAACAATCCAAAGACTGAGAGGCGGGAGGCTGCGGACACTGCCAGCCTGAAAGCTTGGTAACAAGAAGGTTCAGCGATCAGGCGTGACGGAGCGAGCAGCGACGCCAAAGCCAGGCTCCCCGGCTGCTACAACCTGTACATGTGATGCTGTGAATGAACATATGAAATCGAAGTGTAGCAAAGCTCGCTCAGACGTTTGCGCCTAGCGCAGCGTCAATTCAGCGAAGGAATCGACAAAGCCGTCGGCGTCGACAGCCCGAATCGGCTGGCCGTGGTTGTAGCCGTAAGTCACAAGCACAACAGGGCAACCCGCCGCCCGAGCAGCGCGTGCATCGTTGCTGGAGTCGCCCAGCATGAGCGTGCGAGCCGGCGCACTGCTCAGCGCTTCGCAGGTCTTGAGCAAGGGCATCGGGTCAGGCTTTTTTAGGGCAAAGGAGTCGCCGCCAAAAACCTGACTGAAGTAGCCGTCCAAGCCCTTCATCTTGAGCAACTGCTGCGCAAAAGCCAAGGGCTTGTTGGTCAGACAGGCCATTGGCAAGCCTTGTGAATGCCACTGCTGCAAGCCCTGCATCACACCCGGATATAGGTTGGAGTGCAGACCATTGATGGCCAAGTAATGCCGCTGGTAGCTGGCCCAAGCCGGCGCGTACAGCGCCTCGGCCCGGACGCGCATCACTGCCTCAGAACCAGCCCCGGACTCCGGCGTATCGGCCGACAACCGCAACACATGCATCAGCGCTGACTGAATGAGGTGCTCCGAACCCTTGCCCACCATGGACTCAACTGCCGCCGAGGCCAGCGGCAAGCCGGCTAACGCGCGCTCCTGCGAGTGCCACGGCAGCTCAACCAGCATCAAATTGAGGGCCACAACAAAGTCGCCCAGGGTGTCGACCATGGTGCCGTCGAGGTCGATCATGAGGGCGTCGAAACTGCGCCCCAAGTCAAACCGGACACCCAAGGCCGCGCTGTCCACGTGCGGCATCATTTAGCCAATTCCACGCGCATGGCATCGATCACCGATTTGTAATCCGACTTGCCAAAAATGGCGCTCCCGGCCACGAAAGCGTCAGCCCCCGCTGCGGCGACGCGGCCGATGTTGTCGGTCTTGATACCGCCATCGACTTCAAGGCGAATGTCTTTGCCAGACGCGTCAATGCGCTTGCGGGCGTTCTCGATCTTGCGCAGTGCCGAGTCGATGAAACTCTGACCGCCAAAGCCCGGGTTGACACTCATGATGAGGATCAGGTCGATGTCGTCGATGACCCAATCCAGCACATCCATGGACGCCGCCGGGTTGAACACCAGCCCAGCTTTGCAGCCTTTGGATTTGATGGCCTGCACGCTGCGGTGCACGTGACCCGAGGCGTCGGGGTGAAAGCTGATGTAGTCGGCACCGGCATCGGCAAAGGCGGCCGCCAGCACATCGACCGGCTGCACCATCAAGTGCACGTCAATCGGCACCGGCTGACCCGAGGCGGTCACGGCATGCGACTTCAGGGCGCTGCAAATCATCGGGCCGAAGGTCAGGTTCGGCACGTAATGGTTGTCCATCACGTCAAAATGAATCCAGTCGGCGCCCGCGGCGATGACGTTTTTGACTTCCTCTCCCAGTCGGGCGAAGTCGGCCGACAAGATGGAGGGGGCGATTTTGTAAGCAGGTTTGGCAGATTTACTCATCTGCGGATTGTCGCAGGAAGAAGTCGGAAGATGCCCGGTCGAGCAGGCTCAGGGAGGCCGCGTTAACATGCAGGGCTTACTCTGAGTGCCATGCCAACTTACCAAATTTCCTGCGAAGTCCTGCCGCTGTACCTGCCGGAACAATCCGACCCCGACAGCAAGGTGTTTACTTTTTCGTACACCGTCACCATCACCAACACCGGAGATGTGGCAGCGCAATTGATCGCGCGTCACTGGTTCATCAGTGACGCCAACGGCCACAACGAAGAGGTCCAAGGCTTGGGCGTCGTCGGCCACCAACCGCTGCTAAAGCCTGGCGAGTCGTTCCAGTACACCAGTGGCTCGCGCCTGCGCACCGCCACCGGCACCATGCACGGCAGCTACTTTTGCGTTGCAGAAGACGCCACCCGTTTTGAAGCGCCAATCCCGATGTTTGTGCTGGAAGCCAGCTCGGGCGCTGCCGCACGGGTGCTGCACTGAACTTCTCGTTTTGCCGTTGACACTGTCCGCCCTCCCTGCGCTGGCCACCTTGCTGGCGCGGCTTGACCCGAATGCGTCTCTGGCTGATCGGCATGTCTGGCTCATAGATCTGCTGCAATGGGTGCGCGGCGACAGCCGTTCCGCACCGGCCGCCATAGCGCGGCTGCAGCAATTCATGGAAGCGGTAGAAGCGCAGACCGAAGTCCGCCGCCTCTTGCAGGCTTGGTGGCGCATGCTGCTGCAGACCGTCGACGTGACACCCTTGCTAGCCGACTTTGGCTTTGCACCGCGCACCGCCTTCATCAGTGAGCTGGCCGAGCGCGTTCGCCGCAAGCTGCTACCGGGAACGCCTGAAACCACCGACGCGGCTGAGCTTTTCTCGCTGCTGTCGCCGAGCCGTTTTGATGCGCAGTGGTTGGCGCTGCTGGATGAGGCGCAGATCAGTCAATTGACAGCGCTTCTCACCGAGCCATCAAACACCAACGAGTGGGACTGGCAGCACAGCTTGCTGGACGCACTCACGTATTGCACAGCGCAAATCAGGGCCACCGGTTTTGCCCCAGAACTGCGGCTGCGCATGAGCGAAGAAGAAAAAAAAGCGCGGCCCTTTCATACGCTGCCGGCAGATGTCGAAGACCTGCGCCGGATCTTTTTTGACCCGCATCGTGATGCCAACGAACTGCAAGCGGCGGTCGCGCGCTACCGCGATCGCATGGAGGCTTGCCGCCGCGCCATCAACAGCGTTTACGCGCACCTCGACCAGCACGGCATTTCAATCGGCATGGTGTTCCGACTGCGCCAACTCAGGGCGCGCTTTCTGCGTGTTCGCGAACTGCTGGACTGTTTGTTGTCGCCCAAACCCGCGGCGGCAACGGTCAAGCTGCTGACTCGCCTAGCGCTGGTCGCCGAAGACCGCAAAAGCATCCGCGCGCTGATCACAGCGAACTCGACCTTGCTGGCCGCCAAGATGGCCGAACGCAGCGCTGAAACCGGCGAGCACTACATCGCCCGCACCCGCGCCGACTATCGGAGCATGCTGGGCAAAGCGTTAGGCGGCGGCGCCATCACCGCCGTCACCACCGCCCTGAAATTCGCCATCCTTGCACTTGGCCTGTCAGCCTTTTGGTCAGGCATGAGCGCCAGCCTGATGTACGCGGCCAGCTTTATCGTCATTCAACTGCTGCACTTCACGCTGGCCACCAAACAACCCGCCATGACCGCGCCAGCGATGGCGGCCAAGCTCAAAAAACTAGACTCCAGCGCCGCCATGGGGGACTTTGTCGACGAAGTCACCCACTTGGTGCGCTCGCAATCAGCTTCAGTGCTCGGCAATGTCTTGATGGTCGTACCGGTGGTGGTGCTCTTCAACCTGCTGATCTTGCTGGTCAGCGGCCACCCGATGATCAGCCACGACGACGCGCTGCATGTGCTGCACAACCTGAGCCTGCTGGGTCCGACGCTGCTATGGGCGGCCTTCACCGGTGTGCTGCTGTTTGTCGCCAGCCTGATGGCCGGCTGGGCTGAAAACTGGTTTGTGCTGAACCGGCTGGAGTCAGCCATGCGCTACAACCCCCGTATCACGGCGGCTCTCGGCATCGCCCGGGCCGACCGCTGGGCCAGTTTTATCCGCGACAACATCTCGGGCTTAGCGTCGAACATCGCGCTGGGCTTCATGCTCGGCATGATCCCGCCCATCACGGACTTTTTGGGCCTGCAACTTGAGGTCAGGCACGTGACGCTGTCAGCCGGCCAACTGGCTGCTGCGGCAGCCACACTGGGCATGGATGTGTGGCGACTGCCCGCCTTTTGGTGGTGCGTGACCGCGATTCCGCTGATTGGTTTGCTGAACTTGGGGGTGAGCTTTTATTGTGCCTTCCGGCTGGCCGCACAAGCCCATAGCGTCAGCAGTGCCGACCGCAAACGCATCCGCGCAGCGATCTGGCTGCGCCTGCGCCAACGTCCAAGCAGTTTTTTCACTGCAGACTAAAGCGGCGGCGTTATGCTCATGCCCCATGGGAGAGTTTGACCTGATTGAACGCTATTTCAAGCGGCACGCCAAGCGCGCGGTGCTGGGGATTGGTGACGACTGCGCCTTGTTGCAGCCACCCGCCGGCACGCACATGGCCATCTCCAGCGACATGCTGGTGGAGGGTCGCCATTTTTTTGCCGACGTCGACCCCCGCACGCTGGGCCACAAGGCGCTGGCCGTGAATCTGAGTGACTTGGCCGCCTGCGGTGCCGAGCCGCTGGCCTTCACGCTAGCACTGGCCCTGCCGAAAATCGATGAAGTTTGGCTGGCGGGTTTTTCACAAGGTCTGTTCGCACTGGCTGACCTGCACGGCTGCGAGTTGATCGGTGGCGACACCACGCGCGGACCGCTGAACATCTGCATCACGGTGTTTGGCAGTGTGCCAGCACCCGCCGGAAAGAGCCAAGCCTTGTTGCGCAGCGGTGCGCAGCCCGGCGACGATATTTATGTGAGCGGTCATCTGGGTGATGCACGGCTGGCACTGGACGCCTTGCGCGGCAAGCATCATCTGCCGCCTGCCCTGCTGCAAGCGGCGCGGCAGCGGCTTGAAGAACCCAGCCCCCGCATCGCACTCGGTCTGGCACTGCGTGGTCTGGCCAGCGCGGCGATGGACCTCAGCGACGGGCTGGTCGGAGATATTCAACATCTTTTAAAGGCCTCCAAGGTCGGCGCAACGCTGCACACGGACGCAGCACTAGACCGGCTCTCTGCACGGACGCACGCCGACTGGCCGCGCGCCGGCATCAACAATGAAGCCGCGCTGACCTGCGTGCTGTCAGGCGGCGACGACTATGAGCTGCTCTTCACCGCGCCGCCTAGCGCTGCGGCGGCGCTGCAAGTCGCCGCACGGCAAAGCGCCACACCGATCCATTGCATTGGCCGCATCAACGCGGCGCCCGGGCTGCAGCTGCTGGACGAACATGGGCGCGAATTACCCGCGCACTTCACCTCGTTTGACCACTTCTCATGACACCCTTGATCGCCACGCCATGACGCCAACTCCAGACGCAGTCCCCAACTTGCGACCCACCGCACGCTTCATGTTGTCGCACCCAGCGCACTTCATCGCGCTCGGTTTTGGCTCGGGCCTGAGCCCGAGGGCGCCCGGCACCGCCGGCACGCTGTGGGCCTGGCTGGCTTTTCTGGTGATGCAGCACTGGCTGACTGTCACGCAACTAGGCTGGGTCATTGCCGCCTCGTTGCTGTTGGGCTGGTGGGCCTGTACCGTCACGGCGCAGCACATGAAGGTCGCTGATTCCGGCCACATCGTGTGGGACGAAATAGCGGCGTTCTGGATCATTTTGTGGCTGCTACTACCAGCGAGCTTCTTCGCTCAAGTCGTCGCCTTTGCGCTGTTTCGCGCCTTTGACGCCTTGAAGCCCGGCCCGATGGCCTGGGCTGACAAGCACTTCAAAGGCTTCGGCCCGCGCGGCGGCTTCGGCATCATGATCGATGATGTGCTGGCGGCTTTTTGCACCTTGCTGGTTTTGTCCTTTTGGAAGCAGTGGTGGTGAACGCTTTGATCGCTGCACGCCGCACACTGACCGCACAAGTGGCCGACCAACTACTGTCGAAAAAGCTGATGCTGGCCACTGCCGAAAGCTGCACTGGCGGCCTGATCGCGGCCGCGTGCACCGACTTAGCCGGTTCCAGCCTCTGGTTTGAACGTGGCTTTGTGAGCTATTCCAACGCGGCCAAGACCGAATTGCTGGGCGTCCCGGCCGACCTGATAGAGACCTACGGCGCCGTCAGCGAGCCGATCGCCCGCGCCATGGTCGAAGGTGCGCTGCGGCATTCGCGCGCGCAAGTCGCCGTCGCCGTCACGGGTGTGGCGGGGCCGGGTGGCGGCAGCCCCGACAAGCCGGTCGGAACCGTCTGGTTTGGCTGGGCCACCACGGATGGCGTGGTCACCGACAAGCGCTGCTTTGACGGCGACCGCCAGCAAGTGCGCGAAGCCACCGTGCAACACGCGCTGCTGCGCCTGAAACAGCTCTTAGCCTGACGCCCAGCCCCACCGGGCTAGCTCACCACCTGGGTCAACAGATCGCCAAAAAGAACACCGATCAGGGGCGAACTGCAAAAAAACTCATGTAAGCTTCTTGACAGCTAAAAAACCAGTGGGCGGAACTTCCGCCCCATAACAAGGAGTGGCCCATGCTGATTGGGGTACCTGCTGAAATCATGACCGGCGAGACACGTGTCGCCGTCACGCCGGAAACGGCCAAAAAACTCAAAGCCCAAGGCCATACCGTTCGCGTTCAATCGGGTGCCGGCGTTGCTGCCAGCGTGCCCGATGCTGCTTACGAAGCGGTCGGCGTCGAGATCACCGATGCTGCCGGCGCTTATGCCTGCGACATCGTGCTCAAAGTGCGCTGCCCCGAGGACAGCGAGATGCCATTGGCGCGTTCTGGCGGTGTCATCACCGGCATGCTGAACCCCTTTGATGCGACAGGCCTGGAGCGTCTGGCCACCGCCGGCCTGACGTCTTTTGCGCTCGAAGCCGCACCCCGCACCAGCCGAGCGCAAAGCATGGACGTGCTGTCGTCACAAGCCAACATCGCCGGCTACAAGGCGGTCATCATGGCGGCCGACCGCTACCAACGTTTTTTCCCCATGCTGATGACGGCGGCCGGCACGGTCAAAGCCGCCCGCGTGGTGATTCTGGGCGTCGGCGTCGCCGGTCTGCAAGCGATTGCCACCGCCAAGCGACTCGGCGCGGTCATTGAAGCCAGTGACGTTCGGCCCAGCGTGAAAGAACAAGTCGAGTCACTCGGCGGCAAGTTCATCGACGTGCCTTACGAAACCGACGAAGAGCGCGAAGCTGCTGTCGGCGTCGGCGGCTACGCCAAGCCCATGCCGCCAAGCTGGCTGGCGCGGCAAAAAATCGAAGTCGCCAAGCGCGTCGCGCAGGCTGACATCGTCATCACCACCGCCTTGATACCGGGCCGCGCTGCGCCGGTGCTGGTCACCGAAGAGATGGTCAAGTCCATGAAGCCGGGCAGCGTGATCGTTGACTTGGCCGCGCCGCAAGGCGGCAACTGCCCGCTGACCGAGCCCGGCCAGATCGTCGTCAAACATGGCGTGACCTTGATTGGCGAGACCAACGTGCCGTCCTTGGTGGCGGCAGATGCGAGCGCTCTCTACGCCCGCAACCTGCTGGACTTTCTCAAGTTGATCATCAACAAAGACGGGGCGCTGACGATCGACCTCGAAGACGACATCGTTGCCGCCTGCCTGATGACGCGCAATGGCGAAGTCACCAAAAAATAATATTTCAGGAACAAGACCATGGAATTCGCATCCCCCGGAATCATTAACCTGATTATTTTTGTGCTTGCCATCTACGTCGGCTACCACGTCGTGTGGACTGTCACGCCAGCTTTGCACACGCCGCTGATGGCGGTCACCAACGCGATCTCGGCGATCGTCATTGTGGGCGCCATGCTGGCCGCCGCCATGACCGTCACACCGCTCGGCAAGACCATGGGCGTGCTGGCCGTGGCGCTGGCCGCCGTCAATGTCTTCGGTGGCTTTTTGGTGACCCGCCGCATGCTGGAAATGTTCAAGAAAAAAGAAAAGAAAGCAGCCGCACCCGCTGCTGACGCAGGAGCAGCCAAATGAGCATGAACATCGTCACCCTGCTGTATTTGCTGGCGTCGGTCTGCTTTATTCAGGCGCTCAAAGGTCTGTCACACCCGACCACCTCGATTCGCGGGAATGCCTTCGGCATGGCGGGCATGGGCATTGCCGTGCTGACCACTGCCGCACTCATCGTCGAGCTCTCCAGTGGCGCGGCGCAAGGCATGGTTTATGTGCTGGGCGCGCTGGTGATCGGCGGTGCGGCCGGCACCCTCATGGCCAAGCGCGTTGAAATGACCAAGATGCCCGAATTGGTCGCCTTCATGCACAGCATGATCGGTCTGGCGGCGGTGTTTATCGCGGTGGCCGCGATGGCCGAACCGGATGCCTTTGCCATCGTCGCCAAAGGCTTGGGCACCGCCAACATCCCAGCCGGTAACCGGCTGGAGCTGTTCCTTGGTGCGGCGATTGGTGCCGTCACCTTCAGTGGCTCGGTGATTGCCTTTGGCAAGCTCAGCGGCAAGTACAAGTTCCGTTTGTTCCAGGGCGCCCCGGTGACCTTTGCGGGCCAGCACAAGCTGAACTTGGTTCTCGGCCTGGCGACCTTGGGCCTCGGTTTGGTCTTCACCTTCACCGGCAGCTGGAGCGCATTTTTTGCCATGCTCGCGCTGTCGTTCGTCATGGGCGTGCTGATCATTATTCCGATTGGCGGTGCCGACATGCCGGTGGTGGTCTCGATGCTGAACAGCTACTCGGGTTGGGCTGCAGCCGGCATCGGTTTTTCGCTGAACAACGCGATGCTGATCGTCGCCGGCTCGCTGGTCGGTTCGTCCGGCGCCATCCTCTCGTACATCATGTGCAAGGCGATGAACCGCTCATTCTTCAATGTGATTCTGGGCGGCTTTGGCGGCGAAGCAGGCACTGCTGCCGTCGGTTCCACCGAGCAGCGCAGTGTCAAGTCAGGCTCCGCCGATGATGCGGCCTTCATTCTGGGCAATGCTGAATCCGTCATCATCGTGCCCGGCTACGGCTTGGCCGTGGCCCGTGCGCAGCACTCCGTCAAAGAACTCGCACAAAAACTCACCGACCGCGGCATCAGCGTCAAGTACGCGATTCACCCGGTGGCGGGTCGCATGCCGGGCCACATGAACGTGTTACTGGCCGAAGCCGAGGTTCCCTACGACCAAGTGCACGAAATGGAAGACATCAACGCCGAGTTCGGTCAAGCGGACGTTGCCATTATTCTGGGCGCCAACGACGTGGTGAATCCGGCGGCGCACGTCAAAGGCAGCGCCATTTACGGCATGCCGATTCTGGAGGCCTACAAGGCCAAGACCGTGATCGTCAACAAGCGCTCGATGGCAGCCGGTTACGCCGGCCTTGACAACGAGCTCTTTTACATGGACAAGACCATGATGGTTTTTGGCGATGCCAAGAAGATCATTGAAGACATGGGCAAGGCGATCGAATAAGACAAACGGGCGGCACGACCGCTCGTTTTCACGACAGGCAGAAAGCCCCGGAGAGGGCGAGCCCCGGCTACCGGAGCGCTGCACTTTGAGGAAAACGGAGGAGAAAAAATGACAGCATCTAAGACCGAAAGGCCTTGGCTTTCGGCGTATCCAGAAGGCGTCCCAGCAGACGTCGACGAAGCGCAATACACCTCCTTGGTGGCGCTGATGGAGGAAAGCTTTGCCAAATATGCAGACCGCGTGGCCTACAGCTTCATGGGCCAGGATGTCACCTTCGGCCAGACCGACAAGCTGTCTAAAGCCTTGGCGTCATACCTACAAAGTCTGGGCCTGACAAAGGGCGATCGCGTTGCCATCATGATGCCCAACTGCCCGCAATACCCGGTCGCCGTGGCGGCGATCTTGCGTGCCGGCTATGTGGTGGTCAACGTCAACCCGCTGTACACGCAGCGTGAACTGGAATACCAGCTCAAGGACGCGGGCGCCAAGGCCATCGTCATCATCGAGAATTTCGCCAGCACACTGGAAGAATGCATCGGCAACACGCCGATCAAGCATGTGGTGCTGTGTGCCATGGGCGACCAGCTGGGATTTATAAAGGGTGCGATCGTTAACTGGGTGGTTCGGCATGTCAAAAAACTCGTACCGACCTTCAGCTTGCCGGCGGCCATGCGCTTTAACGATGCCATCGGGCAAGGCCAGCGCGTCAAGCTGACAACACCCGACCTGACGCCCGATGACGTTGCCGTTCTACAGTACACCGGCGGCACCACCGGCGTGTCTAAGGGCGCTGTGCTGCTACACCGCAACGTCATCGCCAACCTGCTGCAGTCTGAAGCCTGGAATGCCCCGGCCATGGCCAGCCTGCCGGTCAGCACACAAGCCGTCTATGTCTGCGCCTTGCCGCTTTATCACATCTTCGCGTTCACGGTGAACATGATGCTGTGCATGCGCACCGGCGCCAAGAACATCCTGATTCCGAACCCTCGCGACTTGCCGGCAGTTCTCAAAGAGTTGTCCAAGCACCAAGTTCATGTTTTTCCAGCCGTCAACACCTTGTTCAAAGGGCTCGCTAACCACCCGGACTTCAACAAGGTGGATTGGACACATCTGAAAGTGTCCTTGGGCGGCGGCATGGCCGTGCAGAGCGCCGTGGCCCATCTGTGGCTCGAGAAAACCGGCTGCCCAATTTGTGAGGGCTATGGCCTGTCGGAAACCTCGCCTTCGGCCAGCTGCAACCCGACCACCAGCCGCCATTTCACAGGCACCATCGGCGTGCCTATTCCCAGCACATGGTTCAAGCTAATCGACGACGAAGGCCGCGAGGTTCCACCCGGCGAGGCTGGCGAAATCGCCATCAAGGGCCCCCAAGTCATGGCAGGCTACTGGCAACGCCCGGATGAAACTGCCAGGGTCATGACGGCCGATGGTTACTTCAAATCTGGCGATATCGGCGTCGTCGATGAGCATGGTTTTTTCAAGATCATCGACCGCAAAAAAGACATGATTCTCGTCAGCGGTTTCAACGTCTACCCCAACGAGATTGAAGACGTGGTGAGTCAGCTTCATGGCGTGCTTGAATGCGCTTGCGTCGGCCTACCCGACGACAAAACCAGCGAAGCTGTCAAGCTGGTGATTGTCAAACGCAATCCCGAGCTGACCGAAGCCCAAGTGCGCGACTACTGCAAAGCCAACCTCGCGGGCTACAAGCTGCCGAAGGTGATTGAGTTCAGGAACGACTTGCCAAAGACGCCGGTCGGGAAAATTCTGCGCCGCGAATTGCGCGACAAAAAATGACCCCTGACGCCCGACCTTCGCTGACGGCTATTTTGAGTGCCTTGTCAGAAGAACAGTCTGGCTTGCTAGAACAACTCAAAGGCGCAAAAAAAAAGACCGTCGCCGGTCGTGATTTTTGGCTAGGCCAACTGCATGACCAGCCGGTGGCGCTAGGCCTGTCCCGCATTGGCAAAGTCTCCGCGACCTTGACTGCCGCCGTGTTGATAGGGCACTTTGGCGCTAGCCGGATTGTCTTCACTGGTGTTGCTGGCGGTTTGGCGCCAGGCGTTAAAGTCGGTGACGTGGTGGTGGCGCACGATTTTATCCAGCACGACCTCGACGCGTCGCCGCTGTTTCCGCGCTACGAAGTGCCGCTCTATGGCCGCTCGTGTTTTTCTTGTGACCCGGCACTCACTGCCTTGCTCAAGCAAGCGGCAGACCGTGCGCTGGCGGCCTCAAGCCATCCAGCTTCCCAGCTGTTAACGGGGGCGCAAGTCCACTGCGGGCTGATCGCCAGCGGCGATCGTTTTGTCTCTAGCGCCGCAGAATCCAGCCGTTTGCAATCGGCCTTGGCTGACGCAGGACACACGGCCCTCGCCGTCGAAATGGAAGGTGCAGCCGTGGCCCAAGTGTGCGCCGACTATGGTGTTGCATTCGCCGCAATGCGAACCATTTCGGATCGCGCCGATGACACGGCACACATCGACTTCCCGACATTTGTAGCGGATGTGGCCAGCCAGTATGCGCAGCGAATCATGGAAGAACTGATGCGATCGCTACCGGAAACGGGCTGAGCGAAAAAGAAGATTCGCCAGTTTATTTCAACCAGCCGCGCTGACGGAAATACCACATCGGTACCAAAGCGCTGGCCACCATCAGCCCAAGCGCATACGGATAGCCCAACGACCAATCCAGCTCCGGCATGAACTTGAAGTTCATCCCGTACGAACTGGCAATCAAGGTCGGTGGCAGCAAAGCCACACTGGCCACGGAGAAAATCTTGATGATCTTGTTCTGGTTGATGTTGATGAAACCCACCGTAGCATCCATCAAAAAGTTGATCTTGTCGAACAAAAAGGCGGTGTGCGAGTCGAGCGAGTCAATATCTCGCAAAATCTGCCGCGCCTCATCAAACTGCTCTGCGTTGAGCATCTTGATACGCATCATGAAGCTCACCGCGCGCCGGGTGTCCATCATGTTTCGGCGAATTCGACCACTCAAGTCTTCATGACGAGCAATCGAGCCCAGCACCTCGCCGGCCATCACGTCGGTCAGGTCGCCTGAAAGCACCTTGGTGCTGACTTTTTCCAAGTCAATGTAAATATCTTCCAGCGTGTCGGCGGAATATTCCGCATCCGCGTCAAAAAGTTTAAGCAAAACCTCTTTCGCGTCCTCGATCAAGCCAAGTGAGCGGCGGGCCCGCATGCGCAGCAACCTGAACACCGGCACGTCTTCATCATGGATGGAAAAAAGCACGCCCTTGTTTTTCAAATCGTCGTTGACGAGGTTCAAGATGAAAGCGACCCGAACTGTGCGCGGTTCATCCGCATCGGCAATCAAAAAGTCTGAGCGAATGTGTAACTCACCGTTGGCTTCTTCGTAAAAGCGGGCAGACTCTTCAATGTCCTCGTCCATCACGTTATCTGGGATGGATTGACCGTAATACTGCTTGATCCAGTATTTCTCTTCAGCCGTTGGTGACTCAAGATCGACCCAGATCGGGCTGAACTTGGACAACTCTTCTAAGGATTCGATTTCTTCTTGGAAAAGACGCCCATTGACGAGCGTAAAAATATTGATCATGACAGACTCCCATAGGGATTCAAGGGCGGGCACGCACGGGCTTGATTAGACAAGGCCGCAGTGGGCGGGGGTTGGTGGACGTGCATCGCTTTCAACCCCTGCGCAGTCATTACCCTGCGGGATTGAAAGCTAGCAACTAGGGCTGCTTTCCAAGGATTTCTCCGTCATTGAACATGGCCGGCATTATGGCATTGGAGTCGCTATGAAAATCCTTAGTGCTGTTCTGGTTAAAACTTCGGGTGACTTTGCTGCGCCATGCAAATCAACCATTCAAATGACAAAAATGCCACAAACATAATCCAAAAGACGTACAAAAATTACCTCTGCAGTCGCACAGGCAACTCATCCAAACGATGCCCCAACAATTGCTGCGATTTGTTGCAGCGCAAGATTGCAATTTCGGGTCTTCAGGCGCATAGTAAAACTGGAAGTGAAGTTCCGTATGCCATCAGGCATTTCTGTCCTGCTGGTGCTTTTAAAACCCCCTTCCGAATGGAAAAGGAGTCTTTTATGAACTTGACGATCAGCGGCCACCACCTTGAAGTCACCCCCGCACTGCGAGGGTACGTCACCACGAAACTCGATCGAATTGCACGACATTTTGACCAGGTGGTCGACATCAAAGTCCTCTTGACAGTTGACAACATGAAGGAGAAGGAATTGAGGCAACGTGCTGAGTGCAATGTGCACGTTAAAGGCCGTGACTTGTTTGCTCAAAGTTCCCACTCAGACCTCTACGCCGCTGTCGATGAACTGACCGACAAGCTAGACCGTCAAGTCGGTCGGTACAAGGACAAAACCCAAGACCACCACCATGTGGCGGCCAAGTATCAGGATTAAAGTTCTGCATTTTTCTTGCCGCATCTGCCCGATTGAGTCGGTCAGGTTCCATCAAGCCGCCACACCATTTGGCGGCTTTTTTATGCACTCGCGCTCGTGATGGCGTTAGCAAGTGCATAATTCGGCGACTTGAAGATCGTTATGAACCGTCTTTCGCAAATACTCCCCCCTGCCCAAATTTTGGTCGGCCTTGAAGCCACCAGTAAAAAACGCGCGTTCGAAGAAGCTGGCCTGCTTTTTGAAAACCTGCACGGGTTGAATCGCGCCCTCGTCACAGACAGCCTCTTTGCACGGGAACGACTGGGCTCCACAGGTTTGGGCCACGGCGTGGCCATTCCGCACGGACGTATCAAAGGTTTGAAGGCACCGCTAGCCGCCGTCTTCCAGTTGGCGGCCCCTATTGGTTTCGATGCCCCCGATGAGCAAGCGGTTCGTCTGTTGATTTTCCTGCTAGTCCCTGAAGCGGCGACGCAGAAACACTTGGAAATTTTGTCGGAAATTGCAGAGATGCTGAGCGACAGTGCGCTACGCGAGAAACTCAAGCTGAGCTCTTCGGTCGCAGACTTGCACCAACTGATTTCTACATGGCATTCAACCCACGCCAACCCTTGACACCCTTCCAAATACCTGCATGAAGCCATCTGTTATCAGCGCTGAAGCCCTGTTCGAGGACCACCGCGCCGCACTTAAATGGCAGTGGGTGGCCGGGTTGGGGGCCTCAGATCGACGCTTTGATGAAGTCGCTGTGCGGGCGGCTCGATCTGGTGCCGACTTGGTTGGCTACCTGAATTACATCCACCCTTACCGGGTGCAAATTCTCGGTGAGCGCGAAGTCGCCTACCTGACCCAAGGCAACAAGGAAGACTGCGCGAGGCGCATCTCGCGCATCATCACCCTGGAGCCGCCGGTGATGGTGGTCGCAGACGGTCAGACCGCGCCAGACACCTTGATTTCCATGTGTGAACGCGGCCAACTGCCGATGTTCGCAACATCCGAATCTGCCGCCTTCGTGATTGACGTGCTGCGCGCCTACCTGTCCAAACACTTTGCTGACCGCACCTCGATGCACGGTGTGTTCATGGACATTTTGGGCATGGGCGTGATGATCACGGGCGAATCCGGCCTAGGCAAGAGCGAACTCGGTCTTGAACTGATTTCACGCGGTCATGGCTTGGTGGCAGACGATGCGGTCGATCTTTTCCGCATCAACCAGACCACGATCGAGGGCCGCTGTCCCGAACTCTTGCAAAACCTGCTCGAAGTGCGTGGCATTGGCCTGCTCGACATCAAGGCGATTTTTGGCGAGACCGCCGTTCGCCGTAAGCTGCGGCTCAAGTTGATCGTGCACCTAGTCCGCCGCGAGACCCTGGAGCGTGAATACGAGCGCATTCCCTATGAGCCTCTAACGCAGGATCTGTTGGGCATTCCCGTCCGAAAAGTGATCATTCAGGTCGAAGCTGGCCGCAACATTGCAGTGCTGGTGGAAGCGGCAGTGCGCAACGCGATTCTGCAATTACGGGGCGTTAATACCTATCAGGATTTTGTGGAACGACACCGCAAAGCCATGGAAAAAGGCGACTGAAAGGCGAAAGCCTTTTTATCGGGATTGGTATTGAGGGTGATGACGGATTGACACGGTTCGATGTGGACAGGCCGTCTTGGTGCAACTGGCATAGATTGACAGTGAGTGATCAGCGATCGTGAAGCCCTTGGACAGCGCCACATCATTTTGTCTTTTTTCAATCTCTGCGTCGTAAAACTCTTCCACCCTACCGCAATCCAGACACACCAAATGGTCATGGTGCTGCCCTTCATTGATCTCATAAACCGCCTTGCCCGATTCAAAGTTGCTGCGATTCAGCAAGCCGGCTTGTTCAAACTGTGTCAGCACCCGGTAAACCGTGGCCAGACCGATGTCGGAACGCTCTTCAAGAAGCACGCGAAAGACATCCTCTGCCGTCATATGACGCTGTTTTCCGGTCTGGAAAATCTCAAGAATTTTCAGCCTAGGCAGCGTCGCCTTGAGACCAGTACTCTTTAATTCATCAATGTTGTTCATAGATTTTCTCGGGGATTTCTCAGGGGATGAACGGGGCGTCGCGCCCTATGACCAACTGCACCCAGCCGCTACAATGATCCATCATATCGCCACACCTATTGTCATGCCTGTAAACCACCGCTCCCCCATCTTGCTTGGCCTGATCGTCGCAGCGTCCGCAGTGCTGTCAGCTTGCTCCAGCACCGCGCCGGCCAATACGAGCGCCAGTATTTTCAGCCCCACCCGCTGGATCACGCCCTACCGCGCCGACGTGGTTCAGGGCAACTTTATTTCCAGTGAGCAAGTCGCTCAGTTGCGTGCCGGCATGAGCCGCAACGACGTTCGCAATTTGCTCGGAACGCCTTTGTTGGCTAGCGTTTTTCACGCAGATCGCTGGGACTATGTGTTCACCATGCGGCGACAGGGCGTGGCGGCTCAATCATTCAACTATTCGGTGTTCTTCAAGGGCGACTTGCTGAACACCTTTGCCGGTGACGCCATGCCCAGCGAGACCGAGTTCATTGCCAAAATGGACCAGCGCCGCAAACTCGGCAAGGTGCCGCCGCTTGAAGCCACCCCCGCTCAATTGGAAGCTGCTGCTAAAAAAATGCCAACCCAGGCATCAACGCCTGAAGTCACACGCGCTCAGCCCCCAGCCGCCGGCTACCCTCCCCTCGAAAGCCCACGCCAGTGAGCGCGGCCGTGACGAATACAGCACCACAGTCGCTGCACATTGCCATTGCTGGCGCGACTGGCCGCATGGGTCAAATGCTGGTCGAAGCCGTCTGTGCGGCGGATGATCTTCAACTCTCTGGCGCGCTAGACCGTGCGGACAGTCCGGCCATCGGCCTCGACGCCGCGACTTTCGCCGGACAGCACACTGGCATCCGTATCTCCGCTGACCTTCGCGTGGGCCTGACTGGTGCCAACGTGCTGATCGACTTCACCCGCCCCGAAGGAACGCTGGCTCACTTGCAGATTTGCCGCCAACTCGGCGTTAATGCAGTGATTGGCACGACCGGTTTCAGCGAGGCCCAAAAAGCCGAAATCGCGGACATCGCAAAAGACATCGCGATCGTCATGGCCCCGAACATGAGCGTCGGCGTGAACGTCACCCTCAAACTGCTGGAGATGGCCGCCAAGGCGCTGTCCACCGGCTACGACATCGAGATCATCGAAGCCCACCACCGCCACAAAGTGGATGCGCCTTCGGGCACAGCCCTGAAGATGGGCGAGGTCATTGCCGACGCCTTGGGTCGCGACTTGAAAGACTGCGCCGTCTACGCTCGCGAAGGAGTCACCGGCGAGCGTGACCCGTCGAGCATCGGCTTCGCCACCATCCGCGGCGGCGACATCGTCGGCGACCACACGGTGCTGTTTGCCGGTACCGGCGAGCGCATCGAGATCACCCACAAGTCATCGAGCCGGGCCACTTACGCGCAAGGCAGCTTGCGCGCAGCCCGCTTTTTGGCGGGCCAGCGGCAAGGTCTGTTCGACATGTTTGATGTGTTGAATTTGAAATGACCGCGCTGGACACGCTGCTGCAAGGCGATGCCGTCAGCCGGCTGGTGGCCGTGCTGCTTCTCTTGATGTCTGTCAGCAGCTGGGTGGTCATCCTCTGGAAAAGCTGGCTACTGCAACGCGCGGCCGGCGATGTCAAGCGCAGCACCGTCGCCTTCTGGCAATCGGCCTCATTGGCCGACGCCGATCAGCGGGTCCAAGTCTTTGACCGAGACGACATGGTCTGGCCCTTGATAGCCGCCACCCGCACAGATGGTGCCGGTACGCTGGCATCGACCGGCGACCGCCGCCAGCAACTCACCCGCCTGCTGCGTGACGCTTTGCACGCCGTGTTGCACAAACTCCAATTTGGCCAAGTGCTGCTGGCAACCGTCGGCGCCACCGCGCCTTTTGTTGGCTTGCTCGGCACGGTTTGGGGCATTTACCACGCGCTGGTTGGCATGAGCGCGGCCGGACAAATCACCATAGACCGGATTTCCGGTCCGGTCGGCGAAGCCCTGATCATGACCGCTGCTGGCTTGGCTGTGGCGATTCCCGCAGTGCTGGCCTACAACGTCCTAGGCCGCAGCGTCAACCGCATTGAAGCCGACCTTGAAGGCTTTGCCCGCGACTTGCGCGAATTACTGCTGACCGCGCCCGAAGCCAGTATTGGCAACGGAGCCGCCTGATGTTTGGCCGACTCGAACGCAGCCAAGGCACTGAGCCCATGAGCGCGATCAACGTCACGCCGCTGGTCGATGTGATGCTGGTGCTGGTGGTCATCTTCATTCTCACCGCGCCACTGATGGCCTCGTCGGTCAAACTGGATCTGCCCAAAACCGATGCAGCCTCCACGACGGACGCAACGCCAAGTGTCTCGCTGGTGGTCGACCGCGCCGGCCAAGCGTACCTAGACAACCGCGCCGTGCCGCTCGCCGAACTCAGTCAAAGCCTGACCCGCACCGCCGCCCGGCAACCCGACACCGAAGTGCAACTCCGCGCCGACGAGAACGCGCCTTATGGCAAAGTCATCGAGGTACTCGGCGTGGCGCAAAAAGCCGGGCTAACACGCATCGGCTTTGTCACCGGCGCACCCGCAGCATCAGCCAACACAGCCAGCCCCTGAGCGCTGCGGACCGCCCGCCAGCGCAAGACCTAAAATCAGCGCTTCACCCGCCTCATTCGCCTCCTCTGATTTACCGGCATCTCATGCAAGACAAATACCAGCACCTCGACGTCGAGCGCAACGCTCAAGCCCAATGGACTGCCGTCGATGCCTACCGCGTCACCGAAGACACCAGCGGCACAAAGCCCAAGGGCAAGTACTACGCTTGCTCCATGCTGCCCTACCCCAGCGGCAAGCTGCACATGGGCCACGTGCGCAACTACACCATCAACGACATGCTCACGCGCTACCTGCGCATGAAGGGCTACAACGTCCTGATGCCAATGGGTTGGGACGCCTTCGGTTTGCCGGCTGAAAACGCCGCGCTGAAAAACAATGTGCCGCCCGCACAGTGGACCTACGACAACATCGCCTACATGAAAAAACAGATGCAGGCGATGGGTCTGGCGGTTGACTGGAGCCGCGAAATCGCCACCTGCGACCCGACTTATTACAAGTGGAACCAGTGGCTGTTTTTGAAGATGCTCGACAAAGGCATCGCCTACCGCAAGACGCAAGTCGTCAACTGGGACCCGGTCGACATGACCGTGCTGGCCAATGAGCAGGTGATCGACGGCAAGGGCTGGCGCACCGGTGCGGTGGTCGAAAAACGCGAGATCCCGGGCTACTACCTGAAGATCACCGACTACGCGCAAGAACTGCTGGACCACGTGCAGGTTGGCAACGACAAGGCCACACTGTCGGGCTGGCCGGAGCGTGTGCGCTTGATGCAGGAAAACTGGATCGGCAAGAGCGAAGGCGTGCGTTTTGCGTTCACGCACGACATTCGTGATGCGGCTGGCACGCTGCTGACTGACGGCAAGATGTATGTCTTCACAACGCGTCCAGACACCATCATGGGCGTGACGTTTTGCGCCGTAGCACCTGAGCATCCGCTGGCCTTGCATGCGGCGGCTACGCAGCCAAAGCTGGCGGCATTTTTGGAAGAGTGCAAGTCAGGCGGCACCACGGAAGCTGAACTCGCCACGCAAGAGAAAAAGGGCATGCCTACGGGGCTTTTTGTGGCGCATCCTTTGACAGGTGAGCAGGTCGAGGTGTGGGTCGGCAACTATGTGCTGATGTCGTATGGCGACGGCGCGGTGATGGGTGTGCCGGCGCATGATGAGCGCGACTTTGCGTTTGCCTTGAAGTATTCGCTGGTGATCAAGCCTGTGGTGACATTTGCGGAGTCCTCACGTATTTTTGACACGGCTGTTTGGCACGATTGGTATGCTGAAAAAGGGGCTGGTATTGCGGTTCATTCCGGTGAGTTTGATGGCTTGGCTTTCAAGCCTTGTGTTGATGCTGTGGCGGCTGCGCTAGCGGCCAAAGGTCTTGGCGAAAAGAAAACCACTTGGCGTTTGCGTGACTGGGGCGTCAGCCGTCAGCGTTATTGGGGCACACCGATTCCGATCATTCATTGCGCTGAGCATGGCGCGGTGCCGGTGCCTGAAAAAGACCTGCCGGTGATCTTGCCGCAGGACTGTGTGCCGGATGGCTCTGGTAATCCACTTGTGAAGCACGTCGGCTTTCATGCGGGGGTGGTGTGCCCGGTGTGTGGTCAGGCGGCGCGGCGCGAGACTGACACGATGGACACCTTCGTCGACTCATCGTGGTATTTCATGCGCTATTGCGACCCGAAAAACGAGCAGCAGATGGTCGGTGCCGGCACCGACTA
>CANFSO010000036.1 GCA_947449895.1 Comamonadaceae bacterium
GCGCTGCGGGCAGAGCAAGTTCAGCGGGTCCATGGCTTCTTTGATGCTGGCAAATGCTTGCGTGATCTGCGGCCCGAACTGCCACGAAATCCATTCGCCCCGGCACAGGCCGTCGCCGTGTTCGCCGCTGTAAGCGCCTTTGAATTTGTGCACCAATGCTGAAGCTTCTTCGGCTATTGCACGCATCTTGCTGGCGCCT
Source organism: Comamonadaceae bacterium (assembly GCA_947449895.1). Lineage (GTDB taxonomy): Bacteria > Pseudomonadota > Gammaproteobacteria > Burkholderiales > Burkholderiaceae_C > Polaromonas. The sequence goes on from CANFSO010000036.1 coordinate 200, forward strand.
TCGCGGCGCATGTCCAAAATAGGCCGCACGTGCAGCGTGCCGACCGAAGCGTGGGCGTACCAAGTGCCTTTGCTGCCGTGACGCTTGAAGACTTCGGTCAGCGCGTCGGTGTATTCGGCCAAGTGTTCCAGCGGGACAGCGCAGTCTTCGATGAAGCTCACCGGCTTGCCGTCGCCCTTCAGGCTCATCATGATGTTGAGGCCGGCCTTGCGCACTTCCCAGAGGTTTTTTTGCGGTGCGTCTTCAGTCATTTCGACCACCGAACCGGGCAGGCCGAGCTCACCCATCAGTTCCACCAGTTGGCGTATTTTGGGCAGCAGGTCGGCCTTGGAGGCACCCGAAAATTCGACCAACAAAATCGCGTCGGGTTGACCCAGCAGGGCGGTGCGAACCGTCGGTGCAAAGGCCGGGTTTTGCAGCGACAACTCGATCATGGTGCGGTCGACCAGCTCGACTGCTGACAGGCCGCCACCGAGTTTGACGATGTGCTGCGCCGCATCCATGGCCGCGTAAAAGGTCGGAAAATTCACCACACCCAAGACCTTCGCGCGTGGCAGTTCACTGAGTTGCAGCGTCAGGTTTTTGGTCAGTGCCAGCGTGCCTTCGCTGCCGACCAGCAAGTGCGCCAGATTGACCGAGCCGTCGGCGGTGTAAGGGCGTTCGCTCTGGTTGTCAAAGATGTCGAGGTTGTAGCCACCGACCCGGCGCAAGACCTTGGGCCAGCGTGCGTTGATGTCCGGCGCGAGTTGCTCGGCCAAGCTGCGCACGTAGTCGCCCAGTTCACGCGACTTGCCGCTGCTGCTGGCGTAGTCACCCAGCGTCAGCAGCGTACCGTCGGAGGTCCACGCTTGCGCACCACGCACGTTGTGGACCATGTTGCCGTAGGCAATGCTGCGGCTGCCGCAGGAGTTGTTGCCGGCCATGCCACCCAACGTGGCTTGCCCGCTGGTGGAGACATCGACGGGGTACCAGAGGCCGTGCTTTTTCAGGCTGGCGTTCAAGTGGTCGAGCACCAAGCCAGGTTCGACCACCGCGATGCGTTCTGCAGGGTCTACCGCCAAGATGTTGCGGACGTATTTCGAGTGGTCGATGATCAGCCCTGCGCCTACGGTTTGGCCGCATTGGCTGGTGCCGCCACCGCGTGCCACGATGGGCACACCTAGGTCGCGGCAAATCTCCAGTGCCAGCCCAACGTCTGCGCTGCTGCGGGGTACAAAGACCCCCGTCGGCATGCTTTGGTAGATCGAGGCGTCGGTGGCGTAGCGGCCACGGTCTGCGGCTGAAAACAAGACCTCGCCTTGGGTGTCGCTGGTCAGTCGTGCCGCCAGTCGCCCGGCGACTTCGTTGCTGGTGCTGGCGACTTGGTTGTAGGTTGTCTCACGGGCCGTCGCTTGCTTGGCGATGTTGGCGGGCAGCGGGGCGTTCATGCTTGTTCTCCATGGGCGGCTGAACCGCTGCGCTGTTGCACAAGCTGGGCCATCACCACGTCACGCTTGTGGTTCAAGTGGCTGAGCAGCACGGCGCGCATGGCGGCCGGGTTTCGGTGGTTCAGGGCATCGATCATTTGGTCGTGTTCTTTCATGGCGGCACTCCATTTGTCGCCGTCTTGGTTGGAGCGAAAACGCAGTGCCTGCAGCCGCGCATTGACTTGCCGGTAGGTGGCGCTCAGCACCGGGTTTTTGGCGGCGACATTGATGGCCGCATGAATCGCCGAGTTGAGCCGGTAATAGGCCGGCAGGTCGCGCCGTGTGTAGGCGGCCAGCATTTCGTAGTGCATGGCTTGGATCTCGGCCATCTCGGCGTCGGTGATGCGCTCAGCCGCCAGTTCGCCGGACTGCGCTTCCAGCCCGGCCATGACCTCAAAGGTGTTGAGCACATCGGCTTCGCTCAGCTCAACGGCAATCGCGCCACGGTTCGGCAGTAACTCGACCAAGCCTTCAGCCGCCAGCATCTTGATGGCCTCACGCAAGGGCGTGCGCGACACGTTCAGGACCTCGCTGAGTTCGCGCTCGTTGAGTTTGGCGCCGGGGGCAATGCGACTTTCGACCAGCATTTCACGCAGGCGCAGCGCCACTTGTTCATGCAGGGCGGTTCGGGGTGTGGGGTTGATTGAAATGATTTCAGCGCTCATGTCGAAATTTTGTATGCAAAATTGCTGGATGTCAAATGCTGATGCAGATCAATAATTTGCTATAAAAATTGTGTTTCCCATGGCGGAACAGGGGGTCGATGCTCTTGACAAAATTACTTTGTATGCAAAAAATGCAAGATCATTCACGGAGTTCTTCCTATGCTGACACTTGACTTTCACCCCACTGGCCGCCACTTTTTGCAAATCCCCGGGCCTTCCCCCGTTCCTGATCGTGTGCTGCGCGCCATGAGTTACCCGACCATCGACCACCGCGGCCCTGAGTTCGCGCTGCTCGGTCTCAAGGTGCTGGCCGATGTTCAGAAGATCTTCAAAACCCGTCAACCCGTGATCATTTACCCGGCCTCCGGCACGGGCGCTTGGGAGGCCGCACTGGTCAACACCTTGAGCGTCGGCGACCATGTGCTGATGTACGAAACCGGCCACTTTGCCGCGCTCTGGAACAAGCTGGCCGTGCGGCTCGGCCTGAAGACCGAAGTGATGGGCTTGCCGGGCCCGGATGCATGGCGTCATGGCGTTCGCGCTGACCTGATTGAAGCGCGGCTGAAGGCCGACACGGGCCACAGTATCAAGGCCGTATGCGTGGTGCACAACGAAACCTCGACCGGCGTCACCAGCAACATCGCCGCCGTTCGCAAAGCCATCGACGCCGCCAAACACCCGGCACTGCTGTTGGTCGACACCATCTCGGGTCTCGGCTCTGCCGACTACCGGCACGACGACTGGGGTGTGGACGTCAGCATCAGTGGTTCGCAAAAGGGTTTGATGCTGCCGCCAGGGATCAGCTTCAACGCCCTGTCGGTCAAAGCCATAGCAGCCAGCCAAAAAGCCACACTGCCAAAGGCTTTCTGGGCTTGGGACGAGATCATCGAGATGAACAAGACCGGCTACTGGCCGACCACGCCGAACACCAACTTGCTGTATGCATTGAGTGAAGCCTGTGACATGCTGCTCGAGAACGGGCTGGACGCGGTCTTTGCGCGCCACCAGCGCTGGGCCGAAGGCGTGCGCTCAGCGGTGCGGGCTTGGGGCTTGCAGATTCAATGCGCGGACGCGGCGGTGTATTCGCCGATTTTGACAGGCGTGATGATGCCTGAAGGGGTTGACGCCGATGCCGTGCGAAAGATCATTTACGAGCGCTTTGACTGCTCGCTGGGTACCGGTCTGGGCAAGATCAAGGGCAAGATGTTCCGCATCGGCCACTTGGGTGACAGCAATGACCTGACGTTGATGGCCGCGCTGGCCGGTTGCGAAATGGGCTTGAAGCTGGCCGGCGTCAAGCTCGCCGGCTCGGGCGTGCAGGCGGCGATGGACTATTTTTCAAGCCATGCGGCAGCCGTGCCCGCTCGCAAAGTGGCTTGACGCGTATGCGCAAAATGCCGTCACTGCGAGCGCAGCGCGGCAGTCCATCACCGCGCACCGCCACGATGGATTGCCACGCTTCGCTCGCAAAGACGATAAATAACCATTAGGAGACAACCATGCAACGCAGAACTTTTGTCAGCAGCGCCCTCGCCGGTGCGGCCTTGGTGGCCGCCCCCATGCTCAAGGCGCAAACCTTGCCCAATGGACCGATTCGCATCGTCGTCGGCTTCCCGCCGGGCGGCGGCACCGATGCGCTGGCGCGCGTGGTCGGGCAAAAGTTGTCCGCCATGTGGAACATCTCCGTCATCATTGACAACAAGGCGGGGGCTGCCGGCGTGATCGCGGCTGACTACGTTTCCAAGCAGGCCAGCGACGGCAACACCTTGTTGATGGCGCACATCAACAGCCATGCGCTGGCACCCAGTTTGGTGCCCAAGCTTGGCTACGTGGTCGAGCGCGACTTTGTGCCGATTGCGCTGGTCGGCGTCACGCCAAATTTGTTGATTTGCAACGAAGCTCAGCCGGCGAAAACGGTCAAAGACTTGGTTGAGCTGTGTAAAAAGAACCCCGGCAACATCAGCTTTGCATCGGCCGGCGGTGGTTCGGCCCAGCACTTGGCGCTGGAAATGTTCAAGCTGCGCGCCGGTATTGATGCGCTGCATGTGCCTTACAAAGGCTCGGGCCCGGCCCTGATCGACCTGATTGGCGGGCAGGTGAATTACTGCTTTGAAACCATGACCTCGGCCACGCCGCACGTCAAAAGCGGCAAGGCGATTGCGATAGCCCAAACCCGCACCAAGCGCGCCAAAGGCCACCCGACCGTGCCGACCATGGACGAATCAGGATTCCCCGGTTTTGACGCCACCACTTGGTACGGTTTGGTCGGCCCGGGCAAGCTACCGCAGGCCATGGCCAAGCGCATGAACGAAGACATCAACCGCGTCATGTTGATGCCCGATGTGATGGAAAAGTTCGAGCAATATGGCGCTGAAGACGGCGGCGGTTCGACTGAGCGCTTTGCCGAGTTCATCAAGATTGAACAGGCCAAATGGGCCAAGGTTATCAAGGAAGCCAAGGTCACCACGGCGGGTTAAAGCGGCGTATGCGCTGACCATTTTTCAACATGAAAGTCCAGCTCCATTTATAGTGGTGCTGGACTTTTCTATTTACGGCCGCCTTGTTTTTCTCGACTGCCACGACAACCTTTGGATTTGCCTTGACGCCAAGCACCTCATTCCCTGCTGCACTCTCAGCTTCCACTTCCGCTTCCAACCCTGAATCTCCCGCCCGTTTTGGCAGCGGTCAGTCAGTCCGCCGTCTTGAAGACGACAAGCTGCTGGTCGGCGCAGGCCAGTTTGCCGGCGACGTCAGCCCTGCTGACCAGGTTCATATTTTCTTTTTGCGCTCGCCTTACCCGCACGCCCGCATTGTCTCGCTCGACAGCACGGCCGCGCTGGCCATGCCCGGGGTGCTGAGCATCGTCAACGGCGCTGACATGGTGGCGGCTGGCGTCAAACCCATTCCGGGCTCGGCCTTCAAGCGGATCGACCCGGTGCCCTGCGCAGCGCCTGAGCGCCGCGCATTGGCCCATGAGCGGGTTCGTTTTGTCGGTGAAGCGGTGGTCGCGGTGGTGGCGCTCACGCTGCAGCAAGCGCGTGACGCAGCCGAGGCGATTGAGATTGACTACGCCGAACTGCCCGTGTTGGTGAATCTGGACGACGCCACGGCCGCAGGCGCGCCGGTGCTGAACGACAAGGCGGTTGACAACATCGCCGGTGAAACCCGCTACGGCAATGTTCAGGCCACCGCCGAAGCCTTTGCCAAGGCTGCGCACGTGGTCAAGCTGGATGTGGTGAATCAGCGCTTGTCGGCGCTGAGCCTAGAGCCGCGCTCGGTGCTGGCCATGCCAGACCCGGCGACCGGGCGGCTGACGATTCGCATGAGCACGCAAATGCCGTCGGGTGTGCGCAACTCGGTGTGTGACTTGCTGGGCATCGAGCGTGCCGATGTGCGCGTGGTGGTGGGCGATGTTGGCGGTGGTTTCGGCATGAAAACCGGCGTCTACCCGGAAGACTTGGCTGTTGCTTTTTGCGCTCGCGCCCTGCAACGGCCCATCAAGTGGGTGGCCGACCGCAGCGAAGAGTTCATCTCGGCCTCGCACGGTCGTGACTTGCAGACCCAGGCCGAATTGGCGCTCGACGTCAGCGGCAAGATACTCGCGCTGCGGGTGGCCTCGATGGCCAATGTAGGCGCTTACCCGACCGGCACCGGCGTGACGATTCAGCTCTTGATCGGCCCCTGGGTGCAGACCAGCGTCTACGACATTCAGACCATCGACTTTCATTTCAAGGCGGTGCTGACCAACACCTCGCCCACTGGCGCTTACCGCGGTGCGGGTCGGCCTGAAGCCATCTTCAGCATGGAGCGGCTGATGGACGAAGCCGCGCGGCAGACCGGCATAGACCGCGTGGCACTGCGCCGCCGCAACTTCATCACGCCAGCGCAAATGCCCTATAAAAACCCGATGGGCCAGACCTACGACTGCGGTCAGTTTGAATCCATCATGGACCAAGCCATGGTGCTGGCCGACTGGTCTGGCTTTGCGGCGCGCGCTGCAGACTCGGCTAAGCGCGGCTTGCTGCGCGGCCAAGGCATCGCTACTTTCCTGGAGTGGACGGGCGGCAATGCAATGGAAGAAACCGTCACCGTGGCGGTGCAAGCCGACGGCATGATCGAGGTTTTTTCAGCCGTCAACGGCATGGGGCAGGGCATCTTGACCTCGCTGGCGCAGTTGGTGGTGGACGCCTTTGGCGTGCCGATTGAACAAGTCCGCGTGGTGCTCGGCGACACCGACCGTGGTGACGGTTTTGGCAGCGCCGGTTCGCGCTCGCTGTTCACCGGCGGCTCGGCCATGCGCGTTGGCGCTGACCGCACGATTGCCGAGGCCAAGCGTCTGGCGGCACAGGAGTTTGAAGCCTCTGTGGCTGACATCGAGTACCGCAATGGTCGCCTCCAGGTGATCGGGACTGACCTGAGTACCGACATTTTTGCGCTGGCGGGCAGACAGTCCGATCAACGCATTTTCATGAACTCGACTTCGGCTGCGAGTGGCCCGAGTTGGCCCAACGGTTGCCATATCAGCGAGGTCGAAATTGACCCGCTGACCGGCCATGTGGCGGTGGTGGCCTATGCCTCGGTCAACGACATTGGCCGGGTGGTGAACCCGATGATCGTGCGCGGCCAGCTCGACGGCGGTGCGGTGCAAGGCATCGGTCAAGCGCTGTACGAGCAAGTGGTCTATGACCGCGAAACCGGCCAGCCTTTGACGGGCAGCCTGATGGACTACGTCGCCCCGCGCGCTGAAGATTCACCCGACTTCAAGACCGAGATGGACACGTCCGTGCCCTGCCTGAACAACCCGCTCGGCGTCAAAGGCGTGGGCGAGCTTGGCACCATCGGCGCGGGCCCGACCGTGGTCAATGCGGTGGCCGATGCGCTGGCCCGTGCCGGCATGGCAGCCAAAGCGCCGCTGCTGCAAATGCCGCTGTCATCCGCCCGGGTTTGGGCTTTGATGCAGAGCTGAGCTCAGACCAACTGGCGCATCCCTTGCGCCGTTTCGCTCAGCACGTTCAGCACGCGCCGCACAGCGTCTTCACTCGACTCGTGTCCCATCGGCATGGTCACACTCAGCGCACCCATCACCAGGCCGTGTCGGTCGCGCAGTGGCACGGCGATGCCGCGGTAGTTGAGTTCGAGTTGTTGCTCTGACAGGGCCCAGCCCTGTGCCCGCACGCGGGCCAGTTCGATGCGCAAGCGGTCCTTGCTGGCAATGGTGTGGGAGGTGTAGGTGCTCAGGGCGTTGTGGGTCAGCCAGGCTTCAACCCATTCGGGGCCGCGCAGCGCCAGCAGCAACAAGCCTGCCGCTGTCACTTGGGCTTGGACCCGGGCGCCGAGCACGTAGCCGGTGTTCATGACGCGGTTCGAGCCGTTGCGGGCGATGTAGACGATGTCGTCGCCGTCCATCACGCTGACAAAAGCGCTTTCTTGTGTGCCCGCCGTGACGCGCTGCAAAAACGGCTGGACGATGCGCGGCAGCCGCGCTGACTCCAGATAAGACTGCCCCATGCGCAGCACCCGCGGCGTCAGCCAGAACAGTTTGCCGTCTGTGGCGACATAGCCCAGATGCTCCAGCGTCAGCAAGTACCGGCGTGCCGCCGTGCGGGTGATGCCGCAGCGCAGCCCGGCCTGGCTGGCGGTCATGCGCGGGTTGGCATCGTCAAAACTCTCCATCACCGACAGGCCTTTTTCAAGGCCGGCGATCCAGTCGCGTTTGTCCAGAGCGGGGCGGGTTTCGGTGCTTGTCGGTTGGGCCATGGCTTTAACTCCCCGGGTCTAACCCGAATTTCGATCGACTATCGCACATTATTGTGCGTTAATCGCGCAAATTTAAATTGGCCAAGAATTTATCAACTGCCAAACGGCTACAGTACGTCCCCAGAAGACCAACGTCCATCACCCACAAGCAACGTACTCATCGCAATGCCATGACCGACTTCCTCCAACTCTTTTTCTCTGGCCTGGCCACCGGCAGTATTTATGCGCTTGCGGGTCTTGGCTTCACCTTGCTGTGGCAAGCCTCAGGTACGATCAATTTCGCTCAGGGCGAGTTCGTCATGTTGCCGGCTTTCATGATGCTCGGCTTCATGGCTTTGGGCGCGCCCGTGCTGGTGAGCATTGTCTGCACGGTGCTGCTGGCGGTGCTGCTGCTGGGCTGGGTCTTCAAGCGTGGCTTGGTGGACCCACTGTTCAAGTACGGCATGATGCCGATCGTTGTGGCCACCATCGGTCTGTCGATTGCGATGCGCAATGGCGTGCGGGCGGGCTACAGCGCAGAGGCGCATCCGTTCCCCAGCCTGTTTGCGGACAAGATCTACAACATCGCTGGCGTCACGGTCACCCTGCAGGACGTGGGCACCTTTGCCATGGCACTGGTCATCGTCTTGGCGACGCAGGCTTTTTTGGCCAAGACCGTCACCGGCCGGGCCATGCAGGCCGTGGCCCAAAACACCGAAAGCGCGTCCGTGCTGGGCATCAATGTGCCGCGCATGATTTTCTACACCTTCGCCATCAACGCGGTGTTGGCGGTGGCTGCGGCGCTGCTGGTCACGCCCACTTACCTGGCCAAGTTCGACATGGGTGAGGGCCTTGGCAACAAGGCCTTTTTTGCCGCCATCATCGGCGGCTTCAACAATTCGCGTGGTGCCTTGCTGGGCGGTCTGATCGTTGGGGTCTGTGAGAACCTGGCGGCTGCTTATATTTCTCCAGCCTACAAAGATGCCGTGGCGTTGGTGATTTTCATGGTCGTTATTTTGTTCAAGCCGCAAGGTCTGTTGGGTAAAAAAGAGGAGCGCAAGGTATGAAGCTCTTGCAACACAAACTCGGTTTGGCTTTCACCTTGGTGGCCGCTGCGCTGCTGCTGGTGGCACCGCAATACCTGAAGAACTATGGCGTGTATCTGCTGAGTTATTGGCTGGTGTTTGTCATCGCCATCATGGGCTTGAACCTGACCACCGGTTACGCCGGCCAGAAGTCGCTCGGTCATGCGGCCTTCTTTGGCATCGGTGCCTACACCGTCGCCATTTTGATGAAGGCGGGCTTCAGCTTCTGGCTCGGTTTGCCTGCCGCTGCCTTGATCTGCTTTGTGGTCGGGCTGGTGCTGGGCTTTCCGGCGCTGCGCGTGCAGGCTATTTATTTGGCGTTTGCCACGTTGGGCTTCAACACCGCCATCTGGCTGGTGATGCGCAACGAAGAGTGGCTCACCGGCGGCACCTTCGGCATCAACAACATTGCGCGTCCCTCTTTATTGGGCTATTCGCTGGAAGGCAATCGGCCTTATTACTACTTCGTGCTGGCGGTCACCTTGGTGATGGCGGGTCTGCTGTGGGGCTTGCTGCGCTCGCCTTGGGGCAAAGCTTTCAAAGCACTGCGCGACAACCCGATCCGGGCCGAAAGCCTGGGCATTGACATTCGAAACTACACCTTGCTGAGCTTTGCCATTGGCGCTGTGTATGCGGGTGTGGCGGGTGCGCTGTTCGCGTCGCTGGTGCAGTTCATCGAGCCGGCTCCCTTCACCGTGGGCGCCTCCATCATGATGTACCTGATGGTCGTGGTTGGTGGTGCGGGTTACTTCCTGGGTCCGGTGTTGGGCGCTGCCGTGGGCGTGGTGTTGCCGGAGTGGATGCGCGATGTACCCGGCGTGGCCGCGTGGTACTTGCCGATTTTTGGCTCCGCCGTTGTGCTAATGATGGTCTGGTTGCCGGACGGTTTGCTGAGTATTCCAGACCGGATGAAGGAGCGCCGTGCCGCGCGTGAAGCATCCGCCCAGCGTGCGGCCAACGCTGCAAAAATGAAGGCTGGATCATGAACCATCCTTTGCTCAAAGTCACCGGCTTGAAAAAAGCCTACGGTGCGATTCAAGCGGTCGGCGGTGTTTCTTTTGAAGTTATGCCGGGCGAAATATTCGGCGTCATCGGGCCGAATGGTTCGGGCAAGACCACCATGTTCAACAGCGTGCTGGGGCAGATCACGCCCGATGCCGGCGAGATTGAGCTGAACGGTCAAAGCATCAGCGGGCTGTCGCCTTTGGCGCTGAGTCGGCGCGGTGTAGGACGTACTTTCCAGACGCTGCAGGTCTTTGGGAAAATGACGGTGCGGGACAACCTGATCGTCGCTGCGCAAGAACACCAGGGCAGCATGCTGAGCCGCATGTTTGCGCCGGGCGACTCGGGTCTGGGCGACAGAGCTGATGCTTTGATTGATCAATTCCGCATTCGGCACGTCGCTAACACGCTGGCCGGCACCCTGAGTTACGGTCAGCAAAAGCTGGTCGACATTGCCATGGCTTTCATGGCCCAGCCGGCGCTGGTGCTGCTGGACGAACCCTGTGCCGGTGTCAACCCGAGTCTGGTGGGCGGTATTTCCAATCTGCTCAAAGAACTCAACCGGAATCCTAAGCTGGGCCAGCAGAGTTCATTTGTCGTGATCGAGCACAACATGGACTTCGTCATGGATCTGTGCCACCGCATCATGGTGATGGTCGAAGGTCGGGTGATGGCCATCGGCACACCAGCCGAAATTCGCGCCAATAAAGAGGTGCTTGACGCCTACTTAGGGAACTGAATATGACAGACGACATTTGCATAGAGTTTGACGATGTGGTGGCGGGTTACAAGGATTTCATGATCCTCAACAACCTGTCCTTCAAGGTTAGGCGCGGTTCCATCACCTTGCTGCTCGGCCCTAACGGCGCGGGTAAATCAACCGTGCTGAAAACACTCTTTGGTTTGCTCAAGCCGCGCCAAGGCCGGATTCTGCTGGACGGCGAGGACATCTCGGGGGCAACGCAAAAAGCGCTGCTCGCCAAAGGCATTGCCTTTGTGCCGCAGGGGCGTAATTTGTTTGGTCAGTTGACGGTCTTCCAAAACCTGGAGTTGGGCGGCATCACGCTAGGCACCAAGACCACGCATGAGCGCATCCCGGAGGTGCTTAACTTTTTTCCGCGTGTGAAAGAGCGTTTGCATTCACAAGCGTCTGCCTTGTCAGGCGGGGAACAAAAGCAACTCGAAATCGGTCGGGCGCTGTTGCTGCGGCCCAAAGTTCTGTTGATTGACGAGCCTTCGATTGGTTTGTCGCCCTTGGTGGTACAAGATGTTTTCAAATTGTTGAAAACTTTGGCGGCCCAAGGCACCACGGTGCTGATGGTCGAGCAAAATGTCAAAAGCGCCTTGAAGATTTCCGACGATGCAATTGCGCTGGAGTCTGGCCAGATGGTGCTGCACAAAGCCGCATCAGAATTGCTGGCCGATCCGCACATCGAACGCTTATTTCTGGGCGGCGGCCACGTGCCTGAATTGAACAGCCCAGTCAGCGTCGCCACCGCGGTCTGACTTTTAATTTTTTTATTGACTTGTCATTTCAGGACGCACCATGAGCACTCATTTACAAGCACTGTCTCAAGCCTTGTCGCCAGCGCTTTCGGCCGACCGCGAAGCCATCCCGGAGGCCGTTAATCCACTCGGTCTGGACGGCATTGAATTCATTGAATACACCACCAGCAAGCCGCAAGCTTTGGGGCAAGTGCTGGAGATGATGGGCTTTCGCCCGGTCGCACGGCATCGTTCGCGGGAGGTGCTGTTGTACCGTCAGGGCGCCATCAACATCATCGTCAACGCGCATGTGTCGGCCTTGCCAGATGGTGCTGTGCCGCAAGACAAACCGGTGATTGCGGCCATTGGACTGCGCGTGCGCGACGCCGCTGCGGCTTACCGCCGAGCGCTGGAGCGTGGCGCGTGGGCCGTGCCGCCGCGGGTCGAGGTGATGGAGTTGAACATCCCCGCGATTCATGGCGTTGGCAAGAGCCGTATTTACTTTGTTGACCGTTACGACAAGTTCTCGATTTACGACGTTGACTTTGTGCCGATTCCGACGGTTGAGCAGCACCCGCCCGCAGTGGCGGGTCTGCACTTTTTTGGCGTGGTGCAGTACATCGGCAACGACCGCACCGAAGACTGGGCCGAGTTTTACCGTGAGCTGTTTGGCTTCACTGATTTGCCGGACGACAAGCGCTTTGGCGTTTTGCCCAAGGGCCGTATTTTGCAAAGTCCGTGCCCGTCAGCCTCTCGTTTTTATGTGCAGCTGATCGAGCCTGACGCCAGCGTGCTGGACGTCGAAGACGACGAAGCCTTGCAGCGCATTGGCCTGGGTACCGCTGACGTGCTCGCCACGGTGGCTGAGCTGGCCCAGCGCGGTGTCGAGTTTGTGCAGTCGCGCGGCGTGCAGACCGAAGACCGCGGTGCTCTCACCCGCACTTGGTTGCAAAGCGTCAGCTTCGAGTTGGTGCAAGACCAGCGCACAGGCCCAACGCGTGCCGAGCGGAGCTGAGCCATGCACTACAGCGGAAACATCAGCGACTTTGGGATGGACACCATCTCCTTGGCTGGGCCTCTGGAGGCCAAACTCAAGGCTGTGCGCGAAGCGGGCTTCACGCAGATCATGCTGTCGGCGCGAGACTTGGTCGGTCACCCTGAGGGCCTGGAGGCAGCCGTCCAGGCTGTGAAATCCAGCGGTTTGCGCGTCACCGGTTTTCAGGTCTTGCGTGACTTTGAAGGCCTGTCAGGCCATCTGCATGAGTACAAGATGGACATCGCCAAGTCGATGCTCGAGATGTGCCACGCGCTGGATTGCCGCGTGTTGCTGATCTGTTCTTCAACCTCGGTACACGCCACCGGCGACACGGCCGCGTTGGTCAAAGACTTGCGCAAGTTGGCCATGCTGGCGATTCCGATGAACATCAAGATCGCCTACGAAGCCTTGTCGTGGGGCCGCGTGGTCAATGAATTTCCGCAGGCCTGGGACATCATCACCCAAGCTGACATGCCCAACCTCGGGCTTGGTTTTGATTCGTTCCACATGTTTGCCACCAAGACCTCGCTGGACGAGTTGGAGATGCTCGACCCGAACAAGATTTTTCTGGTGCAACTGGCCGACTTCATGTGGACCGAGATCAAGTCGGTTGAAGAACGCATCACCACGGCACGGCACTTTCGGGTGTTTCCGGGCGAGGGCGTGCACAGCGAGGCGCTGGCTGCCTTGGTCAACAAGCTGCACAGCCTGGGTTACCGCGGCGACTACAGCTTTGAAGTCTTCAACGACGACTACCAGCAAATGCCCTTGCCGACGGTGGCGCAGCGGGCTTGGCGCTCAGCCCAGTGGCTGGGCGAAGACGTGCTGCGCCGGTCTGTGCCCCTGCCAAACCAAATTCGCCTCAAGCGCTGATAAAAAAACCGCTGAGCTCTTTTATTTCCCCCCACCAAAAGCCCCCGACCATGAGTATTTTTGAAGGCTTTTTGTCTACCCCTGAGATTCTTGAGGCTTTCAGTGAAAGTCATTTCTTAGCCGCGATGCTGCGCTTTGAAGCCTCGCTGGCCAGAGCCCAGGCCACGGCTGGGTTGATTCCCGAATCCGCTGCGCAGTCCATCATCGGCACCTGCAAGGTGGAACTGTTTGACGTCAGCAAGATCGTCCGCGAAAGCGGCCGCGCGGGTACGCTTGCGATTCCTTTGATGAAGAGTTTGAAGGAGACGGTCGGCCTTTTCAATCCAGACGCGGTGCGCTTTGTTCACTTCGGCAGCACCAGCCAAGATGTGATCGACACGGCGCTGGCACTGGTCACGCGCGATGCGCTGGCGATGGTGCAAGCCGATGTGCAAATCGCCATTGATGCGTTGTTGGCTCTTGCTGAGCGTCATGCTGCAGACCCGATATTGGCACGCACGCTGCTGCAGCCAGCCTCTGTCACCAGTTTTGGTTTGAAGTGCGCCGGCTGGGTCGCGCCTTTGATTCGCAGCCAGCAACGTTTGCAAGTGGCGGCTGCCAACGCTCTGTGTGTGCAGCTCGGTGGTGCGGTTGGCACCTTGGCCCAAATGAAGGCGCAAGGCCCAGTGGTCATCGCCTTGATGGCCGCAGACCTGCAACTCAAAGCGCCACTGGCCACTTGGCACACGCAGCGCGACGAATGGGTCGCGCTGGGCTGCGAGCTGGGCTTGCTGGTGGGCAGCCTTGGCAAAATCGCCCGCGATATTTCCCTCATGGGGCAATTCGAAGTCAATGAAGTCTCAGAGCCTGTTGAGCCCGGTCGCGGTGGTTCGTCGGCCATGCCGCACAAGCGCAATCCAGTGGCGTGCATGGTCGCGCTGGTGGCGGCGCAGCGCGCACCACAGCGTGTCGCTGCATTGCTGGCGGCGATGCCGCAAGAACATGAACGAGCCTTGAGCCATTGGCAAACCGAACTGGCCGAATGGCCGGCTTTGTTGATGTCGGCGCATGGCAGCGCACGCGCCATGGCGCAGGCTTTGCCGGGTCTGCAGGTGGACACCGCGCGCATGCTGGCCAACTTGCAAGCGCTGCGCGCGGTGCTGCCTGCTGACGCTGCCGACGAGTGGTTCAGCCCTGCGTTAGCATTGCACGCTGCTGACGTCACGCGCAGCCAACTGACGGCCTTGATGGCGATTCAGGCGGGCGACAAATCCCAAACCAATATGAAAGCGAAAGCATGACCGATCACGATAAAAATCATGACCAGGATTACGCCGACGGCATGCTGAATCGCCGCCGCGTGCTGGGCAACGCTTGGGTCGACAAATCGCTGGTCAATGTGAATGACTTCAACGGTGAGTTTCAGAACCTGATCACGCGCTATGCGTGGAACGAGGTCTGGGGCCGCCCGGCCTTTGGCGACAAGACCCGTCGCCTGATGGTGCTGTCGACCATGATCGCACTCAAAGCCTACGAAGAATTTGCCCTGCATGTGCGTGCGGGTTTAGACGGCCCGCCTGAGTCGCGGTTGACACCTGACGACATCAAAGAGGTGATCTTGCAGGCGGCTATTTACTGCGGCGTCCCTGCTGCCAATCATGCGTATTCGATCGCCGGCGCGATTTTGCGTGAGAAGGGATTCTTGCCATCCTCAGACGCGCCAGCCCACGTTGCCTGAGCGAATCCCTTGGGCTGCAGTACGATCATGGGTTAATGCTCATCGTCACTGAATCGACACGAAAGAAACCATGACTTCATCGACTGTTACTGAATCGAATCCATCGCCCAAACTCCATTGGGTCCGCGAAGGCCAAGGCCCGGTGGTGATGCTCAGCCACGCGCTTGGCTGCGACCTCAGCATGTGGGACGCGTTGACGGAACGTCTGAAGCAGCGCTTCACGGTTTTTCGTTATGACGCCCGTGGCCATGGCCAATCAGCAGCACCCGCAGGTCCTTACAGCATGGAGATGTTGGCCGACGACGCTGCCGCACTGATTCAGGCTCAGGCCCTAGGCCCGGTTCATTTTGTCGGTCTGAGCATGGGCGGCATGACGGCGCAGGCCTTGGCCGCACGGCACCCAGAGCTCGTCAAGAGCATCACCATTGCCAACGCCGCTAATTTTTACGGTGAACCTGCCGGTGCCATGTGGCGCGCCCGCATGAACACAGTGCTGACGCAAGGTGTCGCTGCCGTGGCTGAAGGCGCGATCCAGCGCTGGTTCACGCCGGAGTTCATCGCTGACACGGTGGGTGGCGGCGCTGCCCGCGTGGCGACGTTGCGTCAAAAACTTGAAAAACTTGCGCCAGAGCCTTATGCCGCGAGTTGCGGTGCGGTGGCCGCGATTGATTTTCGCAGCAGCAACCAGCGCATCACTTGCCCGACGCTGGTGATCGCCGGTACCCGCGACGAAGCCACGCCGCTGGCACTGTCTGAAGCGATTGTCAGCAGCATCACCGGCGCAAAACTCGTGACCTTGCCTGCTGCGCATTTGAGCGCGGTTGAGCAGCCGCAGGCGTTTTCGGCCTTGCTGGAAACGTTTTTGGATGACTTGAAATAAGTCTGTCTTTGCAGGCATAAACCCTTTGTCACTGCGTACGTAAAGTCTCCGTCACCGTGAGCGAAGTGCGGTAGTCCATCACCGCGTACCTCCAAGATGGATGGCCGCGCTACGCTTGCCATGACAAAAAGTTGGGCGGCTTCCAATCCGTTCACAATTCAGGCCATGGCTACTATTTCCCATTACCCGGTTGACGAACGCGAGGTCGAGTTCAGTGCGATTCGTGCGCAGGGCGCGGGTGGGCAAAACGTCAACAAGGTGTCCAGCGCAGTGCATCTTCGCTTTGACATCGCTGCATCGTCTTTGCCGGTCGAGATCAAGGAGCGCTTGCTGTGTCTGAGCGACAGCCGCATCACGCAGGATGGCGTGTTGGTGCTGAAGGCACAGCAGCACCGCACGCAAGAGATGAACCGCAGCGACGCACTGGCTAGGCTGCAAGATGTTGTCGACAGCGTGGCGGTACCGCCCAAAGCCCGGCGCGCGACCAAACCGACCTATGGTTCGAAGCAACGTAGGTTGGAAGGCAAGAGCCAGCGCTCCAGCATCAAAAGCTCACGCGGCAAGGTGCAAGACTGAGGCGGGTATAAAGGCAGGATGACATCTGTAACCGATTCTTCCCCCGAGGCCGCTTCACAAGCCTCACAACTGCCCCCACTTTCCCAGAACCCCGAGTACGCCCAAGTCTTGAAGGCGGCACGCCGCATGCTCACGCCCTGCGGCAGTGGGCAACTGGTTTGGCATGTCTGGGGCCAGCAGGGGGCCGACCCGGCCTTGCCGCCGCTGGTGCTGTTTCATGGCGGCAGCGGCAGCTGGACGCATTGGCTGCGAAATGTGTTGCCGCTGGCTGCCTCCGGGCGCTGTGTGTATGTGCCGGATCTTCCCGGTTTTGGCGACTCGGCATTGCCCCCCGATGGCGGTGACGTCGATGTGATGCCCGAGCCGCTGGAGGCCGGGCTCACGCAGTTGCTGGGCGGCATCGCTTGCGACCTGATGGGGTTTTCTTTTGGCGCGATGACGGCCGCTTTGCTGGCGCATCGCTTTCCGGCCCGGGTGCTGCGGCTGATACTGGTCGGCGCGCCCGGCTTTGGTATTGAGCCGTTGGTGGCGTTCAAGCTCAAAGGTTGGCGCCACTTGCCCAGCATTGATCAGCAATTG
Organism: Comamonadaceae bacterium; assembly: GCA_947449895.1. Classification (GTDB taxonomy): domain Bacteria; phylum Pseudomonadota; class Gammaproteobacteria; order Burkholderiales; family Burkholderiaceae_C; genus Polaromonas. The sequence goes on from CANFSO010000036.1 coordinate 17,300, forward strand.
GCGGTGCATCACCACAATTTGCAAGCCCTGATGTTGCACGACACCGCGGCGATCACGCCCCTAGCCTGCCAGATTCAGGCTGTCAATGCCGTGCGTGACCGGATCCCCGGACGCCGGCTGTCACGCACCGACATCCTCGCCCGCGCACTGCCCGAGATCAAGAGCCCGCTGTATGTGCTGTACGGCGACCAAGACCCGTTTTATGTGGGGCAAGTTGGCTTGTATGCAACCGCGCTGCCAGCTGCACTCCAGTTCAGGGCCTTGCGTGCGATTCAGGCCTCAGGCCATTGGGCGCAGTTCGAGCAGGCCGAGGCTTTCAATGCGGAAGTGCTGGCTATATTGAGCCAGCGTATCCAGCAAGGCTGATTTACTTCTCCATTACTTTTCTATGGCCAGCAGCTCGACCTCAAAGGTCAGCGTGGCGTTCGGTGGCACCACACCGCCTGCACCGCTGCTGCCGTAAGCGGTTGCCGGTGGGCAGGTCAAGGTGGCTTTGCCGCCGACTTTGATTTTTTGCATGCCTTCGGTCCAGCAGGGCACGACCCGGCTCAGCGGGAAAGTGGCGGGCGTGCCGCGCTTGTAGGAGCTGTCGAATTCCGTGCCGTTGGCGAGTGTGCCGCGGTAATGCACCTTGACTGAGTCCGAGGCCTTGGGGTTGGCGCCTGTGCCGTCTTTGGTGTGAGTCACCTTGACGCCGGAGGGCAGGGTTTCGGCCGGGGCCACGGCAAAGGCGCTGGCACTGGCGAGGGTCAGAACGGCGAAGAGCGGAGCGAGGCGTGAGGTCAAAGTTGTGTTCATAAATTGCTTCAAAAAATGAATGGGGTCATTGTGTGGTCAAGCATAGTCTGCGACCGGCACGCAGCTGCAAAACAGATGGCGGTCGCCGTAGACATTGTCGACGCGGCCCACGGGAGGCCAGTACTTGGCTTGTTTCAGGCTGGCCAGCGGAAAGCCACCGACTTCGCGCGAATAAGGTCTATCCCACTCAGCGCCTAGCAAACTGGCAGCCGTGTGCGGTGCGTGTTTGAGCGGGTTGTTGTCTTGCGGCCAGCCGCCGTTTTCGATCACGCGGATTTCTTCCCGAATGGCGATCATGGCGGCGATGAAGCGGTCAATCTCGGCCAAGCTTTCGCTTTCGGTTGGCTCGACCATCAAGGTGCCGGCGACTGGAAAACTCAGTGTGGGTGCATGAAAACCATAGTCCATCAAGCGCTTGGCGACGTCTTCAGCGCTGACGCCGCTGCTCTCTTTCAAGGGCCGCAAATCCAGAATACATTCGTGGGCGACGTGGCCGTTGGCACCGGCGTAGAGCGTCGGGTAATGGTCTTTCAGCCGGGCGCTGATGTAGTTGGCACTCAAGATCGCCACTTCTGTTGCGGCTTGCAGACCTTCCGGCCCCATCATGCGGCAGTACATCCAGCTGATCGGCAGCACGCCAGCATTGCCCAGCGGAGCCGCTGAAATCGCACCAACGCCGTTGACCGGATAACCCGCCGTGGCATGGCCTGGCAGGTAAGGCACGAGGTCTGCAACCACGCAGACTGGGCCAACGCCCGGGCCACCGCCACCGTGTGGAATGCAAAAGGTTTTGTGCAAATTGAGGTGGCTCACATCGCCGCCAAATTCGCCTGGTGCGGCCACGCCGACCAGTGCATTCATGTTGGCGCCGTCGACATACACGCGGCCGCCGTGCGCATGCACCAGCTGGCAGAGTTCTTTGACCTGCGTTTCGAACACGCCGTGGGTGCTGGGGTAGGTGATCATCACCGCCGCCAAGTTGGCGCTGTGTTGCTCGCACTTGGCTTGCAGGTCGGCCATGTCGACATTGCCATCGGCGTCGCAGGCGGTGACGACCACGCTCAGGCCTGCCATCTGCGCGCTGGCCGGGTTGGTGCCGTGGGCCGACGACGGGATCAGGCAGATGTTGCGATGGCCTTGGCCGTTGGCGTCTAAGTAGGCTTTGATGACCAGCAGGCCGGCGTACTCGCCTTGCGAGCCGGCGTTGGGTTGCAGGCTGATGCCGGCGTAGCCAGTGGCTTCACACAGCCAGTCGCGCAGCTGGCGGTCGAGTTGGGCATAGCCTTCAAGTTGGTCGTGCGGCGCAAATGGATGCAGACCCGCAAACTCGGGCCAGGTGATCGGGATCATCTCGCTGGTGGCGTTGAGTTTCATGGTGCAGCTGCCGAGCGGAATCATGCTGCGGTCAAGCGCCAAGTCTTTGTCGCTGAGCGCACGGATGTAGCGCAGCATGCTGGTTTCTGAGTGATGCGTGTTGAAAACCGGGTGCGTCATGAACGGCGAGCTGCGGCGCAGTTCAACCGGAATCAGGGGCTCAATGCCGTTTTCAAAGTCGCTCAAACGCGGCATCGGCTCACCATCTTTGACGAAGAAGGACCAGAGCATGTCGATGTCGCTGCGGGTGCTCGTTTCGTCGAGCGAAATACCCAAGTGGTTGTTCAGGCGGCTGCGCAAATTAGCCTGTGATTGCCGGGCTTTAGCTGCAATGCCAGCAGTGGCGTCGCCGGTCTTGACGGTGATCGAGTCAAAGGCGTAGCTGTTGGCTAGCTGGTAGCCCATTTGTTCGAGGCCACGCGCCAGAATGGCGGTGTAGGCGGCCACCCGTTCAGCGATGCGACGCAAGCCTTGCGGCCCGTGGAAGACCGCGTACATGCTGGCGACCACGGCCGGCAACACCTGCGCTGTGCAGATGTTGGAGGTGGCTTTTTCACGGCGAATATGTTGCTCGCGTGTTTGCAGTGCCAGCCGGTAAGTCGGGTTGCCATGCACATCGATGCTGACGCCGACCAAACGGCCCGGCAGCGAGCGCTTGAATTCATCGCGGCAGGCGAGGTAAGCGGCGTGTGGGCCCCCGTTGCCCATGGGCATGCCAAAGCGCTGCGTGGTGCCGAGCACGATGTCAGCGCCCCATTCGCCGGGGGGCGCGAGCAGTGTCAGCGCCAGCAGGTCAGCCGCCACGCAAAAGGCTGCGCCTTGGAGTGCTGCGTGGCCAGCCAACGGCCGCAGGTCATGGATCATGCCGTTGGTAGCCGGGTATTGCGCCAACACGCCGAAGTAGTCGCCGCTGGACATGAGTTGCGGCAAGGGCTCTGCCCAAGTGCTGACTTTGACTTCAATGCCAAGCGGTTTGGCACGGGTTTGGATGACTTCAATCGTCTGCGGATGGCAGTCGCCGGAGACCAAAAAGACATGGCTTTTGCTCTTGACGCTGCGCTTGGCCAGCGTCATGGCCTCAGCTGCAGCCGTGGCTTCGTCGAGCATGGAGGCGTTGGCGACAGCCATGCCTGTCAGGTCGCAGACCATGGTTTGGAAGTTGATCAGCGCTTCCATCCGGCCCTGCGAAATCTCAGCCTGATACGGCGTGTAAGCGGTGTACCAAGCTGGGTTTTCGAGGATGTTGCGCAAGATCACGCCGGGCGTGTGGGTGTCGTAATAGCCTTGGCCGATGAAGCTCTTGAAGACTTTGTTCTTGCCGGCCATGGCTTTGAGTTCTGCCAGCGCTGCAGCCTCGGTGATGGCCGCCGGAATCGCCATGGCGGTTCTGCGTGCAATGGAGCGCGGCACGATGCCGTCGATCATCGCGCGCCGCGAAGCCGCGCCGATGGCCCTGAGCATCAGCGTTTCATCAGCGGCACTGATGCCGATATGACGAGCGACGAACTCGCCAGCGTTTTCAAGTTCTCGCAGGGGCTTGGCAGATTGCATCAATAGAAGACCTTCTTGAAAAGTGGATCAGCTGGCAGAAAAAGCGGTGTACGAGGTCTCGTCCATCAGCGCGTCTAGCTGCGTTGCGTCAGCCAGCTTGA
>CANFSO010000037.1 GCA_947449895.1 Comamonadaceae bacterium
GCCTTCGTCATCTGCGCGCCGATGAAGAGCAAGTTTTGTTCGCGCTCGCGCTGGCGCGAGACCTGCCAGACATCGATAGAGATCATCGCGCTCAGCCCCCCCAAGGCCAGCAAGATCATCAACGCGAGCAGCACGATGCCGTGCTGGCGCTGGGCTCTGCATGGGCTGCGCCCTGCGCGCCAGCACTTCATGGCGCGGCGGGCGCCATGTCGGCGGGCAGGTTGGGCTTGGACGGCCCGTTCGGTTTAGTCGACAGCACGTCGTACACCGCACCCAAGCTGCCTTCACGCGGCGCCACCGGAATCCAGTTTCGCGATTGCGTCACTGGGTCCACCGGAATCTCGCGCAGATAGTGCTTCATGACCAGGTCATTGAGCGTGTCTGGATAGCGACCCTGATCGCCGTAATACTTGTCGATGGCATCGCGCATCACGGCTTGATTCTGCTGCTGGACCTTGATTTGTCCGCCGTCGATGAGACCGAAGTAGCGCGGCACGGCAATCGTCAGCAACAGGGCGATCAGCACCATCACCACCATCAGTTCGATCAGCGTGAAGCCTTGTGAGGCCTTGGAGCAGTGTCGCAATCGCATATCAGTCGTGCTCACCAGCTGCTGTACGGCGTGCCGTCCAGCGCTGTTCGGTTGGACTTCGACGTCACGTCGAAAACGTCGGCGCCGGGCTGCGGACTGTCGGGCCGGCTGGCATAGCTGCGCAGCACCCAAGTCTGTGAGGCATCAGCCGCATTGCCTTCGAAGAATGGGTCGCGTGGCACCTTGCGCAGAAAGTAATAACGCTTGGCCGGCGCGCTCGCCGCAGACGCCGGCGTGGCCGGTGCATCCCACAGCTGCGATGTGCGCGCCAACATGCCCGTGCTTGGTGAGCCCGGCATATCCCACTGCGGCGATGTGCGCACCAACGTGCCCGCGTTCGGTGCGACCGGGGCCGGTTTGGCCACCGCGTCCACACCGTTCACCAGCAACTCCAACGTCGGCGGATAACCCGATGCGCCGGTGTCACGAGCGATCTCCCCGGCGTCGACGCCCGCTTTATATGCATCCAGCGCGGCACGGATCGTGCGCAGGTTCAGACGCAAATCGAACTCTTTCTGTCGCAGCGAGCTGATCTCGGTCAGCGGCACAGCGACCAGCGCGACCAGCCCCACCAGCGCCAAGGTGACGAGCAGTTCGATCAAAGTGAAACCGCCTGCTGAAACGCGGCGAATCCGCTTGCGAGTGGCCTTCATGCGCTCGGCGCTTCGGGCGCGGAGACGGTTGCCGGAGGCGGTGCAGCCTGTGGGGGTGTCGGCACGATGCCCATGTAGGGCACGATCGGCGGACGACGCCTGTAGCGAAGCTGTTCAGCAGGCGAAAGCTCGGGCGCTGGTTCGGTCGGTGCCGCATTGGCAGCCGGCATTGCAGCTGCCGGGGACGCTACAGGTGCAGGTGCAGGCACGACTACGGGGGCTACCGCAGATGCCGCTGCAGGGGCTGCAGGGGCTGCAGGCGTGGGCATTGCGCTTGGCGCGACGGGCATCGGGCTTGGCACCACAGCTGCAGCCGGCGCGACAGTCGAGCCCGGCAGACGCAGCTCGCCGATGGCTTCAAGCCGCAGCGGTCGCTCGCGCATGCTCGATTCGGTGCCAGAGAAAACTTCACGCAATTCCGGATCGTTGACCGCCGGTGCGCGCACGATGCGAGGCGTGATCGACATGACGATCTCGCTCTTTCCACGCGAACCGTTGTTGTTGCCAAACAAGCGACCGATCATCGGCAGGTGGCCCAGACCCGGAATCAGATCCGCGCTGTTGCGGTCCGAGTCCGAGATAAGCCCGCCCAGAATCTGGGTCTCGCCGTCGTGTAGCCGCAGACTGGTCTGCGCATTGCGCGTGCCGATCTGGTAGGACCTGCCGCCTTGCGCGTCGGTGAACTGCTGGACGATGTTGCTGACCTCCAGGTTGATCTTGATGCCCACGTCATGGTTGCTGTAGACCTGTGGTTCAAACTCCAGCTTCAGGCCGACTTCCTGGTACGACACGGTACCGGTGATCACCGGCGTGCCGGTCGTCACCGGCGTCACCGTGTTGGTGATCGTCGGGATGCGGTCACCGATCAAAATGCGCGCCTTTTCCTTGTTGCGCGCACGAATGCGCGGGCTGGCCAGCAAGTTGGTATCGACATCCTGGAGTTGCAGGTTCAGTGTTGCCGACAGCGGCGACGTGATCAGGCTGCTGGGGGCCAAAGACTGGAGGCCACCGACGGTCAAGCTCGACGACGGTACCGACAGACTGAGTGAGGTCGGAAACTGCACACCCAGATTGCTGGCGCGATTGCTGGAGATTTCCATCACCTCGACCTCAAGCATGACCTCCGGATCAGCCACGTCGTGCGCCGCAATCACCTTGGCAGCCACCGCAATGGCATCGGGGGTGTCGCGGATCACCAACATGCCCGTGCGATCGTCCACCGAGACCTCCTTGAACTTGAGCACGCTCTTGAGCAGCGTCTGCAAGTATTTGACGTCGGCATTGGTGACGCTAAACATGCGAACCTGCAAGTCTTGGTAGTCCTTTTGCTTGGCCGGCGTGCTGGGATAGATCAGCAGCGTGGAGGCATTGATGACACGTTTTTCAAGCTGGTTCTGCAGCAGGATCAGGTCGACCGTGTCCTCCACCGAAGCGTCCTTGACGAAGATCGTTGTCTTGAGGTCTGCGCGCACGTCGCGGTCCATGATGACGTTCAGGCCCGTGGTGCGGGACAGCGCCTCGAAAACCATGCGCAGATTGGCATCTCGGAACTGCAACGAGACGGGTTTGCGCAGCACCGACTGTGCCGCTAAGCGTGCGGCCTTGGCGCTGTCAATTTTGTCCTGGGCTTGGTTAACGGCTTCGAGCAGGCGTTGCGCGGCTTGGCTGCTTGGGCTCTGGGTGAGAACGCCCTTGATGCGCAAGCGTGCCACGTCGAGCTGCCCTTCCTTGAGCAAGCTTTCAGCCTCGACCAGCAGCTTGGATTGCCGCGCCTCGAGCTTCAGTGCGGCCAGATTCTGGCGTGCACGGTCACTGCTCGGGTCGACCTTGAGCGCATGCGCGTAAAGCGCGATCGCCTCGTCGCTGCGGGCTTGATCTCGCGCGATGTCGGCCTGCTTGATCAAGTCAAGGGAAAAGGCAGCCTGCTGCTTCAGCAAGTCAATCTCGAAGCGCGGATTGCTCGGTTCGTCGGCATGGGCCGCGCGCAGCTGTTCAAGGCCCTCGTCGCGCTTACCGGCGGCCGCCAAGCGCATGCCTTCGTAATGATGCATCGTGCCGGCACAACTGGCCAGCATCAGGCTGCTCAGGACGATCACCGCGCAGCGCACAGGGTGCAGCTCACTCGCTGGGACGCCTAAGTGGCTTCTTGCCAAAGGGCTCAAACGGATTTTCATCGGGCCGGCCCGGTCAGGTTAATCGATTGCTCTTGCATCAGGGGGAGATAGGTCAAGACCACTTTGGTCGGAGTGATGGATTCGACGCGGTAAACCTTTTCAACCAGGTCCCCCGCAGCGACGATGTGGAGAGATTCGCTGTGGGTCAGGAATGCCTTGGGTAAGCCGCCGCTGTTTTCGATCTGGCCGATAAAGCTGAAAGGCAGCGCTGGCGCTGTCGGCGCCGGCGGTGGTGCCGGCGCAACTTCGGCAACACGCGGCGGCGGCGGTGGTGGCGGTGGCAGCCAGCTGCGCAGTCCGAAAGGATCAGCCTGCGGGGCAACGGTGGCAATACGCTCTGTGGCCGGAGCAGCAGGCTCTAAAGGGACGACTGCATCCGTCGCTGGCTCTGCCGCGACACGGGGCTCAAGGTCTGCGGGCGCAGGTTTGACCGCAGCCTGCGCCGAGCCACCGGTGTCGGGAGCTTCATGCCCCGGCGACAGCCGTACTGCGCCGATGAAGCTGACCAAGCCGGCGAGCAGCAGGAGCAAGCCGCGGCCGGAAAAAATTCCTTTTTTCATTCAACCCCTCCTCGGTAGAGGACGGTCAGGCGCACACGCGCGTCGAGCTGCGGGTTCGATGCATCGCCACGGTCGAATGCAAGCTCCTCGAGCACTGCATAGGGCAAGGCTTGCAGCACATCAGCGACGAAGCCTTTGATGTTGGCATAGTTGTCACGCATCGGAAACAAAGCACCGAAGCTCGTCGACCGCAACTGCGGGTCTCGCAGCAACTGATAGTCCCCTTTGTCGAGCGCAATGTGGCGGCGCTTGGCGATCGCGAAGATGAGTTTGAGATCGCCGGCGTTGCCGGCAAATGCAGGTAATTCCGAGGTGAGCTGTTGCCAGGGCTCCAGCGCTGCAACTGGCGCCTTCATGACGGCGCTCAAGGGATGCAGCAAATGGGACTCGGCCAATCTCTGCGAACGATGCTGCATTTGGAGTGAGCCAATCCACAGGCTCGCGGCTGCGGCGGCGAAGACGATGGCAACAATGGTGGCCCAGCCTAGGCGGCGGTGCAGCCCCAGACTCCAGCGGAGAAACAAGTGCTTCATGGGTGCGTCCGCCAAGTGCCCTGAACCTGAAATCGCACCGGCTTACCGGGCTGCAGCAGCTGTGTCTGGTGCGAGACCAGACCGACTTCCGTCAAGCCGCTACGGTTTTGCAGGGATTCCAAATAGTCCAGCATGTCGGTCACGCTGGCGGCCTCGACGACAAGTCTCACCGTGTCCCTTTGCGGCATCGGCTCCACCGACAGCAGTGCGACCTGGGCCGTCGTCAGGGCTTCTAAGTTGTTCAGCAGTTCATTCCAAGGCGTCTTCAGCCGGGCCATTAACTGCAGCGCAGACCGATTGCGCGCGATGACCGCAGGATCGAGGGAAGCCGCAGACCTGACTGCGGGTCGAGCCTGAGCGCGTTCACGCAACGCGGCATTGGCCAAGGCCTCGCCTTGCTGCGCCGCGTCTTGGAGCGACTGCTCCAAGTGCGCTGCGGCGGCGATTGTCAGCACGACGCCCAGAACCGCAACCCACCATGCCAACTGGTGAGTTGGCCGCGTCTTAGGGCCGAAGTTCAGCGTGATTGTTGACAGCTTCATGCCTGCAACCCACGGGGTAAGGCCAGTTGCGTCCAGCGTGCCCCCGTTGCGTCGAAGTACCCGGTCAGCACATGGCGCTCCAGCGCGGCTGGGTCGCGACCCAGCGAAGCCAGCAGCCGGTCGGCACGCCGGTCTAAGCCCTGCGTATCCAATGTCACCGCACCTTGGCTCAAGCCGGTGATGACACCCTTGTGCACCGAGGCGATGACCGCGTGACCCAGCTCGGCGCAAGCGAACAAGCTTTCGCCCACAGCCTGCAGCCGGTTGCCTGGCGCATTCCAACACGCGGCGAACAGCGGCTCGACGCGGCGCAGTCGCATGCCCAGCGACAGCGCCATCTCATGGATCGCTTGCAGCAGTGGCGCGTCGAGCGTGGCCACCAACAAGTGTTCGCTGCCCTGCTGGAGTTGCCAGCGTATTGAATGCGGTGCGACATCGCTGCCCAAGACTTCCGCGACCCAAGCCTGTGCAAGCATCTCGATCTGCCGATCGGTCTGCACAAAAAAATCACCGCGAACGACATCGAGGTGCGCGAACTCGTCGCTGACAACGACGTCCAGCGCCGCGCCGCGCAGGCCCCGCACGGCGTCGAGCTCAGCCAGCGCTTGCGCTGCGGCACCGAGCAGCGCATCGCGCTCCCAACGGCCCTTGTCGGGCAAGGCATGGCTCGTGATGCGCTCGACTGCACGCAGCCCAACATGGCTGCGGGCCGCAAAAATTCCATGGGGGCGCAGCACCAGCTGCACCCAGTTATTCCACCGGCGTAACACGGTTGATCTCCTCCAAGGTTGTTTCGCCGGCGAGCGCCAGCGCAATAGCCGCGTCACGCAGCCCGGTGAACCCATCGGCGCGTGCGGACTGTTTGATCTGCGAGATCGAGGCGCGCTGGACAAGCTGGTCGCGCAGGCGGTCGTTGATGGGCAGTGTCTCGGCGATCGCGCGGCGACCCTTGTAGCCGCTGCCCCGGCACGCGGCGCAGCCCAGCCCCTTGCGAAAATTCGCCCCGATCGCTTGTTGGGCCGACAAACCCGATCGCTTGAGCAAGTCATCAGACACGGCCGTGGGCACGCTGCAATGCGGGCAGTTGCCTCGCAACAGGCGCTGCGCGACGATGCCGTTGAGCGCAGCCACCAAGCTGTAGCTGTCGACGCCCATATTTGAGAATCGCCCGATCACGTCAAACACGTTGTTAGCGTGCACCGTGGTGAACACTTGGTGACCGGTGAGCGCGGCCTGCACCGCGATCTGCGCGGTCTCAGCATCGCGAATTTCCCCGACCATGATCTTGTCAGGGTCGTGGCGCAGGATCGACCGCAGTCCACGGGCGAAGGTCAGACCCTTTTTTTCATTGACAGGGATTTGCAGCACGCCGCTGAGTTGGTACTCGATCGGGTCCTCGATCGTGATGATCTTGTCCAAGCCAGTGTTGATCTCGGAGATCGCCGCGTACAGCGTGGTGGTCTTGCCGCTGCCGGTGGGGCCCGTGACGAGCAGCAGCCCGTAAGGCATCAACGAGATCTTGCGGATGAAATCGATCACCGCCGCGTCAAAGCTCAACGTGTCCAGGGTCAAGGCGCGAAACTGTCCGGTCAGGTGCTTGCGGTCGAGCACCCGTAGCACGGCATCTTCGCCGAGCAGGTTGGGCATGATCGAGACTCGGAAATCGATTTCGCGGTCTTCGGCCACGACCCTGAAGCGCCCGTCCTGCGGGATGCGACGCTCGGCGATGTCGAGTTCGGAGACGACCTTGATGCGCGAAATCGCTTGGTGAGCCATCTCGATGTTGTCAATTTGCTTGACGACTTCGAGCACGCCGTCGATACGGTACTTGATCACCAGCCCATTGTTGTGGGTCTCCATGTGCACGTCGCTGGCGCCAGAGCGCAGCGCGTCGTACAGCGTCGAGTCAACCAGTCGCACCACTGGACTCGTCGTCGCGTCGATGTGCGAGATCGAGATCGTCAGCGCGCCGCTGGCCGCGACATCGCCCAGACCCTTCTCGAGGTCAACGCCATCCATCGCCTTCAGGCTTTTTTCGGCAATCACTAAGCAGGCCCGCAGGTCTGATGTCACCGCCAACGCAAAATTCGTCTCGATGCTGCCGAGCTGACGAACCCGAGCCTCCAGCCACATCCAATTGGCCTGGTCGGTCGGATCCGTGATCGCGATCGTCAACCCGCGGCATCCAGGCAGCTGGCCGGCCAGACAGCCACGGCGCTGACACTCGGCGAACGTGAGCACCGAGAAGTCCGGAACGAGTTGGCGCAACGCATCGATGGGCAGTGCGTCAAGGTGAAAGTAATTAGCGGAGGCGCTGAGGAACTCGTCCGCGTCGAGTTCGGTGCTTTCGGCGAGCCACTGCATGCGCGGGGTCGAGCCCGCCTGGGCCAGCGCTGAGCTTACGAGCGCGGCGTCGAGCACGACCCGACCCCGGTGCGAATGAAGGGCTGGCGGCTCGACGGCAGATGACGCCGGCGGAGGAAATGAAGGCGGTGACGGCGGTGACGGCGGTGACGGCAGCGTCAGGATTTCATCGGAGCACTGCTCTGGCTGCAACGCAAGGTCTGTTGGCTCAGCCTCAACTTGCTCGGCGACCGTTTCCTCGACATCGATGACCAACGCTGGCGGCACCGGGCGATCGCTTTGGCGCAAGAAGGCAAGGACGTGCGCCCCTTGTGCAGACTGGCCATGGCGCAGCGCACTGGAAGTCCCGTCAAGGTGACCTAGAACGTTCATATTGTCATTGCAGGCTTGATGCCAAATCGAAGATGGGCAAATACATCAACACCACGATGGCACCGATCACCAGCCCAATGAAGATCATCAGAATGGGCTCAAAGAGTCGGCTGCCGACATCGATAGAGCGGCGCAGTCGCGCTTCGTAAAACATGGCGATGCGCTCAAGCACTTCGGACAAGCTGCCGGTGCGCTGCGCCACGGCCAGCATGCTCGAGGCAATGGGGTCGGCGAGTTGCGCGCCCTTGAGCGCGCTGCTGATGTCCTTGCCTTCTTGCACCAGTGCGATGGCCTGCTGCAGTCGGCGTTGGTCTTCGACACCGAGCAAGCTGGCGCTGAGTTGCAGCGCTCGGGGTGCGGCGATGCCGCCACGCAGCAGCATGCCGGTGCTGCGGTAAAGCTGGGCGTGACGGAACTGGCGGGCGAGCGGGCCGACAAAGGACAGGCGTTCGATCCAGCCTGATTTAAAGCCAGTGGAGACCGCTGTGCGCCAGGCCATGACAACCGCCGCGATGGCCGCTGCGGCAAAGCCGAGCAGGTACTGCGCGTGGCCCGACGCAAACTGGCCCCATGACATCAGCAGGCGCGACGACCAGGGCAACTCGGTGCGAGAGCTCGCGATCAAAACTGCAAACTTAGGCACGACCACGCCGAGCAAGAAGAACACCACCACGGTGCCGACGCCCAACAGCAGCATGGGGTAAATCGCCGCACCGATCACCTTGTCGCGCAAGGTTTGCAAGCTTTGCTGATACTCAGAGTACCGCAGCAGCGCAGTGGCGATGTCACCGGTCTGCTCGCTCGCGGTGACGGTAGCGATCAGCAGCGGCGGGAACTCGCCAGCACGTTCCAGAGCGATCGACAGCGCAAGACCCTCGGAGATCGAATGGACCACGGCCTTGAGCAGCGTACGACGCGGCCCTACGGCCTCCTTCTCAGCCAGCGTGTTCAACGCCTCCAAGATGCTCAGCCCAGCAGTCACCAGCGAGGCGAGTTCCTGGGCAAAGAGCGAGATGTCGAGCTTCTTCGCCAACCCCCTACGCAGACTTGGGCGCTTTGGGCTTTGCAGTTCGCCCGAGCGCTCGTCGCCGCTGCGAGCGTCGCAACGCAGCACTTGCATGCCTCGCTCGCGCAGTAACTCAATTGCGGTCGCTGCGTCGGCGGCATTGATACGCAACGACGTCAATGTGCCCTGCGCGGTGCGTGCAACCAGGTTGAAGCTTGTGCTCATGGTGTCGGCCGCGAGTCTATTGACCAGCGACCCAGGAGGTCACGTCCGCGGCTTCGCCGGTGCCGCCGATCTGACCGTCCGAACCCAGCGCCATGATGTCGAAGTCACCATGGTCACCGGGCGACTTGAAGGTATATTTGTTGCCCCAGGGGTCGGCCGGAACGGGCTTTTTCAAATAGGGTCCGGCCCAGCGCTCAACATTTTGCGGCTTGATGTAGAGCGCGTTGAGCCCTTGCTCGGTCGTCGGATAGCTGCCAATGTCAAGCCGGTATTGGTCTAGAGCCTTGTCCAGCGACTCGATCTGGGCCTTGGCGACCTTCGAGTTGGACTTGCTGACCTGGTCAAAATAGCGTGGCGCCACGAGACCCGCCAGCAGCCCAATGATGACAATCACCACCAAGAGCTCCAGCAGCGTGAAGCCGCGTGCACGGAACCGCACACCATTTAAAAATCCATGACGGCTGTCTTTTGCAGAGGGGCGCATAGCTTGATCGGGCGATTTCATGTCGTGAAAGTATTTCCAAAATGTTGAATGGCAACCCACCCGCATGGGTATGCCGAGTGCCTGCCACTCTGGATGGACAGCCAGTCCATCTCCAAAGACGGCAGGGCGCAATTCAGGCATTCATTACAGTTGTGTTAACGTTTCCAGTTGTTACAAGATTGAAAACATTGGTTACTTTTATGTCGACCCGCACCATTCCCCTGCCCCTTCCGTTAACCATGGACATCTTGGTGGTGGCCGACAGCGCTGAGGTACTGGCAGACCTCAAGGCCTTGACACTTGCCACCGGCCACAAGGTGAAATCACTTCAAAGCGGCAGCGAAGCTTTAGCCTACGTGCTGGCCAACGAGCCTGACTTGATGCTGCTAGACCTGCAGTGCCCAGAATTGGATGGTTTTGAGTTCATGCGCCGTTTGCGTTTAATCCACGATGTCCGCTTGCTGCAGGTGATCATGATCACGCCTACACAAGGCGATGATCAAGCCATCCTCGCACTACAAAGTGGTGCCGACGACTGCTTACGGCGACCCGTCAATGCCGCCTTGCTAGACGCAAAGCTGCTGCAAATCTCCGGCATGCTGAGTCTGCGGTCTCGCTTGGTGCGCTTAGCCCAGCGCCAGCTCGACATCATTGACAACATCACTGATGCAGTGATCACGTTGGACCTGAACGGCAACGTTGAAGACATGAACAGCCGGGCCCACGAGCTGTTTGACCACCGCCCGCATTTTGACCACGCGTTACCGTGGAACGGCGGTGATTGTCAGAAACTGCTGGGCGTGCCATTGACAGAGCTCCTGACGCAGCGGGAATGCAGCGTGCACCGCGTTGACGGCAGCGTGTTGGTGGTCGACGTCAGCTACAAAGAATGGCGCGAACAAGGCGGTGTGCGCTACACGCTGGTTTTGCGCGACCTGACCGAGCGCCGTGCGGTTGAACTGATGCAAAACGAATTTTTGGCCACCGTCAGCCACGAACTGCGCACACCGCTGACCGCGGTGCTGGGCTCATTAGGTCTGTTGGCCGGTGGTGCGGCAGGCACTTTGCCAGCCCCTGCCATGCAGTTGACCGCGGTGGCTCAGCGCAATGGCAAGCGCTTGTCGCGCCTGATCGACGACATCCTTGACCTGACCAAGATCCGCAGTGACCAGTTTGTGCTGCACCTGCGTCAACAGCCCGTTGGGCCACTGCTGCAAGAGGCGCTGGCGGCCAGCCAGGCGTATGCCAGCAGTCTCAACGTGCAGTTAGCAGCAGATGGTATCAGCGACCACGGCGACACAGAACTCCGACTGGACACGGATCGGTTTCTACAAGTCATGGCCAACTTGCTGTCTAACGCCATCAAACACTCACCTGCCGGTGAGGTGGTTCGACTGAGACTGATGGTCAAAGCATCGATGCTCCACATCAGTGTGACCGATCGCGGCCCGGGCATTGACGCTGCGTTTCGCAGCCAGCTGTTCAAGCAGTTCTCTAAAGGCGAAGGCGGTGATCGCGGTGGTCAACCCAACTCAGGCATGGGTCTCTACATCAGTCGCTTGCTGGTCGAGCGCATGGGAGGTGAAATCGCCGCCGATCCTGCGGTAGCCCAGCAAAGCGGTGGCGCTACTTTCAGCGTGACACTCCCACTGGCACACAGGTCGACATTGAGAGCACTGGCCGCATGAACCAACTTCGCCGTGTGATGTGCATCGAAGACGACCCCGACATTCGGATGTTGATTGAGTTCAGCCTGAGCACTGTCGGGCAACTCGAGGTGTTGAGCTGCGCCAGTGGCAGTCAGGCCTTGGCCAGCGTCACCGCCTTTGCACCCAATTTGGTCTTGCTCGATGTCATGATGCCAGGCATGAGCGGCCCTGAAACACTGAAAGCGCTGCGCCAACTGCCAGCGATGAAAGGTGTGGCAGTTGTTTTTATGACGGCGCAAGTGATGCCGACCGAAGTAGAACAACTGCTCTTACACGGGGTTGCCGGGCTGATCGTCAAACCTTTTGACCCCATGACCTTGCCGCAAGATCTGCAACCTTTTTGGGAACACGGCCGTGGCGCCGGGTGACATTGAAGCGGATGCTGTGGCTCAAAATACCAGCTACCCGTCGCGTTTTGCTGCGTTACAGCGCCATTTCGTGGACGGCTTACCTGCGCGCTGGTCAGCCATTTCGCTGGCATCCTTAGCCAGCGACGCTCAGCGTGCAGAGTTGCACCGACTCGCCGGTGCGGCGGGTTCATTTGGCTATTTAGCGCTGGGCGAGGCGGCTCGTGCCGCCGAGTGTTGCATCGAAACTGACATGGCCTTAGCGCTGTCAAAGTTGCAGCCGCTGTTACTGATGACCCTCGGAATCGATTCAGCCAACTGATTCGACAACCATCGGTATCCGGGCTGCATTCGCACCGGACAATGCGCCGAACGTACAAATGGAATAACTCATCAAACGCATATTTATGGTTTAATTGTTTAAATTTGTATTAATTGTATTTTTACGTTTCTTTTAATTTATGGAATTGAATCACCGCATTGAATCCAACGATGTCTTGGTACTTGAACTCCGGGTCAAAAAGCTGACCGCCTGCAATGCCCCCGTATTTCTTGAGGCCGCGAAGGCCCTCACACACGATGGGCGCAAAGTAGTACTCGACCTGACTGGCGTTCAATTTATCGACTCCATAGGCCTTGGCGCCCTGCTCGCTTTCCTGAAGTATGTGACAGACCTCAAAGCTCAAATGCACTTGTGCGCGTTGTCGCATACCGTGATCGAGCAGTTCAAACTGATGCGCCTGCACCGTACCTTCAAAATTCATGGCACCTGCGCCGACGCCATTCAAGGGTTTGAAGGTTTGCAGTCCTGACACAACTCAGCCGTTCGCTTGACCTGTAATCAACTCAGCTCAACCAGACAACCCCACTGAGAAGTTTCCATTGATAAACAAAGCCATCATCTTGGCCGCAGGACGCGGCACCAGACTGCAACCCCTCACCGCTGACACGCCCAAGCCAATGATCCCCTTGCTGGGCAAGCCGGTGATGGAGTACATCGTTGAGCATCTGGTGCGTCAAGGCATCACTGAGATCATGGTCAACACCAGCCATTTTGCGCACCGCATCGAGCAGTATTTTGGCGATGGCCGACGCTTTGGCGTGCACATCGGCTACTCATTTGAAGGCCACATCAAAGACGGCCACATCGTCCCAGAACCGATGGGGTCAGCCGGTGCGCTGCGCAATATTCACAAGCTCGGCGGCTTCATTGACGAAACCACCGCCGTGCTGTGCGGCGACGCAGTGGTTGACATCAAGCTGCAAGCCGCCGCCGCCACTCACCGCGCGCAAGGTGCCATCGCCAGCGTGATCACCCGTGAGGTGGCGGAGAAAGACGTGTCGAACTACGGCATCGTGGTGTCGAACACCGACGGCAGCGTGAACTCGTTCCAAGAAAAACCAGCGGCGCACCAAGCCTTGTCGCGCCAGGCCAGCACCGGTATTTACTTGATTGAGCCCGAGGTGCTGGCACACATTCCGGCGCAAGGGGTGTACGACATCGGCAGCGAATTATTCCCATCTCTGGTACGCCAAGGCCTGCCATTTTTTGCCCAAAGCCACAACTTTGAATGGCTGGACATCGGCCGCCTGTCGGACTATTGGCGGGTTGTGCAACGCATGATGCTGGGCCAAGTGGCCTGCGTGACCTTGCCCGGCCAAGCATTGCTACCGGGCGTGCACGTCGGACTCAACACGCGGGTGGCTTGGGACAGTGTCCAGTTCGAAGGACCGGTCTATATCGGCTCCGGCAGCCGCATAGATGCTGGCTGCGTGCTGCGCGGACCGCTGTGGATTGGCAATGGCTGCCATGTCGAAGCCGGTGCCGTGGTCGAGCGCAGCGTGCTGTTTGACTACGCCAAGGTTGGCGCTGGCGCCACGGCCAGCGAAGCGCTGATCTCGCACGCATTTTGTGTCTCCAAAGCCGGGCACATTGAGCAGGCCGCCAGCGTACCGGAAAATCAACGCTGGTGGGGCTACGCCAAAGAATCGCAACGGGCATCAGTGTTGAGTTTGAGCGGCATCCAACCCGGCTGGATCAACTGATTTGTTCATTTTTTAAGCGCTTGAAGCAGGCGCCCGCTTCTTGCGCAGCCGGCTGTCAGCCCAGACTGCGCAGCAAGGTGGCCGACGGCAACTCACCGAAATGTAATTTGTAGTAGCTTGAGAAAGTCGAGGTGTTGTTGAATCCACACAGGGCTGCAACTTGGCTTATTTGTACACCAGGTGGGCTATGAAGCAGGACATTTTGGACATTTTCAAGACGCCTCATTCGGACCCATTGCATCGGCGTACAGTTAAATTTGCTCAAAAAACTGTATTGAAGTTTCCGTTTTGACATGAAAGATATTTTCTCCAATTCAGTCAGCGTGATGCTTTCATTCAATTGAGCCATGATGAAATGACAGACGCGATCAAGTGCGTCAGTTCTTGAACTTTTATTGTCAAACGCATCAGCCTGATTTGAAAACAACTTAAAGTTCAATAGCATCGCAACGCTTCTGTAAATCCCATCGTCAATGCCCGTTCTGCTCAGTAGCTCTGCGCTCCCTGAAAACGCATTCAAAAAATGAGCTTGCTGCCTGAAGACGGCGTCAAATGACAGCGTCCCATAATTCAAATCAATCACCCGTGGTATGGCTGTCCCAAGTTGAACGCTTGATTCGCTGGGCAATCCCAGCATGGCTTGAAGTGTTTTCTCCAAACGCACTTCATCAAGCACCAAGACCAGCGATGAGCGTTCCGTGGATTCACCTGTGAAGGGCTGATTGGGCAGCACAACCGCATGCTTCCCGGCCGACCATGTCAGCGTTTCGCCATCCATTTGATAGTGCCCTTTGCCATGAAATGGGACCATCAACATCAATGAACCGACTTTTTTAATTCTGACGCGTGTTGCCGTGCTGGCAGTCGTCCCAATGCGCATGCCATTGATATTCAAGATCGATGTCGCGTGCTGAAAAGTGCCATGTCGGCCGAGTGTCTCGTATTGCTGCATGCCATTGGCTAGTCGCTGCAACTTTTCCTCCATGAGATGCACATGGGTATCGATCGCTGCCGTGGCGGCACCAAAAGCCAGCGGCGGCAAGGCTGAATGCTTCATTTTAATTTTGCGCAATTCATAGGTTAATTACGCATTGATGAAATCTAAACAGGGTATTTAAGCCTACTTAAATTATTATTTAGTTATTTAAAACTACCCACCCCCCAACAAAATAACTCAAATTCTAAATATATTAGTTATTTAGTACCAAAAATTAATTAACGCTCATATATCTATGAAACCATACAATCAGCAAAATAGTAATATATTTTATTATAAATAATTTACTAAAAATATCTGAGTGGGCTGGGAAATTAGCTTGGGACCACCCAACTTGGACCTCGTGAGCAGCATCAAAATTGATGGCATTTTTGAAAGTGATTTTGAACACACAAATGAATTTGACACACCGCTATCAAGCCAACAATGTTTTGGTGCTTGAACCGCGCGCTATCAAACTCACGGGCAGAAATACCCAAGTACTTCTCAAGGCTCTGACGCAGTTCATCGCACAAGGCCAGAACGTGGTACTTGACCTTGCTGGGGTTCAATTCATCGACAGCCTAGGCCTTGGAGCGCTGCTCGCCTGCTTGCGGATAGTCGAGGTCTTCAACGGCCAACTTCACCTGTGTGAGTTGTCGCAAACCGTAGAGCAACTTTTCAAGTTGATGCGATTGAACAACAGCATCAAAATTTACGGCACATGCGCTAATGCCGTACAGGGTTTTGCCGTTTTGACGCTAGCCACTTAGAGCCGACGCCGGCTGAAACCGTTGAAAACAAAGCCCACTGAGATTTAAGTGGACAAATCGACCCGCTCAAAGCGATAGCCAACACCGTAGACGGGCGCCAGCTTCCAGCCTTTGCTGCCGTCAAGGCTGAGCTTCTTGCGCAGCCGGCTGACATGCGTGTCGACGGTGCGCGTGTCGACATCGACGTTGATACCCCAAATTTTGTTGAGCAAATGGTCGCGCGACAAGAGCTTGCCTGGGTTTTGAAACAGGTAAGCCGACAGGTCGAATTCTTTTTGCGTCATGGGGACAGGCTCGTCATCGAGTGTCAGCCGCTGGCGGGAGATGTCGATCTCAAAGGCGCCCAAACGCAGCACAGGCATGCCGCCAGAGCGCACGCGCCGAGCCAGCGCAGCCAAGCGAGCCAGCAACTCCAAGTGCTTGAGCGGCTTGACCACGTAGTCGTCAGCACCCGCCTGCAAGGCGAGCACCACGGTTTCTTCATCATCGCGTGCTGTCACGACCAGCACAGGCACATCCCAGCCCAAGTTGTCGCGCACCCAAGGTAGCAGGTCGACGCCGGTGCCATCGGGCAACATCCAGTCGATCAGCAAGAAGTCAAAGTGCTCTTTCTTGAGGGCTTCAAGGTAGTCGGCAGCAGTGCCGAAACCCCGCACCGAGTGCTGTGCACCCTCTAACCAGAGACTGAGCAGGGCAAGTTGGTCTGGGTCGTCTTCAACGATGCCAATGTGCATAGGATGTTCACTCTGTACTACCGAAAATCGGTGATTGAGTATAGGTGACAGTCTCGGCTATTCAGTACGTACCGATGTAATCGCGCTTGCCGACTTCGACACCGTTGTGGCGCAGGATGTCGTACGCCGTGGTGGTGTGAAAGAAGAAATGCGGCAGGCCGTAGTTGACCAAATACGACTGGCCGGTGAAGCGTTTTTCTTTGGGCGTGCCGGCTTGCGTGACGATTTCGCGGGTGGCGGCGCCTTCAAACTGCGCTGCGTCCAAGCCGTCCATCAAGGCCAGCACTTTGTCGATGCGCGCCTGTAAGTCGGCAAAGGTCAACTCGGCGTCTTCCATTTTGGGCACCTCGACACCCGCCAGCCGATGGGCCACGCCTTTAGCGAAATCGGTGGCGACTTGCACTTGCTTCAGCAAGGGGAACATGTCGGGGTAGAGGCGCGCTTGCAGCAAGGCATTCGGGTCGATATTTTTAGCGACGGCGTGGGCTTCGGCCTTGGCCAAAACGCCTTTCAAACCACCCAGCATTTGTTGAAAGAGAGGAATGGAGCTGGCGTAGAGAGCGTTGGTCATGGATGTCCTTGAATGGGAAAAGGGCTGGCTCGTTGATGAAATTTTGAACTCGTTGATTTTGCACGGCTTCGTGACGCCGTTTTGTTTGACAAGGCATGCCCTGTCATAATTTATTGGGCCATCCCGCCAGCCTGCCCATTCCGCCCAGTCAGCCCTTGGGGCCGCCGCACACAAAGGTCTTTCACCATGAACGCTCCACTTCCAACATCTGTCTTGCCCCCC
Source organism: Comamonadaceae bacterium (assembly GCA_947449895.1). Classification (GTDB taxonomy): domain Bacteria; phylum Pseudomonadota; class Gammaproteobacteria; order Burkholderiales; family Burkholderiaceae_C; genus Polaromonas. The sequence goes on from CANFSO010000037.1 coordinate 16,884, forward strand.
GTGCAGGCCGCTGACCTCGCCGCCCTGCCGCTGATTGAAAAATGGATTTCCTTCGCCTCGGTGTCCCGCGACAGCAACCTGCCGATCATTGAGTGGACGCAAAACTGGCTTGAAGCCCTCGGCATTGAATGCACCCGCACCTATGACGACAGCGGCAAAAAAGCCAACTTGTGGGCCACTTTGCCTGCTGACAACGGCGAAACCAAAATCGGCGGCTTGGTCTTGTCTGGCCACACCGATGTGGTGCCGGTCGACGGCCAACCTTGGGAAACCGACCCTTTTGTGGCGCAGATCATTGGCGACCGCCTGTATGGTCGCGGCGTCACCGACATGAAAAGCTACGGCGCCACCGCCTTGATGATGGTGCCCGAGCTGCTCAAACGCAAACTCAAACGCCCCGTTCATTTGGCCTTCAGCTACGACGAAGAAGTCGGCTGCATTGGTGTGCGCCGCATGATCGCCGACATGCTCAAGTCTGGCTACCAACCTGCCGGCTGCATTGTGGGCGAGCCCACCGGCATGCAGGTGGTGGTGGCACACAAAGGCAAACATGCGTACAAAACGTCGGTGCGCGGTTTTGAGGCGCACTCCTCGCTCACGCCGCAAGGTGTTAACGCGGTCGAGATCGCTTGCGAGTTTGTGGCCAACCTCAAAGCCATGCACCGCCAACTCGCTAAAGAAGGACCTTTCGACCCGATCTACGACGTACCCCACACCACCATCCACACTGGCGTGATCCACGGCGGCACGGCGCTCAACATCATTCCGCGCGACTGCGATGTGACTTGGGAAATTCGCCATCACCACATGAACTCGCCAGAAGATCTCTTCACGCAAGCCAAAGCCTTTGCCGACAGCCTGCTGCCGGCCATGCGGGCGGTGGCGGCAGACACCAACATCACGCACCACCTCAACTCGGTGCTGCCCGGCTTTGCCACCGATGCCGACAGCGAGATCGCCAAACTCTGTTTCACTTGCGCAGGGACTGACAGCAGCAGCGCAGGAGGCAAAGTCTCTTTTGGCACAGAAGCTGCTTTGTTCCATCAAGCCGGCGTGCCGACCATCGTGTGCGGCCCCGGTCATATTGCACAGGCCCACCAACCCAACGAATGGGTTGAGTTGTCACAGCTGGCTTGGTGTGAGCGCTTCATGCGCCGCCTGGCCGACCAAATTTGCGTGAACTGAAAGAACCCATGATCGACCGCAGAAACTTCATCGGTGCCAGCGTGGCACTGGCCGCCAGCACCAGCATGGCGCAAACACAGCGTGTCGCGCGCATCGTGGTGCCGTTTGCAGCCGGCGGCGTGCAAGACCTGCTGGCTCGGGCCATCTCCAACGAACTGGCCATCGCTCTCGGCCAAACTGTCATCATCGAAAATCGGCCGGGTGCTGGCGGCACGGTGGGCACCGGCTATGTGGCCAAGGCCGCAGCCGACAGCCAAACCATGGTGATGGCGGCGGCCAGCCACAACATCAGCGGCTCGCTCTACCCCAAATTAAGCTTTGACCCGCAAAAAGATTTCGCACCGATCGCCCACATCGGCACCGCCGGTTATGTGCTGATGATCAACCCCGATGTGCCAGCCAAGAATGCCGCAGAGTTCATTCGCTACGCCAAGAGCAATCCGGGCAAGATGAACTACGCCAGCGCAGGCGTTGGCAGTGCCACGCACTTGTCGATGGCTTACTTCTGCGGCTTGGCTGGCATTGACGTGGTACACCTGCCGCTCAAAGCCACCGGCGAGGCCATCAACGAAGTGATTTCCGGCCGGGCGCAAGCCGTGATTGCCGCCAGCATTGGCGCACTGGCCTTCGCCAAAGACAGCCGACTGCGCCTGATTGGTGTGACCTCACCCAAACGTTCCAAGTATTTGCCTGAAATCCCGACCATTGCTGAAAGCGGTTTACCTGGCTACCAGTTTGACTCTTGGTTTGGTCTGCTCGGCCCGGCCGCCACACCCGCCGCCGAGGTCAACCGCGTGCATGCTGCCATGAGCAAATTGCTGAAAGACCCAGTGGTGCTGGAACGCCTCGACAAGCAAGGCATTGAGCCGGCCATCATGAGCAACCCCGACTTCGCCAAGTTGCTGGCACTGGACTACGAGCGCATGGCCAAAGTCGTCAAAGCCTCAGGCGCAAAGATCGATTAACGCGCAGTCATTGCGCGTCCTCCGTCATTGCGAGCGCAGCGCGGCAATCCAGCGGCCGTGGACTGCCGCGGCCTAGCCTCGCAGTGACGAGTCAGTGCTGGGCGCTGCAGTAGAAAAGCGATTCTTGTTGCCGCGCCAGCCAGTCGCCCACCGCGACAGGGTCGTTGACAGTTTTGAGCTGCTGATAAGCGACTTCCGCTTCAGGAAAGCGCCGACGTAAAAAATTCAGCCATTGTTTCAAACGCCCGGCGCGGGATTTGGCGTCTAGCCGCGAACACACCAGCAACCAAAAGTCAGCGATGTGCGGCAACAACTGCGGCCATGTCACCGGCGTCAATGCACCGCCTTGAATCGCCCTGCCCAAGCCGGGGTCTGCCACTGCGCCGCGACCGATCATGAGCATGTCACAGCCGCTCACGTCGCGGCAGCGCTGGGCGTCGGCAAGGCTCCAGATTTCACCATTGGCAATCACCGGCAACCGCACCACCCGACGGATATCAGCGATGCGCTCCCAGTACGCTGGTGGACGGTAACCATCGGCCTTGGTGCGGGCGTGCACCACCAACTCACAAGCCCCCGCGCTGTCAATCGCTTGCGCACAATCTTCGGCCTGCGCGTCGTCGTTGTAACCGAGACGCATTTTGGCCGACACCGGCACACCCGCAGGCACCGCACGGCGCACTGCCGCCACAATGCGGCCGACAGCTTCCGGGTCTTGCAGCAGCGCCGCACCACCGCCATGCCGGTTGACGATCTTGGCTGGACAACCAAAGTTGATGTCGATGCCGGCAGAGCCCATCTCGGCCAGCCGTGCGGCGTTGTCAGCCATGCAAGCAGCGTCCGATCCCAGCAGTTGCGCCCGCACCGGCACACCGGCTGGCGTGCGACTGCCGTTCAGCAGTTCTGGCACGATGCGAATGAAGACTCGCTCTGGCAAGAGCTGGTCGGTGATGCGGATGAATTCCGAGACGCAACGGTCAATGCCGCCCACGCGGGTCAGGATGTCACGCAACACAAAGTCGAGCAAGCCTTCCATGGGCGCGAGCAGCACCGTCATCGTGGCAAGCGCTTAACCCAGCGCCCGCTTCAAGCGAATTTCTTCTAGGCGGGCGATGCCGACCGGGACGGTTTTGAGCGTTGTCATTTCACGCTTGAAGCCGGCATGCTCAAAGAAGCTCATGGCGCGCTCGTTGCGCACGGGCACCCA
>CANFSO010000038.1 GCA_947449895.1 Comamonadaceae bacterium
ATTTCGTACCGGGGCGGTGGCCCGATGTTGACCGATCTGTTGGGCGGCACGATTCCGATGATGTTCATCAACCAAGACGCAGCCTTGCCACACGTCCGGGCTGGCAAGATGAGGGCGATTGCCGTTTCCAGCGCGCAGCGAAATCCGCTGTACCCCGATGTGCCGACGATTGCCGAGTCGGGTTACAAAGGTTTTGAAGCGCTGTCCTGGTCGGGTATTTCTGCCATCAAAGGCACGCCGCAGCCGATTGTTGATAAGCTCGAAGCCGCTATTGCACAGGCGATGAAGTCTGACGCCATCAAACAGCGTATGGGCTCGGTCGGTTTCGTTATTCCGGAGCAGGGATCGAAACCGTACACCGCCTTCGTGAAGAAGGAAATTGACACTTGGACGCGCGTCATCAAAACCGCTGGTATCAAGCCTGAATAACAGGTTAAATCCGCTCAGACCTTTTACGCATTTCTCTTCACAGGATCCACACAGCGCATGAAAACTCTCCAATCTATCCAAGCACGTACCGGCGAAGTGCTCGGTGCACCTTTGTTGGCCTCGACCTCAGCACAAGTCGACGCCGCCGCTAGCGCTGCGGCCCAAGCCTTTAACGGCTGGGCTGCCAGCACGGGTGAAGTACGTGGCAACTTGTTGCGCGGTCTGGCCAGCGCACTTGAAGCCGACCGTGACGGTTTGGTGAGCTTGGCGGATGAAGAAACCGGACTGGGTCCGATGCGGCTGAATGGCGAGTTGGATCGCACCGCGTTCCAGTTGCGCCGCTTTGCCGATATCGCTGAAAAAGGTCTGGCTTTTGAGCGCCTCGACGACCCGGCAGTGGCAGGTCCACCGCCTGCTGGGCATCCGGCGATGGTGCGCCAGCGCGTGCCGCTCGGCCCTGTAGCGATGTTTTCTGCCAGCAATTTTCCGTTCGCATTTTCTGTCTTGGGCGGCGACACCGCTTCCGCTTTGGCAGCCGGTTGTCCGGTTGTGATCAAGGCGCATTCAGGCCACTTGCTGTTGTCGAACCGGGTCTTCGTTTTGGTGCAAAAGGTGCTGAGCGCACAGAAGTTGCCGGCTGGTCTGATTGGGTTTATTCAAGGTGGTGGCACTGACGTCGGTGTGCGTTTGGTGCAGCACCCGGCGATGGCGGCAGGTGCCTTCACCGGCTCGACGCGCGGTGGCGCAGCGCTGCAGGCGGTGGCCAACGCACGACCACGGCCAATTCCGTTTTATGGCGAACTCGGCTCGATCAACCCGGTGGTGGCAATGCCTGCCTTACTGGCTGAAAAAGGCCCTGAACTCGCCACGCTCATGGCGGGCTCAATCAGTTTGGGTTGCGGTCAGTTTTGCACCAGCCCGGGCGTGATCGTCTTGATCAAGGACGCCGCTTCCGATGCGTTCGTGTCCTACCTGACCACCGCATTGGCCGCCCAAAGTCCGCACGCCATGTTGACGCCAGGCATGCGCCAAGCCTTTGAAGCGGGTGTTGCTCACATGCTGGCGGCAGGTGCCAAGCCTTTGCTACACGAAGCCGGCAAGCCAGAGGCACCGCGGCCTTTTTTGGCCGAGGTGGATGCGCCTAACTTCATCGCCAAGGCTGAATTGCGGGAGGAGTTATTTGGCCCGTCCAGTCTGATCGTGCGCGCTGCTTCAGTGCGCGAAGCGATTGAGGTGCTGAGCGCCGTGGGTGGCAGCCTGACCGTGACGCTGTGGGGTGTTGACGCGCCGACGGCGGACAACCAAGCCTTGGTGCGTGCAGCCATGGCGATTGCCGGTCGGGTTCTGTTCACCGGCGTGCCAACGGGTGTGGCGGTTACTGCCGCGCAGCAGCACGGTGGCCCATGGCCTTCATCGACCCAGCCGATGACAACTTCAGTCGGTGATGCGGCGATGGAGCGCTTTTTGCGTCCCGTGGCTTTGCAGGATGCGCCCGCTTGGCTGTTGGCGCGCAACGGCCGACCTTGCTGATCTAACAGTCCAAGGCGCACCTATTGGTGTTGCCACGGGGACTGCTTGGTCTCGTCTTTTTAATCTCTGGCGTTGGAAATCGGTATGCATGATTTTGTTTTTGCGCCTGAGGCTGTCTGCGCATTGGCGGTGGATGGTGTGGCGAGCCGTTTTCCAGTTCGGCGGGTTTATTGCATGGGCCGTAACTACCCATGGCCGACAACACCCGCTGCGGCTCGCGTTGATTCGGAGGAGCGCGAGCCGCTGGTTTTCTTCATGAAACCCGCAGGCGCTGTTGTGGCGGCTGAAGGGGTCATCCCTTTTCCATCGTTGACTGCCGAGTTTTGTCACGAGATAGAACTGGTCGTAGCCATTGGCAACGGCGGTGTCAATATTTCAAATGAAGACGCCTTGACGCATGTTTGGGGTTACGCGGCAGGCCTGGACCTCACCCGACGTGACATCCAAATGCAAGCCAAATCCAAGGGCCAACCCTGGGAAGGCGCGAAGGCCTTTGACGCCTCCGCTGCCAGCAGTCCCATCGTTCCGGTAGCGACCTCAGGCCATCCTGAAAACGGTGCGATTTGGCTCAAAGTTAACGGACTAGAACGCCAGCGTGGTGATCTTCGCGACCAGATTTGGTCAGTACGTGAGGTCATCAGCTTTCTATCGAGATCAGTCCAGCTCAAGGCTGGCGACCTTATTTTTACCGGCACACCAACCGGCGTTGCGTCCCTTCAACCCGGTGACGTGCTCAGTGGTGGCATCGACGGTGTGGGCCAGTTCAGCGTCACCATCGGCCCGCTCATCGTTTCCAGTTGAACCATCAGGAGATTCACACATGACAAAAACGTCAATTTTGAAAATTGCACTCGTCACAGGTGCCGGCAGTGGCATTGGCCGTGCGGTGGCAAAAGGCTTGCTCGGAGATGGGTTTTGCGTTGTGCTGGCTGGCCGACGATTGGAGCCTTTGGCTGAACTCGTTGCCGAGGCCAAAGCGGCGGGTCAAGAGGCCTTGGCCGTGCCGACCGATGTCCGGAATCCGGCCAGTATAGAAGCCTTGTTTGCACAGATCGAAAGCACTTACGGGCGGCTCGATGTGGTGTTCAACAACGCCGGCATCAATGCACCGGCAGTGCCCATGGACGAACTGCCGCTTGAGAAGTGGAAAGACGTGATGGACACCAATGTGACGGGTGTCTTCATGTGTGCCCGTGCCGCCTTTGGCCTGATGAGAAAACAGCTGCCGCAGGGTGGACGCATCATCAACAACGGCTCAATTTCCGCTCACACGCCGCGACCATTCACCGCGCCCTACACCGCGAGCAAGCATGCGGTTTTGGGGCTCACAAAAAGCATTGCTTTGGATGGTCGCGAATTCAATATCGTCGGCAGTCAGATCGACATCGGCAATGCGCTGACCGATCTTTCAGTGCGTATGACCAAAGGCGTTCGCCAAGCCAATGGGGAGATCGCTGTTGAGCCCATGATTGATGTGAAGCATATTGCGGACGCCGTGCGTTATGTTGCCGGCCTGCCTTTGAGCGCGAACGTACTCAACATGACTGTGATGGCCAGCAACATGCCATTTGCCGGTCGTGGTTAAGGAATTCAAATGATGAAACCTACCGTCCTACAAATCAGCCCGATTTTGATTCCCGCAGTCAATGAAAAGTTAAATGCGCTTTACACCGTGCGCCGACTCTACGAGCAGGACGATAAAGAAGCCTACGTCAGGGAGTTCGGCAGTGCTGTTCGCGGCGTTGTCACGGGGGGACACACTGGCATAACCCAAGCCCTGATGGCGCAACTGCCTGCACTGGAAGTGGTGGCCGTCAATGGCGTTGGTACTGATGCTGTTGACCTGGCCTACGCCCGGTCTCGGGGCATCCATGTGACGGGCACCTTTGGCGCACTCACCGAAGACGTCGCTGATCTCGCCATTGGCCTGCTGCTGGCCTGCTGCCGTGGCATTTGTGCGGGCGACCGCTTTGTGCGTGAAGGTGAGTGGGTCAAGCACCCACAGCCCAGTGCTATCCCTCTGGCTCGTCGATTCAGCGGCATGCGCCTCGGCATTGTTGGAATGGGGCGAGTTGGCCGAGCTGTAGCGACCCGTGCGGCTGCTTTTGGTTGCCCCATTCTTTACACCGACCTGAAGGCGATCGACGACGTGCCACACACTTTTGTGGCCGACCTGGTGCAACTGGCCCGTGACAGCGACGCGTTGGTGCTTGCCGCCGCCGCAGACAAGGCTGAGGGCATCATCAACGCCGCCGTGCTCGATGCGTTAGGGCAAGACGGATACCTGATCAACATCGCGCGTGGCAGGTTGGTCAATGAACCCGACTTGGTGGCGGCCTTGCGCGCGGGCCGCATCGCTGGAGCCGGGCTTGATGTCTTTGTTGATGAACCGCATGTTCCTGCTGAACTGCAGGGCATGGACAACGTTGTACTGCAGGCGCATCGCGCCAGCGCAACGTGGCAGACGCGTACCGCCATGGGTGAGATGGTGTTGTGCAGTCTGGCTGAAGTGTTTGCTGGACATAAACCGACGACAAGCTTGACGACTTAAGTTATTTTGTTCGTCATTTTTCAACAGTTGGCAGTAACAAAACAGGAGACAAAGCATGTTCAAAATCAAGCCATTCAACTTCCATAAGCGACGACTCCTTCAAGCGCTGCCTTGGCTACTCATCAGTGCAGGTGCTGCCAGCGTGCAAGCCCAAACTGTTTGGCCGAGTAAACCAGTGACTATCGTCGTGCCGTTTGCACCTGGTGGCGGGACGGACATCAGCGCGCGCATATTGGCGCAGCGCCTGTCCATCGTTTGGGGCCAACCCGTGTTGATTGACAACAAAGGTGGCGCCGGCGGTAACGTCGGTCTCGATGCGGTCGCTCGCGCTAAGCCTGACGGCTACACGTTGTTGATCGGCAACGTCGGTACGCAGTCAATCAACCCGACGCTCTACAAAAAGCTCAGCTACAACCCAGACACCTCATTTGTGCCGCTGGGTCAGTTTGCAGAGCTGCCTTTCGTGCTGGCCGTCACAGCCACTTTGCCGGTCAAAAACGTCAAGGAATTGGTCGACATGGCCAAGGCCCAGCCGGACAAACTGACCTACGCCAGCTCGGGCAACGGCGGCTCGCCGCACCTCTCGGCAGAGACCTTCAAGATTGCCACCAACACGAAAATTCTGCACATTCCCTACAAAGGCGGTGGCGCGGCCATGACCGACCTGATGTCGGGCAACGTCGACATGATTTTTGCGTCGGTGCTGGAAACTTCCGGCTTCATCAAGGCCGGCAAACTCAAAGCGCTGGCCATCACCAGCAAGAACCGCGTGTCAGCGATGCCCGACGTTCCAACTTTGCAAGAAAGCGGCATCACGGGTGCCGAGTCGGGTTCGTGGATTGGCTTGTTAGCGCCAGCAGGTATGCCCAAAGAGATCGCTGAGAAGGTCTCGAAAAGCCTGCTACAGGCCGTGGCGATGCCAGACATTCAGCAGCAATTGCTGGCTCAGGGTGCTATCGCCAAAGGCGGCACAGCCGCCGATTTTGCACAGCTCATCGCGACCGACCGCAAGCGCTACGCACGCATCATCATTGACAACAAATTGACCGCCGACTGAGAACCCGGCTTGCGACATCACTAGGAGACAAAAAAATGAAATTCAAACGCCTTGCAACCCTCGCTTTCAGTGCATTCTTATCCGGTCTGGTGAGTGCGCAGTCATTCCCGGTGAAACCCATCACGATCATCATCGGCTCCACACCGGGCAGTACGACCGACGGTCTTGCCCGCGCCATGGGCTTGGAAATCACCAAAGAAACTGGACAGCCCGTCATCATCGACAACAAAGCGGGTGCGTTTGGCGGTATCGCTGCACAAGCTGCCGCGAGAGCCGCCCCCGACGGCTACACGCTGTTCATCACCACCAACACCACGCAGGCGGCTAATCCGCATCTGCTTAAAAAACTGCCCTACGACCCCATCAAGGATTTCGCCCCCGTGGGACGGCTGGTGCAAGGCTACATGCTGATGGTGGTGAACCCAGCGGTGAAAGCCCAGACCGTCGGGGAGTTCATTGCACTGGCAAAAAAGGAGCCCGGAAAACTCAGCTTTGGCTCGGGAAGTTCATCGGCTCGGGTTGCGGTTGAATTGTTTCAACACATGAGTGGCACCCGCTTGAACTACGTTCCCTACAAGGCCAACCCTGCGGCTGTGATGGATCTGGTCGGTGGCCAGACTGACCTCATGATCGTCGATTTGACGACCAGCTTGCCGCAAGTGAAGGCTGGAAAACTGCGCGCTTTGGGCGTCAGCAGCCCGACCCGTTCGCCGCTTGTACCGGGTGTGCCCACCATTTCCGAAGCTGGTTTGGCTGGCTACGAAGCCAACCATTGGAATGCACTTTACGCACCAGCCGGAACCCCCGCAACGATCGTTGCTCGACTGAACGAGATGGCGCGCCGAGCTATGGCCGCAGAACCGCTGCGCAGATTCGCCGAGCAAAACGGCATGGAAGTCGCGGTGACTTCACCCGAAGAGTTGGGCCGTTTCCAGTTGGCCGAGTTAGACCGTTGGGGTCGCATCATCAAGAACGCCGGCATCCAGCCTGAGTAAGCGGGGGCCTCTGCCCTTTGCCCTAAAAATCCAGCAGGCTCAGCCCGACACTGAAAACAGTCCGCTTGCGGTTGTAGTCAATCAGGCTGTCGCCGTAGCCGCTGAAAAGCTGCGTGTGCAGGCGCAGGTTGCTTTTGCCACCATCGTCGCGCGCGCCCAAGCTGCGCAGCCACTCTAGGCGGATCGAGCCATTGCTTTGTTGTCGTAACGACGTGAGCCAAGTGGCGCCGAACGTGTGTTGTTGGTTGAAGTTCCACATCGTCTTCAATTCACCCCGACCGATGGTGTTTTCAATGCCCGGGTTGTCATCACTGGCCGCGTTTTCGGCGATGCGCTTCCAGACCCGAGCTTGCACCATCCAGCGGTCGTCTAACTCAGCGCCCGCCATCAGGTAGACCCGGTTCCAGCTGCGAGACAAGGGCAGGCTTTGACCGTTGGATTGGTGCACCAAGCCAGCACCGGTGTAACGCAAGCGCCAGTCAAACGGCAGCTTCGCGTCAGTCGGGTAGACGTAGATGACTTCGGGCTCATGGTCTGTGGTCCGAAAGGGGCGCGAGATATGGCTGCTGAACAGTTGCCAGTACGACTGCTGTGAGTACGAAAACCACAGGGAGTCTTTGCCTTGGGAATCCCCCTGCGTCAGCAGACCTTGCGCTACCTTGGTTCGCATGGACAACTGCAGCCGTGTTTCTGAGTTGCTGTAATTGATTGGCGCCGCCGCTGTGTGGTTGGCGGCGCTCGAACTCGGTTGCTCGTTCACCGTGTTGGAGCCGACGACGGAGATCGACAGCGGTCGGTAGCCACGAATCCGAAAGGTACCGCAATCAGTGCCATTTTCAAGCTCCCAAAAACGCGACAACACGCTGTACTGACCATCATGACAGGCGTCGGTTCGGGCTATTTCGGTGCTTGCCGTGGGTTCATTTTTTTCTACTGTGCCAATCCGATCGGGCAGTTTTCGGGCTACCGGTGTTGCCGATTTCGCTGCCGTCAGACCGGCCAATTGGTCGTAGCAATCAAGGCGGGCCGCATTGTCTGTCGTTGCTGCGCATATTTGAATTGTGTTGTCGTGCACTTGCGTAGCGAGTGTCACCTGTGCAGATACATGACCAGTGGTCAAAAGCAGGATTGAAAAAGCGAAGGGGATGGGGAATGCGGACGTCATTGGGTCACAGGTAATGCGCTTAAAAATACTAAAACAGTGAGGCTAAGGACACACCAAGTAGCTTTATTGTCTATGCTTGGTCTGCTGGGCGTTAAGTGGCGCGTGGAATCCCTCACAATCTGTCCATGAGTTCAACCCTGACCCCTTTCGTCGTCAGTGCTGCAGCCTCGATGCTGCCGCCGGATGATCCGCATCGCCGTATGCTGCACAACGAAGTCCATGCCCGCCCCACTGCACGGATTCGTTTGCCAGCCCTCGTGGTTTACGTGGCTGTTCTCAACGACGGTATCAGCCGCGAGCAGGAGTGTGAGCACCTTAGACGTTTGCCCGGTCAGACGATGCTGACGACGGATTCATTGGCGGCCAATTTTTTGCGCTTACGCCTCGACGGTTACACCGTCAAATGGGAGCGCCACACCGAGTTCACACGTTACTCAATTGTGCAGCCGCTGCCTGAGAACGCTTTTTTTGGTGCATCCAATCCGGACTTGCTGCCGGCCTTGGTGGTAGCGCCAGAATGGTTACGAGAGATTCCGGGTCGGACGATCGCCGCCATTATGTTGTCGATGGTTTATGGCGATTTGGAGGCTCTTGATGAAACATTGATCAAGGCCAAAGCATGGCTCGGTGAGGCGTCCGTGATGGCTTCAGTGCTGGGGCAGAACGGTCACTCATGGGCTGTTAGTGACTTTTTGCTGCGGCCCGATGGCTTCGAGCGCATGCTGGTGGTGGCGCCTGCGGACATGAGCGCGACGCGTGCTGGTCGGGTGTCGCAGCGGCTGCTCGAACTGGAGACCTATCGGCTCATGGCGCTGCGGGGCCTGCCGGTGGCCAAGCTACTGGGGCCGATGTTGACCCAATCTGAAACGGCTTTAGCCGACATCATGGCGAGCCTTGAAAACAAGGCTGCTGCCGACCAGGAACTGCTGGACACACTGGTTTCGCTGGCGGCACGGGTTGAGCGGGCCACTGCGGAACATGTGTACCGTTTTGCTGCAACGCGGGCCTATGACGGTCTGGTGGAGCAGCGGATCACAGAGCTGCGTGAGAAAGCCATTCCAGGCACGCAGACCATGGGTGATTTCATGCAGCGCCGTTTGTCGCCCGCGATTGCCACGGTGGCTGCCGCGGCCCAGCGCCTAGCTTCGTTGTCAGAGCGGGTGGCCCGGACCAGCGCATTGCTGCGCACGCGGGTCGACATTGCCACAGAGGTTCAAAACCAGCAGCTGTTGGAAAAGCTGACACGGGGACAAGAGTTGCAGTTGCGCTTGCAAGCCACCGTTGAAGGCTTGTCGATCGCGGCCATTTCATATTACGTGGTGAGCCTGCTGCTGTACGGCGGCAAAGCCCTGAAGGCGATGGGCCTGCCCATTAACCCAGAGATGGCTGCCGGGGCGATGATCCCGCTGGTGCTGTGGGCGTCTTGGACGACGATCAGGCGCATTCACAAAAAGCTGAGGCCTGCGCTTGAAGGCTGACTAGCTTCGCTCACAAGCCACGACTACACGCTGTAGTGTTGGTCGGATGCGCAAAAAACCAACGTAGATCAGCTCTAAAAGCGCGGTAATACCTGGGAGTGATGCCGCGTGGCCTAACCAGCGCCAGCCGGGCAATTGCAGCCACAGTGCCACGAAGGCTTGGGCGCCACTCAGTAATTTGCCATCTGCCCTTTTCACGTGAAAGCGAGCCATAAAACGAGATCGGTCTTGGGGGTCTGCAAAAGTCGTGGTCTCTGCGCTGACATCTAACCACTGCAATGGTTGCAGAGGTTCAAGGCCCCGGTACAAGCCGACCTCGCGACGGCACAGCGGGCAAGCCCCGTCGAACATCACGGTCATAGCACCACCATCTGGCGTCTCAGGGCTTGCTGTCAGTGAGGCGTCGGTCATTACTCGGGCACGTCTTCGTGTTGGTTGATGATTCGTTTGGGGCACAGCTGATCGTCATATTGGACTTCGCCTTTGTAGGTGAATTGGACTTTTAGTTTTTGAAAATCACGGATGCTGAACTTGTCTACGAACAGGTTGACGAGCTGCAATCGGTTCTCTCTGATTTTCTTTTTCAGATCGGCCAACACCGCACTGGCTTGCGCTTCGTCTTCGACAAAATGGTGCCATTGCCAGCACTCACCGATCGGTATTTTTCTTGATTTTCCGGCGTGGTTGCGCAGGACGTAACTGACCTTCATGGAATTTGCCTCAGGCGAGTGCTGACATCTTCCAGTCAAAAACTGAGTTCACAACGCGGATGGGGACGCGTTGGGGCAGGGGCTTGAGTTTGAAAATACTCCGGACTTCGGTTTTTTCACGGGCCGGTAAATTAGCTTGTCGAGCCAGATCTCTGAGGCTGCGGGATTCGAAAAAGTCTTGAATGCGTTCACGCATCTCGGTTTCCATTCCAGCTAAGGGCATTGATTGTGAGCATGACTTCAGAGGGCTCGACTCGGGCAATTCAAAAATTTTCACAATGTCCCACAAAGTCACAGGGCGATTTTTTTCATCCAGTTGGTAGCCGCCACCCGGGCCTTTGTAGGCGCGCACGATGGCGTGATTTTTGAGCTCACTCAAGGTCACTTCGATGTATGAAATTGACAAGCCAAGCAGCGCAGAGATTTCGTGGGCCGGAACGGGTTGTCCTGGGCTGTAGCGGGCCACAACGGTGGCAATCTCGATGGCCTTGACGGTTTTTTTGGAAATCATGATGATCTTGCTGTTTGTTTGGTTGAGTAGACTATTTCACAGTTATCGAATTAAAGCTACTCAAATATTGAATTAATCACCAAATATTCTTGACTATTTTGATTTTTTGTCGTAAATTCTACTCAAATACTACTCAAATTGAATGAATAAAACAGAATCATCATCATCTGATGCGCAGCACGAGCCGAATTACAGAATTGGCGCTGTTGCCACGCTTTCGGGCGTTCCCGTGACGACCTTGCGCGTTTGGGAAATTCGTTACGGGGCGTTCTCACCTGCTAAAAGTGCGGGTCAGCATCGTCTTTACAGTCAGGCTGATGCTGTGAAAGCTGGCCAGCTAAAACTGCTCTGCGATGCTGGGCATGGCATCAGCGCCATTGCCAATCTGGATACCGTCAGTCTGAGTCGCTTGCTGGCTCAGCAAAATGCAACGGCGAATGTGCAGCAGTCATACGGCGGCCACAAAGTGGCGATGGCGGTGGTCGACAGTGCCATCGCCAGCCGCATCACTTCACCCCACTTCACGCTTCGATTTTTGACACGTTCGATTCAAGTCACTGATGTGTTTGAAGACTTGGCGCAGGCCGCATTGGCTGACTTCAGCGATCAACCAAAGATCTTGCTGATCAAGGTGAATACACTGAACGACAGCGCGCGTGAGCAGGTAGAAGCTTTGGTGGTGCGCTACCCGAGTTTGCAAACCATCGTCGTTTACAGCTACGGGCAGTTGGTGGCGGTCGAGGCGCTCAAAATGTTGGGCGTTTTGGTACGCAGGGAACCGATGTCCGACTATGAATTGTCTGACCTGATCAGTTCGGTGTTGCTGGTGGACGCGTCAACGTCGGTAGGCGGTTTGGGCACCACAGTCCTGATCCCTGCGCGCAAATACTCGGATGCCACGCTGGCCCGAGTCGCCGGTATTTCGAGCAGCATCTTGTGTGAATGCCCGCGGCATGTCGCCGAGCTGATTGGGCAGCTGGCGAGTTTTGAGCAATACAGCCAAGACTGCTTGAACAACAGCATGGAAGATGCGCACTTGCATGCTTACTTGCGAGCTGTCTCGGGTTCGGCTCGGGCTATGTTTGAGCGAGCGCTTGAAATGGTCGCCGTGCACGAGGGCATTTCATTGAACAACGAGGCGATGTCCGCCACATCCCCGGCGCAAGGCTGACCGTAGAATCAGCCTCATGAAAATACTCATCTGCAACGACGACGGCTATCAGGCGCCAGGCATCGTGGCGCTGTACGAAGCCCTCAAGACCATTGCAGACGTTGAAGTCGTCGCCCCGGAACAAAACAACAGCGCCAAGTCGAACGCGCTGACCCTGCATTCACCGCTGTACGTTCACGAGGCGGCCAATGGTTTTCGCTACGTCAACGGCACCCCGGCCGATTGCGTGCACATCGCCCTGACCGGCTTGCTGGGTTACCGGCCTGACCTCGTGGTTTCCGGCATCAACAACGGCGCCAACATGGGTGATGACACGATTTATTCGGGCACGGTGGGGGCCGCTATGGAGGGTTATCTTTTCGGCATTCCGGCGATCGCCTTTTCTCAAACAGAAAAAGGCTGGGCCCACATTGATGTGGCGGCCCAGCGAGCGCGTGATCTGGTACTGCAGCTCGCGCCATCGATTGAAGTGCTGGCCGACGGCGGGCTGCCTACGGTAGCGCCTTGGCTGCTGAATGTGAATATTCCGAATCTGCCAAATGACCAGATCAAGGGTGTCAAGGTGGCCCGGCTCGGGCGTCGTCATGCGGCTGAACGCGTCATCACGCAAACCAGTCCGCGTGGCGAAACCATGTATTGGATTGGCAGCGCCGGCCCGGCCAAAGATGAGGGCGAGGGCACCGACTTTCATGCCGCCAAACAAGGTTTCGTGTGCATCACACCGCTGCAGGTAGATCTGACCGACCACGAGCGCTTGCCCTACTGGGCACAAACGGCCGCACGCTTGACTCAGGGCCAACCATGAAAGCGACTGAGCGACCTGAAGCTGCGGCGGGTGACAAGCGACCGAGTTTTCCGGTGAGGCTGCCTGCCAACGCTGGCGTGCCATCGGCCAGCAGAAGAACCGCGAACCCGGTCAATGCGTTCAAACCTTTAGCGCTCAAAAATTCGGTTGTCGGCTCGCAAAAGCCCATCCCGGCCGGCGTCGGTCTAGACTCCCAGACCGTGCGCAGCCGCATGGTTGAGAAGTTGGCCAAGCAAGGCGTGCAAGACGCTGCCGTGCTAGCCGCCATGGGGCAGGTCGAGCGGCATCGCTTTGTGGATACCGCGTTGGCCAATCAGGCCTATGAAGACACTAGCCTGCCGATCGGCCTCGGGCAGACCATCTCCAAGCCCAACGTGGTGGCGCGCATGCTTGAGTTGCTGCGGGAAGGCAAGGGCAGTGGCGAGCGCTTGGGCCGCGTGCTTGAAATCGGCACCGGCTGCGGTTATCAGGCGGCTGTGCTGAGTCACTTGGCCAACGAGGTGTACAGCATTGAGCGCTTGCGCGGCTTGCATGAAAAAGCCCGCGAAAACCTCAGGCATTTCCGGCTGGCCAATGTGCACCTTTTGTTTGGCGACGGCATGGACGGTTTTGCCAAGGGCGCGCCCTATGCCGCCATCATCGCAGCGGCGGGTGGTGAGGCCATTCCGCCGGCCTGGATCGAGCAACTGGCGGTCGGTGGCCGGCTTGTGGCACCTATGCAAACTGCCACCGGGCAACAAGCGTTGGTGGTGATAGATAAAACGGCGCAAGGGATTCGTCAGGCCGTGCTGGAGGCTGTTCACTTTGTGCCTCTAAAATCAGGAACCAACTGAGCTGTAGGTGAGTCTTTATCCTGAAGCGTTGTGCCGTTATGGCCGAGTTGTAATTGAGCCTTTGTTGGGCTTTGAAGATTGAGGACTTGAATTGATGAATCATCCCGCACGTGTTGGTCGTTTGCGTTTGAATAACTTACCGGCAGTTTTTGTCACGCTTTTGTTGACACTGCTGGTGGGCTGTACATCGCGCTCACTGACCAGCGCTCCCGTAGAAGACCGCGGCACCTCACGTACATCGGCTGGCGCGCCTTCTTTGGCCGCGCCTGCCAAGCCAATCGCCTTGCTACCTGGTGCAGAGAATGCCGGCAAGCCTGGGTTCTACACCGTTAAACCTGGCGACACACTGATTCGCATTGGGCTTGATTCGGGACAAAACTGGCGCGATATCACCCGCTGGAACACCCTTGACAACCCGAACCAGATCGAAGTCGGTCAGGTGCTGCGCGTTGTACCACCTCCTGGTGCCCCTGGCGTCGTCGCCCGTCCCGTGACAAGTCAGGCACCGGTGTCGACAGCCTTGCCGGCGCAAGGTGTCAGCGCGGCCAAGCCGACTGCCAACGCTGCGCCGCAAGCGAGCACGGAACAGCCAGTGCCAGCACAAAGTAGCGGCGATGACGATTTGGCTTGGCTCTGGCCGGCCCAAGGTGCTCAGCTGGCCGGCTTTGATGAAATCAAGAACAAGGGCATCGACATCGCTGGCCGTGCTGGCGATGCTGTTTTGGCCTCGGCTGACGGGCGCGTGGTTTATTCCGGTGCTGGTTTGCGTGGCTACGGCAACCTGATCATCTTGAAGCACAACAACACATACCTGACGGCTTATGCTCACAACCAGACACTGCTGGTCAAAGAAGACCAGTCGGTTCGCAAGGGCCAAAAAATTGCCGAGATGGGCAGCAGCGACGCCGACCGCGTGAAGCTGCACTTCGAGATTCGCCGGCAAGGCAAGCCGGTGGATCCGCTCAAGTACCTGCCGTCACGTTGAGTTAGGCTGAGCTGACACATGGCCTGGCCGGTTCTGGCTTTTGACATTGAGTCCATTCCAGACATCGCCGGCCTGCGAGCCCTTCGAGGCGCTCCGGCAGAGCACAGTGATGCCGAGGTCTACGCCGACTACGTGAGTGAGCGCAAGGCACGCGGCCAGAGCGACTTCATGCCGCTGCACTTGCAGCGTATCTTGGTCATCAGCTGTGTCTTTCGCAATGCAGAAGGCTTGCGGGTCCATTCTTTTGTTGACCGTGAGCCGGGCGGCGTGAGCCAAGAAGGCAAGCTCATTCAGACTTTTTTCAACACTGTTGAAAAGCACGTGCCGCAGTTGGTCAGTTGGAACGGCGGCGGCTTTGACTTGCCGGTGTTGCATTACCGCGGCCTCAAGCACGGCGTGGTGGCCAGCAAATACTGGGACATGGGTGAGGGCGGCGACCACGACAGCCGAGAATTCAAGTGGAACAACTTCATCAGCCGCTACCACATGCGCCACCTGGACCTGATGGATTTGCTGGCGATGTACCAACCCAAAAACAATGCGCCGCTTGATGCCATGGCCAAGCTCTGCGGCTTTCCCGGCAAGCTCGGGATGGATGGCTCGGCGGTCTATCCAGCCTATCTGAATGGCCAACTGGAAGAGATTCGCCGCTACTGCGAAACCGACGTGATGAACACGTATTTGATGTATTGCCGCTTTCAAAAAATGCGCGGCGGTCTGCTCGAAGCCGAGTACGAGCAGGAAATTGCGATGGTCAAGGAGAGCTTGAATCAGCTGGTGCCGATGGAGCCGCATTGGCGGGCCTATCTGGACGCTTGGCACTGAATTTCTCGCGTGAACGTGCCGCGCAACGTGGCAGGTCATCGACCTGAGACAATTCAGGCATGACGGAAGAAACAAAGACACTCATCTGGGCCTTGCCGCCCGAATATCCCCCTGATTTTTTAGACGTGGAGTCGCTCGACATGGAGGCCCAGGGCATTGCCCACCGGGCTGATGGCAAGGTGGTTTTCATTGAAGGTGCCTTGCCTTTTGAGCGGGTCACTGCGAATGTTTTTCGCAAGAAAACCAGCTTTGAAAAAGCCACGCTGACAGAGGTTCACCGCGAATCATCACAGCGGGTTACGCCCGGTTGCCCGCACTTTGGCATGCATGTGGGCGCCTGTGGCGGCTGCAAGATGCAGCACTTGCACGTAGCCGCACAAGTGGCCGTGAAGCAGCGCGTGCTGGAAGACAACTTGTGGCACATCGGCAAGGTTCACGCTGAGAGCATCTTGCGGGCGATTGAAGGCCCGGCTTGGAACTACCGTTACCGCGCCCGCTTGTCGGTGCGCTATGTGCGCAAAAAAGGCACGGTGCTGGTTGGCTTTCATGAGCGCAAGAGCACTTATGTGGCGGACATTCGCGAATGCCATGTGTTGCCCAAGCATGTCAGCGCGATGCTGCTGCCGCTGCGCGAACTCATTGGCAGCATGGAAGCACGCGAAACCTTGCCGCAAATTGAACTTGCTTGCGGTGACGCGCCGGGCGATGGCACGCCGGCGATTACTGCAATGGTCCTGCGCCACATGGAGCCGCTGAGCGACGCTGATTTGGCGCGCCTGCGGGCCTTTGCCGCCGAGCGGCCGGGGCTGCAGTGGTGGCTGCAATCCAAGGGGCCGGAGACCGTCAAGCTGCTCGACGCGGTGCAAGAGGGCGATGTGCAACTCGCTTATGCCTTGCCGGACTACGGCGTCAGCATGCCTTTCAAACCGACCGATTTCACGCAGGTCAATCCCTACATCAACCGCGTCTTGGTGGCGCGGGCCTTGCGTTTGTTGGAGGTGCAAACCACTGAGCGCGTGATTGACTGGTTTTGCGGACTCGGTAACTTCACGTTGCCGCTCGCAACCTATGCAGCCGAGGTGCTGGGCATTGAAGGCAGCGAAGTGCTGGTCGCCCGTTCACAGGCCAATTACACGAGCAACCAAAGCACACGTCCGGCCGCCGGATTGGCTCCGCTGGCACCGACTCGCTTTGTAGCGCGAAATCTGTTTGAGATGACGCCCGCTCTGCTGGTGCAGGACGGCCAAGCCGACAAGTGGTTGGTCGACCCGCCGCGTGAAGGTGCGTTTGAGCTGTTCAAAGCCTTGGTGGCGCTGCACCCGTTCGGGCCTGTGCGGGCCACGGTCTACGAAGACGGTATCGACACGGGTGTGCACGCGATTCCAGCGGTCACACCGCCGGCTGGCTGGTCTGCGCCCAAGCGCATTGTTTATGTCAGCTGCAACCCCGCCACCTTGGCGCGCGATGCGGGTCTGCTGGTCAACGAAGCCGGCTACCGCTGCGTCTCTGCGGGCGTGGTCAACATGTTCCCGCACACCGCGCACGTGGAGTCGATGGCGGTGTTTGAACGGCCCTGAGTGTTTTGAAAAGGCCATGAAAAAAGGGACCCGAGGGTCCCTTTTTTCGTCAGCTGAAGGCAGCCAGTTGATGAAAGCCTTAGTCGCGTTCGCCGCCGAAGATGCCAAGCAGTGCCAGCAAGCTCTGGAACACGTTAAAGATGCTCAGATACAGGCCCATGGTGGCGGTGATGTAGTTGGTCTCGCCGCCGTCGATGATGCGCTTCAGGTCATACAAGATGAAAGCGCTGAAGATACCAATCGCCATCATGCTGATGACCACCATGCCCGCCGATGAGGCGACAAACATGTTGATGACTGCGCCGACCATCAGCACCACAGCGCCCACGGTGAGCCACTTGCCCATGCCGGAGAGGTCACGCTTGATGACGGTGGAGAGTGTGGCCATCAAAAAGAAGACGCCGGCCGTGCCGCCGAAAGCGGTCATGATCAGATCCGTGCCGTTTTTAAAACCCAGCACCATGGCGATCATGCGTGACAGCATCAGGCCCATGAAGAAGGTGAAGGCCAGCAACACAGGCACGCCGGCGGACGAATTTTTGGTTTTCTCAATGGCGTACATGAAGCCAAAAGCACCACCTAAGAAGACCACCAATCCCAAGCCGCCGCCCAAGTTGGTTGTGATGCCCGTGGCAACGCCCATCCAGGCGCCCAGTACGGTAGGCAACATGCTCAGTGCCAGCAGCCAATACGTGTTGCGCAGAACCCGGTTTCGCTCCAAGCTCGTCGGCTGGTAGCCGTAGCTATAGTCTTGAATTTTGTCGTTCATGAAGTGTTTCCTCGTTCAATTACAGAAGGCTCTGAAAAAGAGCAGACTCATTTCATTCTAAAGACTTCGGCCGCTTTTTGAAAATTTTCTTAAACTCTCTGCCTACTATTTGTAAGGGTTCTTTCAACCTAGGTGGGGGCAAGTCCCCTCTTGGCAGTTGAAAAATCTGCGTATGCTTGAGATTTTCGAATAACAAGGGAAATAATATGCAAACCAAGTCCGTTCTCGACCTCGCAGATGTCAAGAAAATCGCTGCCGCTGCGGAAGCTGAAGCCCTGAAGAACAAGTGGGCTGTGACCATTGCTATTGTTGATGACGGCGGTCATCTGTTGCACCTGGCCCGTTTGGATGGCGCTCCACCTATTTCTTCACACATAGCCCCGGCTAAAGCCAACACAGCCGCCATGGGTCGGCGTGAGAGCAAGGTTTATGAAGACGTGATCAACGGCGGCCGCATCTCATTTTTGAGCGCGCCTTACTTGAAAGGTTTTCTCGAGGGCGGCGTTCCCATCATGAAAGACGGCGTTTGCTTGGGCGCTGTGGGCGTTAGCGGTGTGAAGTCCAATGAAGACGCGCAGGTGGCTCGTGCGGGCATTGCCGCCCTCGGTCTGTGAAGGTGACTTCTAGGACTTAATTCTTCGGTTCGGTGATGAAGCCTATCTTGCGCAAGCCGGCCTGTTGGGCCGCCGCCATGGCTTGGGCCACGCGCTCGTAGCGCACGGCCTTGTCACCCCGAATATGCACATCGGGCTGCGGGTTTTTTGCCGCAGCCGCTTTCAGTTGGGGTGCCAGATCATTGTCGGCAACCGGCGTCTCGTTCAAGAAATACTGACCCTGCGCGTCGACGCTGAGTCGCAGTGTTTCGGGCTTGGTGATTTGCACTTCGTTGCTGGCGATAGGCAGTTCAATGTTCACTGAATGCTTCATGACCGGCACAGTGATGATGAAGATGATGAGCAGCACCAGCATCACATCGACCAGCGGCGTCATGTTGATTTCGTTCATCACCTCGTCGGTGTTGTCTTGGGTTCCAAAGGCCATGCTGTGTTCTCGCTCAGGCTTTTGTCAGGGCAGCTGCATGCGGCATCTTGGCGGGACTGCCGGCGCTGACGCGCGCCCCGGTCACAAAGTAAGCGTGCAGGTCATGTGCAAAGCGGTTGACCTTGTGCAGCACGCCCTTGTTGCCGCGCACCAAGGCGTTGTAGCCGAGCACGGCCGGAATGGCGACGGCCAGACCCAGCGCCGTCATGATGAGCGCTTCGCCCACTGGGCCAGCCACTTTGTCGATGGTGGCCGCACCGGCTGCACCAATCGACAGCAGCGCGTGGTAAATCCCCCAGACCGTGCCGAACAAGCCGACAAACGGTGCGGTGGAGCCGACCGAGGCGAGTACCGCCATGCCCGACTGCAAATGGGTGGTGAACTCGTCGATGGCTTGGCTCAGGCTGCGCGAGACCCAGTCGCTCTTGTCTAGCGTGTCGCGCAACTGGGTTGGCGTGTCGCGGTGGTGGGTGGTGGCTTCGCAGCCTTGTTCAACCATCTGACGATAAGGGTTGGTCGGGTCTGAACCCAGACTGGCCAAGCCGGCAGCCAAGTCTTTAGCGTGCCAAAAACCGTCTGCATGGCGAGCAATTTTTTTGTAACGCAGCAAGTCCAAGGACTTGATGATGATGACCATCCAGGAGGCCAGAGACATCAGCAGCAGCAGCACAGCGACCGATCTGATGACGATGTCGCCTTGCGACCAGACGCTGGCCAGGCCAAATTGGGAATTCATGAAGCAGTTCTCCGGTTGCGGGATTTTGAAATGTGGGCAGGGCTGGGCAGCTCAGTTAACTGCGCAGTTCCCAATGAATCGGGACGTTGACGGCCATGGTTTCGGCCACGCCGTTGCGCATGCCCGGCACATAGCGCCAAGCCATGACGGTGTCGTAAGCGGCTTTGTCGAGGCGCGGGAAGCCACTCGAGCTGACCAGTTCGGCGCGTTGCGGTTTGCCGTCAACGCCAATCCATACTTTGTAGACAGACCTGCCGGTTTCGCCCAAGCGCGCGCTCAGCGACGGGTAGTTGGGTTTTGGATTTTGCAGGTAGTCGGCGTTGCTAGAGGGCTGTTGCACCACTGCTGCTGCTGGGGCTGCTGGCACATGTGCGGCTTGCGCGGGTGCCGTTGGCTTCGCTGACGGCAGTACCGCAGGCGCTGCTTGCACAGTGGCCTGCGCAGCCGGGGCCGCAACGGCCAAGGGTTGTACGGGTGCCGCTACGGGCAGGGCAGTTTGCCTGACATGCGCTGGGGGTGGCTTTGTCGGCGTGGGGGGTTTAGGCGCTGCGGGTGGCTGGGGCTTTGCGGGCTGCGCTGGCGCGTCGA